>NZ_CP011789.1:610000-915000 GCF_001636055.1 Pseudomonas putida
TTAAGGGAGAACATCATGCGTGAATTGATCCGTCTGGTTTCGAGTGCCGGTACCGGCCACTTCTACACCACCGACAAGAACAAGCGCACCACTCCGGACAAGATCGAGATCAAGAAATACGATCCGGTCGTCCGCAAGCACGTGGTGTACAAGGAAGCCAAGATCAAGTAATTGATCGGCAACCAAAAAAACCCGCAACCGAAAGGAAGCGGGTTTTTTTATTGCTGCCTTTTCAGGCGTAGCTTACGCGCCACAGGGTTCAGTAGTTGCGCAGGCCGCTTATGATGCCTTCGTCGTCTACATCGATCCTGACCTGGTCGGACCTGTAGTCCCGCAGGTCTGCGGCGCCGGTAACAATCCGAACTGCACTCAGGCCCGTCAGCTCGAGAATGTAGGCGCCCACGCTTTCAACGTAGCGCGAACCGATGACGTGGCGTGCAGGGGCGAGGATGTCGGTAGTCATATGCTGTTCCTTGTCGACTGTCCGGAAATGGACGCTGCCATCGTTGCAGCCTCCCGTTCGACGGATGCGGTACTTAATCCTCGCAAGCCCCGTTACTTCTGCTCGAACATCACATAGATCTTGCGGCACGCTTCCAGCACCTCCCAGGTGCCCTTGAAACCGGCCGGGATGACGAAGCGGTCACCGGCCCGCAGGGTCTTGGCGCCGCCATCCTGGTCGCGCAGGACCGAAACGCCCTGGACGATCTCGCAATACTCGTGCTCGGTGTAATTCACCGTCCACTGGCCGACCTCACCCTCCCAGACGCCCGCGGCGAACTGCCCGCAGGGGCTCGAATAGTGGTTGTAAACCGCCTGGTCCGGCTCGCCCTTGAGAATTTTCTCGGCCGCCGGGCGATAGCGCTCGGCTTCGGTAAGGACCTGGGCGAAGTCGATGATGCTGTCGATGCTCATGCTGGATACCCTGTTGTTGTTTAATAAAATGCACATCAGTAGGCTTTTAAGCCATTCGTGTCAAATATATTGATAGTTTAACCGGCCTGGTTTAGGGTGTCGGATGCCCGTGTGCGCTTGTCGCCCGGCCAGAATTTCTGACAGTGCCCGTGAGTCCTCAATACGGGGCTGCACCTTAACAAGAGGAGGAGTTTCGTATGACCACCCTGACTCGTGCGGATTGGGAACAGCGTGCCCAGCAACTGAAGATCGAAGGCCGCGCCTTCATCAACGGCGAATACACCGACGCCGCCTCCGGCGAAACCTTCGAGTGCCTGAGCCCGGTCGACGGACGTTTCCTGGCCAAGGTTGCCAGTTGTGACCTGGCCGACGCCAACCGCGCCGTGGAAAACGCTCGCGCCACCTTCGACTCTGGCGTCTGGTCGCAACTGGCTCCTGCCAAGCGCAAGGCCAAGCTGATCCGCTTCGCCGACCTGCTGCGCAAGCATGTCGAGGAACTGGCGCTGCTGGAAACCCTGGACATGGGCAAGCCGATCGGCGACTCCTCCACCATCGATATTCCGGGCGCTGCCCAGGCCATCCACTGGACTGCCGAAGCCATCGACAAGGTCTACGACGAGGTCGCACCGACCCCGCACGACCAACTGGGCCTGGTGACCCGTGAGCCGGTAGGCGTCGTGGGTGCCATCGTTCCATGGAACTTCCCGCTGTTGATGGCCTGCTGGAAACTCGGCCCGGCGCTGGCCACCGGCAACTCGGTGGTGCTCAAGCCGTCCGAGAAGTCCCCGCTGACCGCCATCCGCATCGCCCAACTGGCCATCGAGGCCGGCATCCCGGCAGGCGTGCTGAACGTGCTGCCTGGCTATGGCCACACCGTCGGCAAGGCCCTGGCCCTGCACATGGATGTCGATACCCTGGTGTTCACCGGTTCTACCAAGATCGCCAAGCAACTGATGGTGTACGCGGGCGAATCGAACATGAAGCGCATCTGGCTGGAAGCCGGTGGCAAGAGCCCGAACATCGTCTTCGCCGACGCCCCTGACCTGCAGGCCGCCGCCGAAGCCGCTGCCAGCGCCATCGCCTTCAACCAGGGCGAGGTCTGCACCGCTGGCTCGCGTCTGCTGGTCGAGCGCTCGATCAAGGACAAGTTCCTGCCGCTGGTGGTCGAGGCCCTCAAGGCCTGGAAGCCAGGCAACCCATTGGATCCGGCCACCACGGTCGGTGCGCTGGTCGATACTCAGCAGATGAACACCGTGCTGTCGTACATCGACGCCGGTCATCAGGACGGCGCCAAACTGCTGGCCGGTGGCAAACGCATCCTCGAAGAGACCGGCGGCACCTACGTCGAGCCGACCATCTTCGACGGCGTGACCAACGCCATGAAGATCGCCCAGGAAGAAATCTTCGGCCCGGTGCTGTCGGTGATCGCCTTCGACACCGCCGAAGAGGCCATCGCCATCGCCAACGATACCCCGTATGGCCTGGCAGCTGGCATCTGGACCGCCGATATCTCCAAGGCGCACAAGACTGCCCGCGCCGTGCGTGCTGGCAGCGTGTGGGTCAACCAGTACGACGGCGGCGACATGACCGCACCCTTCGGCGGCTTCAAGCAGTCGGGCAACGGCCGTGACAAGTCGCTGCATGCACTGGAGAAGTACACCGAGCTGAAGGCGACCTGGATCAAGCTGTAAACCGGTAGTCTTCTTCGCGGGCAAGCCCGCTCCCACAGGCCCAGCGCCGTCCTTGCGAGCGGCGGCGTACCTGTGGGAGCGGGCTTGCCCGCGAATGGGCCTGAACAAATTTACCTGGGGGTCTGCAATGCGTTGGGGAACCTACTTTGCCGTACTGGCGTCGGTGCTCAGTGTCGGGCTTGCGCTCGGCGTGAGCATGCCGCTGGTATCCCTGCGCCTGGAAGGCTGGGGCTACGGCGGGTTCGCCATTGGCGTGATGGCGGCGATGCCGGCAATCGGCGTATTGCTCGGCGCGAGCCTGGCCAGCCGCCTGGCGGGTTGGGTCGGCGTGCCATCGGCGATGCGCCTGTGCCTGTGGGGCGGTGCGTTGTCGATCGTGCTGGTGGCAGTGTTGCCCAGCTATCCGCTGTGGCTGGCGCTACGCCTGCTGATCGGCATGTCACTGACGGTGGTGTTCATCCTCGGCGAAAGCTGGATCAACCAGTTGGTGGTCGAGCAGTGGCGCGGGCGGCTGGTGGCGCTGTATGGCAGCAGCTATGCCCTGAGCCAGCTGGCCGGGCCGCTGGTGCTGGGCTTTCTCGGCTCGGAAGATGATTTCGGTTTCTGGGCCGCCAGCGGCCTGCTGTTGCTCGCACCCTTGCTCCTGCTTGGCCGCGGTGGTGCGCCGTCGACCGAGGCGTGCAGCGTCACCTTCCGCGACCTGTTCGCCTTCTGTCGGCGTTTGCCGGTCATTGCCTGGGCCATTGCGTTGTTCGCGGCATTCGAGGCGATGATTCTGACGCTTCTGCCGGTGTATGTGTTGCAGCAGGGCTTCACCGCCGAAGTGGCGTTGTTCATGGTCAGCACCGTGGTGGTCGGCGATGCCGTGCTGCAGTTGCCAATTGGCGCCCTGGCCGATCGCATGTCCCGGCAAGCCTTGTTCAGTGGCTGTGCGGTGAGTCTGCTGGGTTCGAGCCTGGCGATTCCGCTGCTGCTGCACACCCCGGCGGTGTGGCCGCTGTGGGTACTGTTCGGTGCGAGCGCGGGGGGCTTGTTCACCCTGTCGCTGATCCTGATCGGCGAGCGTTATCGCGATGACGCATTGGTGCGTGCCAACGCCCATGTGGCGCAACTGTGGGGTATCGGTTGTTTGCTCGGGCCGTTGCTGGCCGGGGCAGGGAGCCAGTGGGTCAGTGGACATGCCTTGCTGTTCCTGATGGCTGCAGGGGCTGCAGGGCTGGTGCTGCTGACCCGGCGTCCCGGTGCGTTCGAGCCCGCCTCTGCCTGAAATAGCCGGGCCGCACTCGCGCGGCCCGTCCGCTAGAGCATCTTCTCCAAACCCACCGCCTTGGCCACCCAGGCATTGAACCGGCGCCATATTCCGCCCGGCTCAGCGGTCAGGGTATGCACCTGGCCATTGTCCTCGGTCACCCAGACCATCTTCCCGTCCACCAGCTTCGGTTGATAGCTCAAGGCCGGCGCCATGCCCTGTTCGGCCAGCGCGCGGGTGTACTCGGCCAACTCGGGGCTGTCGACCATCACCCCGACCTCGGTGTTCCACAGCACCGAGCGGGGATCGAAGTTGAAGGAGCCAATGAAGGTCTTGCGCCGGTCGAAGACCATTGCCTTGCTGTGCAGGCTCGAGTCGGACTGGCCCTTGAAGCTGAGGACGCCGCGCGCGGCGCTCGGGTCGCCGGGCTGGCGACGCAGCTCGAACAGCTCCACGCCATGTTCTAGCAGGGCTCGGCGATAGGGTGCATAGCCGCCGTGCACGGCCGGCACATCGGTGGCTTCGAGCGAGTTGGTCAGCAGCTTGACCGAGGTGCCGGCGTCGGCGCGGCTGGTGAGGTACAGCAGGCCTGGCTCGCCCGGCACGAAGTAGGCCGAGACGAGGATCAGCTCGCGGTGTACGTTCTTCAGGTCCGGCGCCAGTTGCTGGGTCATCAGCAATTGGGGGTCGGGCTCGCCGCGGGCCAGCACCTTGCTCGGCGCATCCCACAGCGCCTGGCTGTGTGCCCAGATCAGCTCGTTGCGCCAGATGTCCAGGCGTGGCGCGGTCTGATAGGCCATCAGTCGGTCGTACAGCGCCTTGCGCTGCACCCTGGCCTGCGCCAGCCAGGTTTCCAGGCGCTGGCGGCTAGCGCGCAGGTCGCTGGCGTCCGGCGTGCTCCACAGGAAGTCGCCGATCGGCCGACTCAGGGCGCTGTTCCAGTACTGGTCGAAGCTGTGCCCGAGTTGCTCGGCCACAGGCCCTACACCCAGCAGGTCGATGTCGGTGAAGTTCAGGTTGGGCTCGGCGTCGAAGTACTCGTCACCCAGGTTGCGGCCGCCGACGATGGCCATACTGTTGTCGACCAGGAACAGCTTGTTGTGCATGCGTCGGTGCTGCAGCGACAGGTTGAACAGCCGCCCCATGGCACGCGTCAGGCCGGTGCTGCGGCCCAGGTGCAGCGGGTTGAACACGCGAATCTGGATATGAGGGTGGGCGGCGAGGGTGCCGATCAGGCTGTCCAGGCCATCGCTGGTGGTGTCGTCGAGCAGGATGCGCACCCGCACGCCGCGGTCGGCGGCGCGCAGCAGCTCGTGCACCAGGGCGCGGGTGCTCAGGCCATCGTGGACGATGTAGTACTGCAGGTCGATGCTGGTCTGGGCGTTGCGAATCAGCTCGGCGCGGGCGCGGAAGGCTTCGTTGCTGTTCGGTAGCAGGCGAAAGCCGGAGCGCCCCTCATAGGGCGCGGCCTGACGCTGGACTGAGCGGCCGAACGCCGAGTCGTTGGCCGGCAGCGCCTGGCTCACGTCGCGAGGTGCATCGACGCTGGCGCAGCCGCTCAGGCCGAGCAGCAGCGCCAGCAGGAGGGGCAGAGCCCGCTGGAGTCTCAAAGGCGAATCGTCCTGTACGACAGGTCACTGGAAGGTTGGACCGTGCAAAGCGCTGCAAAGTTACCCGGCGTCACTGTCCTGCGCCAGTAGGCGATAGGCAGTTTCACCTACCTTGCGTACCGCCGCCTCGATTTCCGGGGTGGCGCGGGTGGCGAAATTCATGCGCAGGCAGTGCCGGTACTTGCCCGACGCCGAAAAAATGCTGCCGACGGCGATCTGTACGCCCTGTTCCAGTAGCGCACGGTTGAGCCGCAGCGTGTCGAAGCTCTCGGGCAGTTCCACCCACAGCATGAAGCCACCCTGGGGCCGGCTGGCGCGGGTGCCGGGCGGGAAGTAGCGGGTCACCCAGTCGCTCATCTGGTCGCGGGCGCGCTGGTACTGCGCCCGGACTCGGCGCAGGTGCGGCTGATAGTGGCCTTCGGCGATGAAGTCGGCGATCGCCAACTGGGGCTGGCAGGCCGTGCTGCCGGTACTGATGTACTTCATGTGCAGCACCCGCTCCAGATAGCGCCCGGGCGCCACCCAGCCGACCCGCAGGCCTGGGGCCAGAGTCTTGGAGAACGAGCTGCAGAGCAGTACGCGGCCATCCTCGTCGAACGATTTGATGGTGCGTGGGCGTGGGTAGGTGTAGGCCAGGTCGCCGTACACATCGTCTTCGAGAATCGCCACGTCGTAGCGCTGGGCCAGGGTCAGCAGGGCCTTCTTGCGCGCCTCGGGCATGATGTAGCCCAGCGGGTTGTTGCAACTGGGGGTGATCTGGATGAGCTTGATCGGCCATTGCTCCAGCGCCAGTTCCAGCGCCTCCAGGCTGATACCAGTGGTTGGGTCCGTGGGGATCTCCAGCGCCTTCATGCCCAGGCCCTTGAGCGTCTGCATGGCGCCGTGGAAGCTGGGCGAATCCACCGCGACGATGTCGCCCGGCTCGCACACTGCGCGGATGCTGGTCGACAGCGCTTCGTGACAACCAGTTGTCACCACCAGGTCGCCTGGCCCGAGGTTGCAACCTGAGTCGAGCGTCAGGCGGGCGATCTGTTCACGCAGGGCTTCGTTGCCGTGGATGTTGTCGTAGTACAGCCCTGGCATGTCCAGGCGCCGGCTGAGCTGGGCAAGGCTGCGCAGCAGGGGCTTGAGCGTCGGGCTCTCGATGTCGGGCATGCCGCGGCCGAGCTGGATCACGTCGGGGTGAGGGCTGGCACGTACCAATTCGAGCACTTGTTCCCACTGGGAAATATCCACAGGGCGTTGGGCGGGGCGGCTGATGGCGGGCAGGGCCGGCAGGCTGCGATTTTCCGTGACGAAGTAGCCGGACTTGGGGCGCGGAGCCACCAGGCCGTTGTCCTCCAGCTGGCGATAGGCCTGCTGTACGGTGCTCAGGCTGACGCCGTGTTCCAGGCTCAATGAGCGCACCGACGGCAGCCGTTCGCCGGGACGATACAGGCCTTGTTCGATCCGGGCACCGAGCAATTCGGCGAGGTTCATGTAGAGGGTCACGGCATACTCCTGCACACGTTGGGCAAGGTGAGCGATACAGATTGGCCAAAAATACGGCATTCAGCCGTCGTTGCGCCAATTCTGTATGGAAATAATAATCCTGTGTTGAATCTGTATCGTGCATGTCTGCCGAGCGCATGCTTTCTCCAGCTTTCGAGGCAATCAGGAGACATGGCAATGAACGGCTTGAGCGATGTACGGCTGCAACTGTTGGCGGAAGAATTGCGCGCAGGGCAGTGGCCCAAGGTTTCCAGTGCCCCTGTGGGCTTGGGTCGCCTGGGGCTGATGGTGCATCGCTGGCGCTCGCGCAGGGTGCTGCGCGAGTTGAGCGATCACCAGTTGCTGGATATCGGCATCAGCCGCCAGCAGGCTCGGGAGGAAGGGTGCAAGCCATTCTGGCGAGCGTGATCAGAGCAGCTCCTTGAGTCGGTACCAGAGCATCCCCAGCGCCAGCAGCGGCGAGCGCAGGTGCTTGCCGCCAGGGAAGGTCGCGTGCGGTACCTTGGCGAACAGGTCGAAGCGCCCCGCCTGCTGGCCGCTGATGGCCTCGCCCAGCAGGCGTCCGGCCAGGTGCGTGGCGTTCAGGCCGTGGCCGGAGTAGGCCTGGGCGTAATAGACGTTGGCATGGCTGGCCAGGCGCCCGACCTGCGGCAGGCGATTGGCACCGATGCCGATCATGCCGCCCCACTGGTAGTCGATGCGCACGCCGGCCAGCTGCGGGAACACCTTGAGCATCTTCGGGCCCATGTAGGCGCCGATGTCCTTCGGGTCGCGTCCGGAGTAGTGGCAGGCGCCGCCGAAGAGCAGGCGGTGGTCGGCGGACAGGCGGAAGTAATCCAGCGCCACGCGCTGGTCGCACACGGCCATGTTCTGTGGCAGCAACTGGCGGGCACGTGCTTCGCCCAGGGGTTCGGTGGCGATGATGTAGCTGCCGGCGGGCAGCACCTTGCCGCCCAGTTCGCGGTTGAGGTCGTTGTGGTAGGCGTTGGTGCACAGCACCAGCGTACTGGCGCGCACGCGGCCCCGCGCCGTGTGCACCTGGACTTGCGGGCCGTAGTCGATGCGGGTTACTGCCGAACCCTCGTGCAGCTTCACGCCCAGGCGCTCGGCGGCGGCCGCTTCGCCCAGGGCCAGGTTGAGTGGATGCAGGTGGCCCGAGCCCATGTCGACCAGGCCGCCGACGAAGCTGTCGGATCCGACCACGCTGCGGATCTCGGACGCGGGCACCACGCGGACCTCGTGGCGGTAGCCCAGGCTGCGCAGCTCTTCGGCATTTTCAGCGAAGCCGTCCAGCTCGGCGGGCTTGTATGCCAGGTCGCAGTAACCCCAGGTCAGGTCGCAGGCGATGGCGTGGCGCTCGATACGCTGACGTGCGATCTCCACGGCCTCCAGGCCCATCAGCTTGAGGCTGCGCACGCCATCCTCGCCGAGCACTGGCAGGAACTGCTCGACATCGTGGCCAACGCCGCGGATCAACTGCCCGCCATTGCGACCGCTGGCGCCCCAGCCGATCTTGCGGGCTTCGAGCAGGATCACCGAGAAGCCGCGCTCGGCCAGCTCGATGGCGGTATTCAGGCCCGAGTAACCGCCGCCGACGATGCACACATCGGCGCTGTGCTCGCCTTCGAGGCTGGGGTAGTCCGGTTGCGGCGCGCTGCTGGCGGCATAGTAGGAGGCGGCGTGCTGCGCGCTGTGGATCATCTGGGAAGGCCCTGGAGTCGGTGCGAAGGGGGCGAGGATAAGCTGGGGTTTCGCGGTTGGGCAACCGGGCGAGGGCTTGCTCGGCGAATGGCCCTATAATCCTCACAAACCTCGACGACACACCGCCCATGCCCTGCAACCACAAGATCCAGTTCCTGCGCGAACTCATCCCGTCCTTCGAATGCGAGCCCGGCTGCCACGACTGCTGTGGCCCGGTTACCACATCCAGTGAAGAGATGGCTCGCCTGCCACGCAAGACCCAGGCCGAGCAGGATGCCGCGCTGGAGCGCTTGGACTGTGTGCACCTCGGCCCGCAAGGCTGCACCGTCTATGAAGAGCGCCCGCTGATCTGCCGCCTGTTCGGTACCACGCCGCGCATGGCCTGCCCCCGTGGTCGTGGTCCGCAGCAGCCGATCGAGCCCGAGGCCGAGCGGCTGATCCATGGCTATATCGCCAGCACCCGCCAGGTGCTGGTCTGACGGTTCAGTCCGGAATTGGCAGGCAGAGGCTCTCTTTGACTTCTTCCATCACGATGTAGCTCTTCGATTCGCGCACATGCGGCAGCTTGAGCAGGATGTCGCCCAGCAGCTTGCGGTACGAGGCCATCTCGGAAATGCGCGCCTTCACCAGGTAGTCGAAGTCTCCCGACACCAGGTGGCACTCCAGCACATGCGGCAGCTTGAGGACGGCGCGGCGGAACTCTTCGAAGGTGTCGCCGGACTTGTAGTCCAGGCTGATCTCGACGAACACCAGCAGACTGCCCTTGAGGTGTTGCGGATTGAGGCGGGCGTTGTAGCCCATGATGATGCCCTCACGTTCCAGGCGGCGGACACGTTCGGTGCAGGGGGTGGTGGACAACCCGACTTTCTCGCCCAGCTCGGTGAAGGAGATACGCCCGTCATTCTGCAGGATGCGCAGGATGTTGCGGTCGATCTTGTCCAGTTCACGTTTGCTTTGGTGTTGGGTTCTCATAGGGGATGCCCCTCCGTGAAAGGCGTTTTTGCCGAGAATTCTCGCCAAATATAGGTTTTTATATAGTGAAAAGCACTGGGCTGAGATTCTTATACTGCGCGCATCCATGCCATTTCAACAAAAGACTGCGGTGTACCGCGTGCGAGGGATAAACGATGCGAGTTCTGGTACTTGGTAGCGGTGTGATCGGAACCGCCAGTGCCTATTACCTGGCCCGGCAAGGTTTCGAAGTGACGGTGGTCGATCGCCAGCCGGCTGCGGCCATGGAAACCAGCTTCGCCAACGCTGGCCAGATCTCGCCCGGCTATGCCTCGCCCTGGGCCGCGCCAGGCGTGCCGCTCAAGGCCATCAAGTGGCTGCTCGAGCGCCACGCACCGCTTGCCATCAAGCTGACCGGTGACGTCGACCAGTACCTGTGGATGGCGCAGATGCTGCGCAACTGCACCGCCAATCGCTATGCGGTGAACAAGGAGCGCATGGTGCGCCTGTCCGAGTACAGCCGCGACTGCCTCGACGAGCTGCGCGCCGAAACCGGCATCGCCTACGAGAGCCGCACCCTGGGCACCACCCAACTGTTCCGCACCCAGGCCCAGGTCGATGCCGCAGCCAAGGATATTGCCGTGCTCGAGCAGTCTGGCGTGCCTTACGAATTGCTCGACCGCGACGGCATCGCCCGCGTGGAGCCTGCGCTGGCGGGCGTGAAGGACATCCTTGCTGGCGCCCTGCGCCTGCCCAACGACCAGACCGGCGACTGCCAGCTGTTCACCACCAAGCTGGCCGACATGGCCATCAAGCTGGGCGTCGAGTTCCGCTTCGGCCAGAACATCCAGCGCCTGGACCATGCCGGTGACCGTATCAATGGCGTGTGGATCGACGGCAAGCTGGAGACAGCCGATCGCTACGTGCTGGCGCTGGGCAGCTATTCGCCGCAACTGCTCAAGCCGCTGGGCATCAAGGCACCGGTGTATCCGCTCAAGGGCTACTCGCTGACCGTGCCGATCACCGATGCCGACATGGCGCCGACGTCGACCATTCTCGACGAAACCTACAAAGTCGCCATCACCCGTTTCGACAACCGTATCCGTGTCGGTGGCATGGCTGAAATCGCCGGTTTTGACTTGTCGCTGAACCCGCGTCGACGCGAAACGCTGGAGATGATCGTCAACGACCTTTATCCTCGCGGCGGCGACCTGAGCCAGGCCAGTTTCTGGACCGGCCTGCGCCCGGCCACTCCGGATGGCACCCCGATCGTCGGTGGCACCGCGTTCCGCAACCTGTTCCTCAATACAGGTCACGGCACCCTGGGCTGGACCATGGCTTGCGGTTCCGGTCGCCTGCTGGCCGACCTGATCGCGCGCAAGAAGCCGCAGATCAGTGCCGAAGGGCTGGATATCTCGCGCTACGGCAACAGCCGCGAGAGTGCTGGCCACGGTAGCCCGGTATCGGCTCACCAGTAATTGCAGCGCTGGCCTCTTCGCGGGAAAGCCCGCTCCCACGGCAGGATGAGGACTTGTGGGAGCGGGCTTGCCCGCGAAAAGGCCAGCACCGTTCCTCCGTCATAAACAGATCCACCAGAAGGCTGCCCTCCATGCGCCCCGCCCGTGCCCTGATCGACCTCCAAGCCCTCCGTCACAACTACCGCCTGGCCCGTGAATTGTCCGGCGCCAAGGCCCTTGCCGTGGTCAAGGCCGATGCCTACGGCCACGGTGCGGTACGTTGCGCCCTGGCGCTGGAGACCGAGGCTGACGGTTTCGCCGTTGCCTGCATCGAAGAGGCCCTGGAGCTGCGTGCCGCAGGGATCAAGGCTCCGGTGCTGCTGCTCGAAGGCTTCTTCGAGGCCAGCGAGCTGGCGCTGATCGCCGAGCACGACCTGTGGTGCGTGGTGCACTCGCTGTGGCAGCTCGAAGCGATCGAGCAGACCGCTGTGCGCAAGCCGCTGAACATCTGGCTCAAGCTCGACAGCGGCATGCACCGCGTGGGCCTGCACCCCAAGGACTACCACGAGGCCTACCAGCGCCTGCTGGCCAGCGGCAAGGTCGCGCGCATCGTGCTGATGACCCACTTCGCCCGTGCCGACGAGCTCGATGCCTCGACCACCGAGCAGCAGGTCGCCGTGTTCCAGGCCGCCCGCCAGGGGCTGGCCGCCGAGTGCAGCCTGCGCAACTCCCCCGGTGTGCTGGGCTGGCCGCAGGTGCCGAGTGATTGGGTGCGTCCGGGCATCATGCTGTACGGGGCCACGCCGTTCGAAGTCGAGCAGGCCGCAGCTGCGCGCCTGCAACCGGTAATGACCCTGCAATCGCGGATCATCAGCGTGCGCGAACTGCCGACCGGTGAGCCAGTCGGCTACGGTGCCAAGTTCACCAGCCCGCGCCCGACCCGGGTTGGCGTGGTCGCGATGGGTTACGCCGATGGCTACCCACGCCACGCGCCCACCGGCACCCCGGTGGTGGTCGCCGGCAAGCGTACTCAACTGATTGGTCGGGTCTCGATGGACATGCTCTGCGTCGACCTCACCGAAGTGCCCGAAGCGGGTATCGGCAGCCCGGTCGAGCTGTGGGGCAAGCAGGTCCTGGCCAGTGACGTGGCGCAACAGGCGGGCACCATTCCCTACCAGATCTTCTGCAACCTGCGGCGCGTGCCATTGGATTATTACGGCGAATGAGGCGCTGAAGCGGACAGGCTGGGGTCTTGCGTGTTGTAAATACTGAACGGCATTGCCATGATATCGTTCACATTTGACCCCATCTCGACCGTTTCTGGAGGCGCAAGCTTTGGACGTCGGCGAACGACTGCAAGCCATCCGCAAGCTCAAGGGCCTGTCCCAGCGCGAACTCGCCAAACGGGCGGGCGTAACCAACAGCACCATCTCGATGATCGAGAAGAACAGCGTGAGCCCGTCGATCAGCTCCCTGCGCAAGGTGCTGAGCGGCATTCCCATGTCGATGGTCGAGTTCTTTTCCGTCGAGCTTGCGCCGGAAAGCCCCACCCAGATCGTCTACAAGGCCCACGAGCTGATCGACATTTCCGACGGCGCGGTGACCATGAAGCTGGTCGGCAAATCGCACCCCAACCGTGCCATCGCCTTTCTCAACGAGGTTTATCCGCCGGGGGCCGACACGGGTGAAGAGATGCTCACACACGATGGCGAAGAGACCGGAATCCTCCTCGAAGGCCGTCTTGAACTGGTGGTCGGCGCCGAAACCTTCATCCTCGAAGCGGGCGACAGCTACTACTTCGAGAGCACCCGTCCGCACCGTTTCCGCAACCCTTTCGACGAACCTGCCCGCCTGATCAGTGCTGCCACGCCTTCGAACTTTTGATCCAGCGCAGCGTATTGTTTCGCCAATACCCCTTTCCTGTGTGGGGTCGTTTCACGCCTTCCGGGTAGCCGCTATACTTTTCAACGCTCGCCAACCGTGGCGGCGGGCGTGATTAGCCACCATGAGGGTGTACGCGTGAACCAAATCAAGAAAATGCTGGCCGTACCAGCAGCCGTATTCGCCCTCTGGGCACTCAATGCAAGCGCTGCGACCAACGACGACATCGCCAAGCGCCTGGAGCCGGTGGGGCAGGTGTGCGTCCAGGGCCAGGAGTGCAAAGGCATGGAAGTGGCCGTATCGGCCGGTGGCGGTGGCGCCAAGACACCCGACGAAATCATCGCCAAGCACTGCAATGCCTGCCATGGCACGGGCCTGCTGAACGCGCCGAAGATCGGCGACACGGCGGCCTGGAAAGAGCGCGCCGATCACCAGGGCGGCCTCGACGGGATTCTGGCCAAGGCCATCACCGGCATCAACGCCATGCCGCCCAAGGGCACCTGCGCCGACTGCTCGGATGAGGAGCTCAAGGGGGCGATCAAGAAGATGTCCGGGCTGTAGACCGGACTGGATTTGCGTAAAGCCCGCCATTGATGGCGGGCTTTTGCATTTATGGGTAGGTGCCGGTCCCGGGAAAAGGTCGGCCCGGTCAGCAAATCAGCTAGGGTAATGATCACAACCTGTAGGAGCGGGCTTGCCCGCGAAAGGGCCGGCCTGTTCAGCAAATCAGCCAGGGCAATGGTCCCAACCTGTAGGAGCGGGCTTGCCCGCGAAAGGGCCGGTCTGGTCAGCAAATCAGCCAGGGTAATGGTCACAGCCTGCAAGCCCCCACAAAGCCACAGGAGCCCCCGATGCCCCATCGCTGCTCGATCGACCAGGCCGTCGACCAGGTCCTGGCCCGCCTCCCGGCCCATATCCACATGGGCCTGCCCCTGGGCCTGGGCAAACCCAATGCCTTCGTCAACGCCCTCTATGCCCGCATCCGCAGCCTGCCCGAGCGGCGCCTGACAATCTACACCGCCCTCAGCCTGGGCAGACCGCCGCTGGGTGACGGCCTGCAGCGGCGCTTCCTCGAACCCTTCGTCGAGCGCGTCTTCGCCGACTACGAAGAGCTCGACTACCTCGCCGACCTGCGCAACGACACCCTCCCGGCCAACATCCGTGTCGAGCAGTTCTTCATGCAGCCCGGTTCGCTGCTGCACAGCGAGACCGCCCAGCAGGACTACGTCAGTAGCAACTACAGCCACGCTGCGCGCGATATCAACGCCAAGGGCTTGAACCTCATCGCCCAGATCGTTGCCGCTACGCCCGAGCGTCCGGATCACCTGAGCCTAGCCTGCAACCCCGACATTACCCTCGACCTGCTGCCAATGATCGCCAAACGCCGTGCCGCAGGCGAAACCATCCTCATGCTCGGCCAGGTGCATGCCGAACTGCCCTACATGCCGGGCGACGCCGAACTGCCTGCACAGGATTTCGACCTGCTGATCGATACCCCCGAGCAGCGTCGACTGTTCTGCACCCCGAACATGCCGGTCACCCTCCAGGACCACTGCATCGGCCTGTACGCCAGCACCCTGGTGCGTGATGGCGGCACCCTGCAGATCGGCATCGGCGCCATGGGCGATGCCGTGGCCGCAGCGCTGCTCGCGCGCCAGGACGACAACGACGCCTACCGCGCGTTGCTCGAAGACCTGGACCTGAACCCCTGGAAAACGCTGATCGAGCGTGAGGGTGGTATGGATGCCTTCGCCCAAGGGCTCTACGGCTGCAGCGAGATGTTCGTCAACGGCCTGCTGGCGCTGGCCGAAGCAGGCGTGGTGCGGCGCCCGGCCGACGAGCAGGGCGTGCTGGTGCATGGCGGGTTCTTTCTCGGCACCGCAGATTTCTACCAGCGCTTGCGGCAGATGCCTCTTGAGCAGCGCAAACGCTTCGCCATGACCGCCATCAGCTTCATTAACGAGCTGTATGGCGACGAAGCACTCAAGCGTCGCCAGCGCCGCGATGCGCGCTTCGTCAACACGGTGTTTGGCATGACCCTGCTCGGTGCCGGGGTGGCCGATCAGCTGGAAGATGGCCGGGTGCTCAGCGGTGTGGGCGGGCAGTACAACTTCGTCGCCCAGGGCCATGCACTGGAGGGCGGGCGCTCGATCCTGCTGCTGCGTAGCTGGCGCGAGGCGGGTGGCGAGGTGACGTCGAATGTGTTCTGGCAGTATGGACATTGCACCATTCCCCGGCACCTGCGTGACATCGTGATCACCGAATACGGCATCGCCGATCTGCGTGGGCAGACCGACAGCGAGGTGATCGCACGGTTGCTGGCAATCAGTGACTCACGTTTTCAGAAACCTTTGATGGAGCAGGCCAAGAAGGCCGGCAAGCTGGCGCGGGACTTCGAGCTATCGGCACGCTTCACCGACAACACGCCCGAGCGCCTGGAAGCGATCAGGGCGCGGTATGCGGGGTTGTTCCCCGAGTACCCGCTGGGCAGCGACTTCACGCCTGAGGAGCAGGACCTGCTGCGGGCGCTGAACTGGCTCAAGAGCAAGTTCAAGCTGAGCGAGGTGCTGGAGCTGGGCAAGGCGGCGCTGGATGCGCCAGAACCTCAGGCCTATACGGCGCATCTGGTGCGGATGGGGCTGAGTGAACCGCAGGGGCTGAAGGAGGAGCTGTACCAGCGGTTGCTGCTGGCGGGGTTGCAGGCTGCAAAATAAACGCTCGGACATGCTGGCCCCTGTGGGAGCGGGTAAACCCGCTCCCACAGAGCTCGCGTAGCGGCCTTATTCGATGAAGGTCACGACCCCACCTTCCAGCGACTTCACCCGAGCCAGCGATTCGACGCGATAGCCTTGGCTGTCCAGCTCGGCGCGACCGCCCTGGAACGATTTCTCGATGACGATCCCCAGGCCCGCCACGGTGGCGCCGGCCTGCTTGATGATCGAAATCAGCGCCTGTGAAGCCTTGCCGTTGGCCAGGAAGTCATCGATCACCAGCACGCGATCACTGCTGTTGAGGTGACGCGGCGAGATGGCCACGGTGTTCTCGGTCTGCTTGGTGAAGGAATACACCGAAGCGGTCAGCAGGTTCTCGGTCAGGGTCAGCGACTGATGCTTGCGGGCGAAGATCACCGGCACGCCCAGCTTCAGGCCGGTCATCACCGCCGGGGCGATGCCCGACGCTTCGATGGTGACGATCTTGGTCACGCCCGAGTCTGCGAACAGGCGGGCGAACTCGTCACCGATCAGTTGCATCAGCGCAGGGTCGATCTGGTGGTTGAGAAACGCGTCGACTTTGAGAACCTGATCGGAAAGCACGATGCCTTCTTCGCGAATCTTCTGCTGCAGTGCTTCCACTGTGTATTCCTCGATGTAGCAAAGGTGGCCGCATCCAGAAGGTCGCGGCAAAGGTTTAAAGAGTAACGGTTGGTCAGCGTTTGAGCATGGCCCGGATGTCGGCCAGCGCGTTATTGCCCCGCGCCGCCTTCACCTCCACAGGCGCATCCTCCAGGCCTTCCCAGGCCAGGTCGTCCGGCGGCAGTTCATCCAGGAACCGGCTGGGCGTGCAGTCGATGATCTCGCCGTACTGCTTGCGCTTGGCGGCGAAGGTGAAGGCCAGAGTCTGACGGGCGCGGGTGATGCCCACATAGGCCAGGCGGCGCTCTTCCTCGATGGTGTCGGCTTCGATGCTCGAGCGGTGGGGGAGGATTTCTTCCTCCATGCCCATGATGAATACGTAGGGGAATTCCAGGCCCTTGGAGGCGTGCAGGGTCATCATCTGCACACCCTCGGCGTTTTCTTCCTCTTCCTGCTGGCGCTCGAGCATGTCGCGCAGCACCAGCTTGCCGATGGCGTCCTCGATGGTCATGTCACCCTCTTCGTCCTTCTCGAGGGTGTTCTTCAGCGCATCGATCAGGAACCAGACGTTGCCGATGCGGAAATCCGCCGCCTTGTCGCTGGCGGTGTTCTGGCGGATCCAGTTCTCGTAGTCGATGTCCTTGACCATCTCGTGCAGCGCAGCGATCGGGTCTTCCAGGGCAACCTTGTGACGCACGCCGTCGAGCCAGTGCTTGAAGCGCTGCAGGCGCTCGGTGTAGCGCGCATCGAGGTGCTCGCCCAAGCCCAGCTCCTCGCTTGCCGCGTACATCGACACGCCGCGCTCGGTGGCGTAGTTGCCGAGCTTTTCGAGCGTGGTCGAGCCGATCTCGCGGCGCGGCACGTTGATCACCCGCAGGTAGGCGTTGTCGTCGTCCGGGTTGACCAGCAGGCGCAGGTAGGCCATGAGGTCCTTGACCTCCTGGCGACCGAAGAAGCTGTTGCCGCCCGACAGGCGATAGGGCACCTGGTGGTGCTGCAGCTTCAGCTCGATCAGCTTGGCCTGGTAGTTGCCGCGGTAGAGGATGGCGAAGTCGCTGTACGGGCGATTGGTGCGCAGGTGCAAGGTGAGGATTTCCATGGCCACGCGCTCGGCCTCGGCTTCCTCGTTCTTGCAGCGGATCACGCGGATTTCGTCGCCCACGCCCATCTCGCTCCACAGCTGCTTCTCGAAGTCGTGGGGGTTGTTGGCGATCAGCACGTTGGCGCAGCGCAGGATGCGGCTGGTGGAGCGGTAGTTCTGCTCGAGCATCACCACTTTCAGGGAGGGATAGTCCTCCTTGAGCAGCATCAGGTTTTCCGGGCGCGCGCCACGCCAGGCGTAGATCGACTGGTCGTCGTCGCCCACCACGGTGAACTGGTTGCGCATGCCGATGAGCATCTTCACCAGCAGGTACTGGCTGGCGTTGGTGTCCTGGTATTCGTCGACCAGCAGGTAGCGCACGCGGTTCTGCCAGCGTTCCAGCACGTCGGTGTGCTCCTGGAACAGCTTGACCGGCAGCAGGATCAGGTCGTCGAAGTCCACCGCGTTGTACGCCTTGAGCGTGCGCTGGTAGTGGGTGTAGACGATGGCGGCGGTCTGCTCGCGCGGGTTGCGCGCTTTCTCCAGGGCTTCGGCGGGCAGGATCAGGTCGTTCTTCCACGAGCCGATCATGTTCTTGATCTCGTCCAGCCCGTCGTCGCCGGAGTATTCCTTCTGCATGATGTCCGACAGCAGCGCCTTGATGTCGGACTCGTCGAAGATCGAGAAGCCCGGCTTGTAGCCCAGGCGCTGGTGTTCCCGGCGGATGATGTTCAGGCCCAGGTTGTGGAAGGTGCACACCGTCAGGCCCCGGCCTTCGCCTGGACGCAGCAGGGTGCCGACCCGCTCCTTCATCTCGCGCGCGGCCTTGTTGGTGAAGGTCATCGCGACGATGTACTGGGCACGGATGCCGCAGTTCTGGATGAGGTGGGCAATCTTGCGCGTGATCACGCTGGTCTTGCCGGAGCCTGCACCGGCGAGCACCAATAGAGGGCCGCCGACGTAGTCTCGGGCTTCCTGTTGCCGGGGGTTGAGTCGGGACATGCTAGAAACCGGGAGTAACCAGAAAATAGCCGCGCATTCTAGCAGGCATGGGTCGGTTATGGCGCGACCGTCTGACAGTGTGATGCAGCGCACCATTCAGATTTGCGGGCGTTGCGACTTTCGCGCAGGATGCACGGCAAAATCCGTCGAGATGCGGGGCAGGGAACGCCACATATAAAAGTGAGAATCATTTCCACTTGTCGGTTAGGATACGGCACATCCTCGGTCACACTGTTCGAGCCCTAAGGAGCCCGCTTGTCCACGCCCGTCGAACCGTTGCGCTTGCTGCTGTTGGCCGATGAGCCGGAATGGGCTGCGTTGCTGCGCGAATGTGTCCAGCCGCTGGCTGGCAGCGCGGTACTGCTGACTGCGCCGAACTGGGAGGCGGTGGACAGCCTGTTCGTTCACGATCGCCAAGCCGTGGTACTGGCCACGCCCGACCTGCAGCCGACACCCGGACGCTGCGACCTGCCGACCATCCTGCTGCTGGAGCACGAGCCCGAGACGCCTCCGGTGGGCGTAAGTGACTGGCTGGTGCGTGGGCAACTGAGCAGTGACGCGCTGCGCCGCTCGTTGCGTCATGTGCGTGAACGCGGTGTGCTGGTCGCCACCTTGCAACGCCTGGCCGAGCAGGACCCGCTCACCGGCATCGCCAATCGCCAGGGCTTCCAGGCACTGCTCAGCGCACGCCTGGCGGAGAACGCAGGCCGCGGCCTGGCCCTCGGTCACCTGGACCTGGACAACTTCCGTCACGTCAACGACGCCCTGGGGCACCAGGGCGGTGATCGCCTGATCCTGCAGGTGGTCAACCGACTCAAGCAGCAGCTGGAGGCCGGTGATCAGTTGGCGCGCCTGGGCAGCGATGAGTTCGCGCTGCTGATCGACACCCGCCGCGACCCCAGCCGCGCCGAGCGCACCGCCGAGCGTATCGTCGAAGCCCTGGCCGAGCCGTACTGGATCGATGGCGAAAGCCTGCTGCTTGGTTGCAGCCTGGGCCTGGCCCATGCCCGTGCGCAAGCGGGCGCCGATCCGTTGATGTGGCATGCGCACATCGCCATGCGCCAGGCCAAGGGCAGCCAAGGCTGCACGTATTACGTGTTCAACGAGCGAATAAACAGCAACGCCCGCAGCCTCGCCGACCTGGAAAGCGAGCTGCGTCGGGCCCTGCGTCGTGACGAGCTGGAGCTGCACTACCAGCCGCGCTTGAACCTCAAGGACGGCACCATCGTCGGCCTCGAGGCACTGGTGCGCTGGCGGCATGCCGAGCGTGGCCTGCTGCCGCCGAGCGAGTTCGTGCCGCTGGCCGAGCAGAGCGGGCTGATCGTACCGCTGGGCTACTGGGTGATCTCCCGCGCCCTGCGTGACATGCAGGCCCTGGGCGAGCACGGCCTGGCGCCGCTGCACATGGCGGTGAACCTGAGCTTCCGCCAGTTCCAGGACAGCCAGCTGTTGGCGACCCTGAGCCGGCTGATCGTCGAACACGGCGTCGATGCGCGTTGGCTGGAGTTCGAGCTGACCGAGACCGCGGTGATGCGCCGCAACGAAGTGGTGCGCCAGACCATGGATGCACTGGGGCGCCTGGGTGTGCGTTTCTCGCTGGATGACTTTGGCACTGGTTTTTCGTCGTTCGTGCACCTGAACAGCCTGCCCATCACCTTGCTCAAGGTCGATCGCAGCTTCGTCGCCGGCATGGAACAGCGCGAAGAAAACCGCAAGCTGGTGCACGCGATGATCAACCTGGCGCACAACCTCAACCTGGAAGTGGTGGCCGAAGGGGTGGAAAGCGATGAGCAACTGGGTCTGCTGCGTGATTTCGGTTGCGACCAGGTGCAAGGGTTCCTGGTGAGCCGGCCGCTGCCGATCGATGAGCTGATCGTCTACCTGTTCCAGGCGGCCAAGCCGCAGTTGGTGAGTGTTTAGCCGGTAGCGGCCCGCGATAGGGCCGCCACTGATTTCAGGCCGAAACCGCCGCCCCCACGGCCGCCTTGCCCAGCAACCGCTTCATCCGCCATTCGAATGCCAGCGTCAGCGCCACCGCCGCACACGCCAGCCCCAGCGCCAAGCCCCACCAGATACCCACCGCACCCCCGCCGAGCGTGAAGGCGAACACCCAGGCGCATGGCGCGCCCACCAGCCAGTAGCACAGCAGACCGATCACGAACGTGGTCTTGGCGTCCTTCAGGCCGCGGATCGAGCCCATGGCGATGGTCTGCGTGCCGTCGAACAGCTCGAACCAGGCGGCCACCATCACCAGCTGCACGGCGAGCGCGAAGATGGCGGCGAACGCCGGATCATTGCGGTCGACCAGCAGCCCCACGAAGGTCTCCGGGAACAGCCAGAACAGCACCGCGAAGGTGAACATCACCACCGCGCCCAGGCCGATCCCGATGCGCCCGGCGCTGCGCGCGGCCAGCAGGTTGCCTGCGCCGTAGTACAGCCCGACTCGCATGGTCACCGCATAGGACAGCCCGGTCGGCACCATGAACGCTGCCGAAATGATCGGCAGGGCGATCTGGTGGGCGGCCAGCTCGGTATCGCCCAGTACACCCATGCACAGGGCGGCGAAGGCGAACAAGCCGACTTCCACGATGTAGGTACCGCCGATCGGCAGGCCCAGCCGCCACAACTCGCGAAGTGCATCGAGCGATGGGTGTGACAGGCCCTTGCGCAGCGGATAGGCGTCGTATGCACGGTGCCAGTGGATGTATAGAGCCAGGGCGATGGCCATGCCCAGCGACACCACGGCCGTGACCAGGCCGATGCCCATGAGGCCCAGCTTGGGCAGGCCGAACATGCCTTCGATCAACGCGTGGTTGAACAGGTAGTTGAGTACCGTGCCCACCAGGCTGATGACCATCACCGGGGTCGAATGGCCCAGTGCGCTGGTGAAGCCGCGCAGGGCCATGAAGGTCAGGTAGCCGGGCAGCGCCAGGGGTAGCAGGGTAAGGAACTGCATGGCCATGTCGACGTTGTCGGGACGCTGGCCGAACAGCAGCAGCAAAGGTTTGAGGTTCCACAACACCAGGGCCGCGCCCAGCGCCAGGCCCCAGGCCAACCACAGGCCGTTCTGCGCCAGGCGCGTGGCACCGGCGATGTCACCTGCGCCTTTGCGGAAGGCCACCAGGGTGCCGACCGCGGCGATCACGCCCAGGCAGAAGATCGACACGAACGAATAGCTCGCCGCGCCCAGGCCGCCCCCTGCCAGCGCCTGTGGACTGATGCGCGCCATCATCAGGGTGTCGGTGAGCACCATCAGCATGTGCGCCAATTGCGAGGCGACCAGGGGGCCGGCCAGGCGCAGCAGAGCCTTGAGTTCGGTGGTGGGCGCGACATGCATGGGGGGAAGTCCTTGGGTGTGGGTCCTACACAAAGAGCTCACGATTCTGAGGCTTCGGTCAACATTGCACAAAAAGATAAAAGCGATCATTGGCATGAGTTGAACTCATGGATGTATGCTTCTGCCGAATTGCCTCATGCGCCCGTATGACAGGTGCCCCATGTCTCGTCAGCTACCACCGTTGTATGCCCTGCGCGCATTTGAAGCCGCCGCGCGGCTGAGCTCCTTCACCCGCGCCGGTGAGGAGCTGTCCATCACCCAGAGCGCGGTCAGCCGCCACATCCGCACGCTTGAAGATCACTTCGGCTGCCGCCTGTTCGTGCGCAACGGTCGTAATCTGCAGCCCACCGAGGCGGCGCGGATGCTGTTGCCCGGTGTGCGCGACGGGTTCTCGTCACTGGAGCGGGCCTGCAATACCTTGCGCGGCGAAGACGACATCCTGCGCATGAAAGCCCCCTCGACCTTGACCATGCGCTGGCTGCTGGCGCGCCTGAGCCGCTTTCGCCACCTGCAGCCGGGCAACGAGGTGCAACTGACGAGCGCCTGGATGGACGTCGACCATGTGGATTTCAATCAAGAGCCTTTCGATTGCGCCGTGCTGCTCAGCGACGGCAACTTTCCGGTGGACTGGGAGGTGCGCCGGCTGTTCGCCGAGCTGCTGATCCCGGTTGGCGCTCCGGACCTGCAGGCCGAAGCGCCGTGGGATGCGCGCAGGCTGGCCAGTGTCGAACTGTTGCACCCGACGCCCGATCGTCGCGACTGGCGCAGTTGGCTGGCGCGCATGGGCCTGAGCGAAACGGTGTCGCTCAAGGGCGGGCAGGTGTTCGATACCCTGGAGCTGGGCATGATCGCAGCTGCTCGGGGTTATGGGGTGTCGATGGGTGACCTGCTGATGGTCGCCGAAGACGTCGCCCAGGGGCGACTGAGTCTGCCATGGCCGACGGCGGTGGCCAGCGGCCTGGACTATTACCTCGTATGGCCGCGCACCCGCCCGGGCGGCGAGCGGTTGCGGCGTTTGAGTGCCTTCTTGCAGGAGGAGGCGGCGGCGATGGACTTGCCTGAGGTGGAGATCCTGGGAGCGTCTTGAGCGGGCCGATCAGGACGTATTCGTTGCAAGATTTTTCATGAAATCCGCCCGCGAACCTTGAGCAAGTCGAAGTGGAAGTGAACAATGTTCGCTTTCGTATTCTCGCCGAGATCGCCCCATGATTCCCCGTTCCCGTCCGCTCGCGTGGTTGCCGGCCTTGTTGCTCGGTCCGGTGCTGGCGCTGTGCAGCACCCTGGCGCAGGCCGAAGCCCCCGCCGAGGCCATCAAGGCGTTGCACCTGCTGGACTATATCGGTGCCGACTACCCGCCGACCGTAGAGGGCGGCAAGGTGGTGGATGAGGGTGAATACCGCGAACAGCAGGAGTTCAGCGGGGTGCTGGCCGAGCTGGTCAATGGCTTGCCGGCCAACCCCGAACGCGACGCTCTCGAGCAGGGTGTGCAGGCGCTGCGCCAGGCCATCGAGCAACGCCATGACGGCAGCGCCGTGGCGCACCAGGCTCGGCAGTTGGGCGCGCGGCTGGCGGTGGCCTATGAGGTCAGCCAGGCGCCGGTGATCACGCCGGATCCGGCACGCGGTGCTGCGTTGTACGCGCAGAACTGCTCGATCTGCCACGGTGACACCGGTGCCGGTGACGGCCCTGCGGGTGTCGGCCTGGAGCCTGCGCCGGCCAACCTGCGCGACGCCCAGCGCCTTGACCAGCTGAGCCTGTTCGACTTGTACAACACCCTCGGCCTGGGTATCGAGGGCACCGAGATGCCGTCGTTCGCCGACCAGCTCGACGAACGCCAGCGCTGGGATGTGGCGGCCTACATTGCCAGCTTCACCGCCGACCCGCAGGCGGCCAAGGGTGACAAAACCTGGAACATCGCCGACCTGGCCCGCCAGACTCCGGCCGAAGTCGCCGCCAACGAAGGCGCCGACGCCGTTGCCGCATTCCGTGCCCAGCGCGCCCAGCCACCGCAGGTCAAGCGTGGCCCGGCACAGTTGCTCGAATACACCTCCAGCACCCTGGACAAGAGCCTGGCGGCCTACCGCGAGGGCGATCACGACCAGGCCTACGACCTGTCGGTGGCCGCATATCTCGAAGGCTTCGAGCTGGTGGAGAGCTCGCTCGACAACATCGACGCGCAGGTGCGCAAGGATACCGAGAAGTCGTTGATGGCCTACCGGCAGTCGCTGCAGGATGGCCTGCCCGCCGAGCAGGCTGCGCAGCGCCTGGCCGAGGCCAAGGTCAAGCTGGAGCAGGCGGCGAAACTGCTGGGCAGCGATGGTCTGAGTTGGTCGCTGAGCTACATCTCCGGGCTGCTGATCCTGCTGCGCGAGGGCCTGGAGGCGATCCTGGTGCTGGCCGCGATCCTCGCCTTCCTGCGCAATACCGGGCAGCAGTCGGCGGTACGCAGCGTCAACATTGGCTGGGGCCTGGCATTGGTGGCAGGTTTCGCCACCTGGGCCCTGGCGGCCTATGTGATCGATGTCGGCGGCGCCCAGCGCGAGTTGCTCGAGGGCTGCACGGCGCTGTTCGCTGCGGTCATGGTGCTGTGGCTGGGGGTGTGGATGCATGACCGGCGCCACGCCGCAGCCTGGCAGGACTACATCAAGAGCAGCCTGCTCAGTGGTGGCGGGCGCTTCGGCTTTGCCATGCTGGCGTTTTTCTCGGTGTACCGCGAGCTGTTCGAGGTGATCCTGTTCTACGAAACCCTGTGGCTGCAGGCCGGGCCTGCCGGGCACCAGGCGGTGCTGGCCGGTGGCGCTACCGCGCTGGTGTTGCTGGTGGGATTGGCCTGGGTGATTCTGCGTGGATCGGCGAAGCTGCCACTGTCGCTGTTCTTCAGCATCAACGCTGCGTTGTTGTGCGCGCTGTCGGTGGTGTTCGCCGGGCACGGCGTCAAGGCGCTGCAGGAGGCTGGGGTACTGGGCACGCGACCGGTGCCGTTCTTCGAGTTCGATTGGCTGGGGATTCATGCCGACGCTTATTCGTTGAGTGCGCAGGCGGTGGCATTGCTGGCTATCGTGGTGCTTTACGGACGCTCGCGCATTGCCGAAAAACGCAGGGCTGCAGCGAACTGAGGCCGGGGCTGGCACACTATTGCTTTTCGAATCACGGAAACATCGTCATGCGCATATGGATCGACGCCGACGCCTGCCCCAAGGCGGCCAAGGACCTGATCGTCAAATTCGCCCTCAAGCGCAAGCTGGAAGTGGTAATGGTGGCCGGCCAGGCCGTGGCCAAACCGGCCTTCGCGATCGTGCGGCTGATCGTGGTGCCCAGCGGCATGGATGCCGCCGACGACTACCTGGTGGAGCATACAGAGCCCGGCGAGCTGGTGATCTGCAGCGACGTACCGCTGGCCGATCGTCTGATCAAGAAGGGTGTGGCGGCGCTGGACCCGCGTGGTCGCGAGTTCGACGAGCGCAACATGGGCGATCGACTGGCGGTGCGCAACCTGTTCACCGAGTTGCGTGAACAGGGGCAGGTCGGCGGCGGGCAGGCGCCCTATGGCGAGCGGGAGAAGCAGGCGTTTGCCAATTCGCTGGATCGAATCCTCACGCGGTTGACGCGTTGACCTTTTCGCGGCGGTTCGGCGCTCCGACTTGCCCGCGAAAAGGCCCGCCCTGATGCGCTTCAGTCCTTCTCGTGAGTCAGCTCCAGCACCCGGTCCACCAGTTTGTAGATCCCGCCCGCCGCTTCGCTGATCGACTTGGCCAGCATGTAGGCCGGGGTGGTCACCAGCTTGCGCTGGGTGTCTTCGACGATGTCATGCACATCGCATTCTTCATGGGTGCCGCCCATCTTCACCACGGCTGCGCTGGTGTCGGCATCGTTGCCGATGGTGCAGACCACGCCTGGGCCGTAGATCTTCGCGGCCAACGCCGGCGAGATGCAGATCAGGCCGACCGGCTTGCACGCCGCGGCGAAGGCCTCGGCCAGTGCCAGTACCTCGGGGTTCACGCTGCAACTGGTCCCTTCGACGGCGAAATTGGACAGGTTCTTCGCAGCGCCAAAGCCGCCAGGGACGATCAGCGCGTCGAAGTCCTCGGCCTTGGCTTCGCGAATATCCTTCACTTCACCGCGGGCGATGCGCGCCGACTCCACCAGTACATTGCGCGACTCGGGCATTTCCTCGCCGGTCAGGTGGTTGATCACGTGCATCTGCGCGATGTTCGGCGCGAAACACTGCACCTGGGCGCCGCGCTGGTCGAGGCGCAGCAGGGTGATCACGCTTTCGTGGATTTCGGCGCCGTCATACACGCCACAGCCGGAAAGAATCACCGCTACCTTTTTCGTCATGCTCATTACTCCAGTGTCGAGGCGCTAAATGTCCTCTAGTTTGGCAGATGTGGCCATAAGGGTTGTGCCCGACGCGGCCTAATCTCTGTGGATAACGCTTGGGATCGTCACCATGGACCTGATTCTGCTGGCCGTGCCGTTCTTCTTCGTGCTGATTGCTGTGGAGCTGGTCACCGACCGGCTGCGCGGGCAGCGCAACTATCGCCTGGCCGATTCGATCAACAGCCTGAGCACCGGGGCGCTGTCGACCAGCACGGGGCTGCTGACCAAGGGCGTCGGGCTTGTAAGCTACGCGCTGGCCTGGGAGCACCTGGCCCTGCTGCGCCTGCCGGACGGTGCGCTCTGGGTCTGGTTGCTGGCGTTCGTGCTCTACGACTTCTGCTACTACTGGCTGCACCGCCTCGGCCATGAACGCAACGTGTTGTGGGCGGCGCATTCGGTGCATCACCAGAGCGAGGAGTACAACCTCACCACCGCCCTGCGCCAGACCAGCAGCGGCTTTCTCTTCTCGTGGATCTTCTATCTGCCGCTGGCCCTGATCGGCGTGCCGCCGCTGGTATTCGTCACCGTGGCATCGTTGAACCTGCTGTACCAGTTCTGGGTGCATACCCGGCACGTGCCCAAGCTGGGCTGGCTCGAATGGGTACTGATCACGCCGTCCAACCATCGCGTCCACCATGCGCAGAATCCTTTGTACTTGGATCGCAACTACGGCGGCGTGTTCATTCTCTGGGACCGCCTGTTCGGCACTTTCCAGGAGGAGGACCCGCGCGAGCCCGTGGTGTTCGGCGTGACCACACCGCTGGCGAGCTGGAATCCGCTGTGGGCCAACCTGCAGTTCTATGCCCAGCTCTGGCGCGATGCGCGGCGCACTCGCAGTCTGTGGGACAAGCTGCGGATCTGGTTCATGCCCACCGGATGGCGACCGGCGGATGTGGAGGCGGGTTATCCACAGGCCAAGGTTGATCTGGCGCAGTTTCGCAAGTTCGAGATACCGCTGGGGCGAGCCCAGCAGTTGTACGTGGCGCTGCAGTTCGCCGTGTACGCAGGGTTGGGGAGTTACCTGATGGAGGTGGCCGAGCGCGTGCCGCCAGCGGCGCTGGTGCTTGGCTGGACACTGATGGCGTTTGGCTTGTTCGTGCTTGGGGTGGCGCTGGAGAACCGGCCTTGGGCCGCGCGCCTCGAGCTGCTGCGGCTGGCGTCCAACGGGCCGGCGCTTTATCTGGGTGGGGTGTTGGGCCTAGGGGCGGTCACGCCCTTGGCCTGGCTCCTGCTCGGGCTCTACAGCCTGTTCAGCCTGTGCGGCCTGGCTTTCTGCCGCCGCCTTGCGCTCGGCACGCAGGTTGCGGAAACGTCGGCGCAGCCAGAGCAGCCCGCCCAGCACCAGCAGGCCGCCGAGCACCCATAGCTCGTATTTCTTCACGTTGCCCAGCAGGCCTTCGAGGATGGCGCCGAAGTGATAGGCCGCTGCGCCCAGGGCCAGGGCCCAGATCGCCGCGCCAATACCGTTGAGCAGCAGGTAGCGCCGCGGGGGATAGCCGGACAGGCCGATGGCCACCGGCATCACGGTGCGCAGGCCATAGACGAAACGGAAGCTCAGCACCCAGATGTCGGGGTGGCGGCGGATATGTTCCAGCGCGCGGTCGCCCATGGCCTGCCAGCGCGGTTTGCGCGCGAGGATCTTGCGCCCGTGGCGACGGCCCATGAAATACCAGAGTTGGTCACCGGCATAGCTGCCGAAGAACGCCACCACCACGACCAGGCTGATGTCCATGTATCCACGGAACGCGAGAAATCCTGCAAGTACCAGGATGGTCTCGCCTTCGAAGAAGGTGCCTAGAAAGAGGGCGAAATAGCCGAAATCCTGCAGGAATTGTTGAAGCATTTTCTGAGGTGCTGGCGAAATGAACGCGCAGCCTACCCCTTCGCGCGCCTGGGGGAAAGTGTCCAAATGTGTCTCGACGTGAACAATTCCTACAAGGACAATGCCTGCGGCCACAAGTCGCAGGGTTGCCCTTCCCTGTAACCTAGGCGTCATAATGGGCGCTTATAACTGTCGCGCTAGCCCGCCTGCGCGGGCTCAGGAGTCTGCCGTGAGCTTTACCCCCGCCAACCGCCTGTTTCCTGCTACCCGCCTGCGTCGCAACCGCCGGGACGAATTCTCCCGTCGCCTGGTTCGCGAGAACACCCTGACCGTCGATGACCTGATCCTGCCGGTATTCGTGCTGGACGGTGAAAATCGTCGCGAGGAAGTGCCGTCGATGCCGGGCGTCGAGCGCCTGTCGATCGACCTGCTGCTCGAAGCCGCACAGGGTTGGGTCGAGCTGGGGATTCCCGCGCTGGCGCTGTTCCCGGTGACCCCGGTGGAGAAGAAATCCCTCGACGGTGCCGAAGCCTGGAACCCGGATGGCATCGCCCAGCGTGCCACCCGCGCCCTGCGTGCGCGCTTCCCGGAACTGGGGGTGATCACCGACGTCGCACTTGATCCCTTCACCACTCACGGCCAGGACGGCATCCTCGACGAAGAGGGCTACGTGCAGAACGACATCACCGTCGACGCCCTGGTGCGTCAGGCGCTGTCGCATGCCGAAGCCGGTGCCCAGGTGGTGGCGCCGTCCGACATGATGGACGGTCGTCTGCAGGCCATCCGCGAGGCCCTGGAGCTGGCCGGCCACGTGAACGTGCGCATCATGGCCTACTCCGCCAAGTACGCCAGCGCCTACTACGGCCCGTTCCGCGATGCGGTCGGCTCGGCGCTGAACCTGGGCAAGGCCAACAAGGCCTCCTACCAGATGGACCCGGCCAACAGTGACGAGGCCCTGCATGAAGTGGCCACCGACCTCGCCGAGGGCGCCGACATGGTCATGGTCAAGCCGGGCATGCCGTACCTGGACATCGTTCACCGCGTCAAAACCGAATTCCGCGTGCCGACCTTCGTGTATCAGGTCAGCGGCGAATACGCCATGCACATGGCGGCCATCCAGAACGGCTGGCTGAGCGAGGCCGTGATTCTCGAATCCCTCACCGCTTTCAAACGGGCCGGCGCCGATGGCATCCTCACCTATTTCGCCGTGCGTGCCGCTCAATTGTTGAGAGGGCAGTAACGCCCTCACAGGAACGTCAGATGAATAACGAAGTGCTCACTGCTGTCGAGATCAAGGAAGCCAAGGCCCTCCCGGAGGAACTGCTGCAGACCCCACCGGACCTGCCGGCGGCACCGGAGCCTGCGCCTGTCGTCGAGGCCGCCGCCCCGGCGCCGGCCCCGGCGATTCCGGTGCCGGGCCTGGACGACAGCAGCCTGTACATTCATCGTGAGCTCTCGCAGCTGCAGTTCAACATCCGCGTGCTGGAGCAGGCGCTGGATGAGTCCTACCCGCTGCTTGAGCGTCTGAAGTTCCTGCTGATCTTCTCCAGCAACCTCGATGAGTTCTTCGAGATCCGCGTCGCGGGGCTGAAGAAGCAGATCAATTTCGCCCGGGAACAGGCCGGTGCCGACGGCCTGCAGCCGCATCAGGCGCTGGCGCGGATCAGCGAGCTGGTGCACCTGGAGGTGGACCGCCAGTACGCGATCCTCAACGACGTGTTGCTGCCGGAGCTGGAGAAGCATGCGATTCGCTTCATCCGACGCCGCTACTGGACGCCCAAGCTCAAGACCTGGGTGCGTCGCTACTTCCGCGACGAGATCGCCCCGATCATCACCCCGATCGGCCTCGACCCGACCCACCCGTTCCCGCTGCTGGTGAACAAGAGCCTGAACTTCATCGTCGAGCTCGAGGGCGTCGATGCCTTCGGTCGCGACTCGGGCCTGGCGATCATCCCGGCGCCGCGTCTGCTGCCACGGGTGATCCGTGTGCCGGAAGAGGTTGGCGGCCCCGGCGACAACTATGTCTTCCTGTCGTCGATGATCCACGCCCATGCCGACGACCTGTTCCAGGGCATGAAGGTCAAGGGCTGCTACCAGTTCCGCCTGACCCGAAACGCCGACCTGGCGCTGGACTCCGAAGAGGTCGACGACCTTGCCCGTGCCCTGCGTGGCGAGCTGTTCTCGCGCCGCTACGGCGACGCCGTGCGCCTGGAGGTTGCCGACACCTGTCCGAAGCACCTCTCCGACTACCTGCTCAAGCAGTTCAGCCTGAGCGAGAGCGAGCTTTACCAGGTCAATGGCCCGGTCAACCTGACTCGTCTGTTCAGCATCACTAGCCTGGACAGCCACCCGGAGCTGCAGTACACGCCGTTCACCCCGGCGATCCCTAAGATCCTGCAGAACGCCGACAACATTTTCAGCGTCATCAGCAAGCAGGATGTGTTGCTGATGCACCCGTTCGAATCCTTCACTCCGGTGGTCGACCTGCTGCGCCAGGCCGCCAAGGACCCGCACGTGCTCGCCGTGCGCCAGACCCTGTACCGCTCCGGGGCCAACTCGGAGATCGTCGACGCGTTGGTCGATGCCGCGCGTAACGGCAAGGAGGTCACTGCGGTGATCGAGCTGCGCGCGCGTTTCGACGAAGAGTCCAACCTGCAGATGGCCAGCCGACTGCAGGCGGCCGGTGCGGTGGTGATCTATGGCGTGGTCGGCTTCAAGACCCACGCCAAGATGATGCTGATCCTGCGCCGCGAGCAGGGCGAGATCGTCCGCTACGCGCACCTGGGTACCGGCAACTACCACGCCGGCAACGCTCGCCTGTACACCGACTACAGCCTGCTGACCTCCGATGATGCGCTCACCGAGGACGTCGGCAAACTGTTCAGCCAGTTGATCGGCATGGGCAAGACCCTGCGCATGAAGAAGCTGCTGCATGCGCCCTTCACCCTCAAGAAGGGCATGCTCGACATGATCGCCCGCGAGACGCAATTCGCGCTCGACGGCAAGCCGGCGCACATCATCGCCAAGTTCAACTCGCTGACCGATGCCAAGGTCATCAAGGCCCTGTACAAGGCGAGCCAGTCGGGCGTGCGCATCGACCTGGTGGTGCGTGGCATGTGCTGCCTGCGTCCGGGCATCCCGGGGGTTTCGCACAATATCAATGTGCGCTCGATCATCGGCCGCTTCCTTGAGCACACGCGGGTGTTCTACTTCCTCAACGGCGGCGAGGAGCAGATCTACCTGTCCAGCGCCGACTGGATGGAGCGCAACCTCGACAAGCGCGTCGAGACCTGCTTCCCGGTGGAGGGCAAGAAGTTGCTGCTGCGGGTGAAGAAGGAGCTTGAGGGCTACCTGACCGACAACACCCAGGCCTGGACCCTGCAGCCTGACGGTCGTTATGTGCGCAGTACCCCGACCGGCAACCAGAACCCGCGCAGCGCCCAGGCGACCCTGCTGGAGCGCCTGAGCAACCCGGTGCTGAACGTACGCTAGACACGCTGTAGGCGCGGCACAAGGCCGCGCCTACATAGGGTCAGCGTCGGGGTTCAGCGCACGCTCAGCACGAACCCGACCCGCGCCAGCCACTCCGCCTCGTTGGCGAAGTCGGCCTGGGTAAGCGGATGCTGCTCGAGCCAGCCCTCAGGGAACACCACTTCCAGACTGTCGTCGGCAGCCTTGAGCTCGACCTTGGGCATTTGCTGGGTGCCGCGGATGTGGTGGAAGAGGATGGCGAAGCGCAGCAGCACGCACAGGCGGATCAGCTTGACGCCTTCGTCGCCGAACTCGGCGAACTTGTCCTTGGGAATGTTGCGGCGATGGCCGCGTACCAGCAGGGCCAGCATTTGCTGGTCCTCGCGGGAGAAGCCCGACAAGTCGGAGTGTTCGATCAGGTAGGCGCCGTGCTTGTGGTAGTGATAGTGGGCGATGTCCAGCCCGACTTCATGCACCTTCGCCGCCCAGCCCAGCAGATCGCGCCAGTTGCCGTTTTCCAGATCCCACGCCTTGGCCACCTGGTCGAAGGCGTGCAGCGCCTTGCGCTCCACGCGCGCGGCCTGGCCCTGGTCGACGTGATAGCGCTCCATCAGCGAATTCAGTGTGCGCTCACGCACGTCCTCGTGATGATGGCGGCCGAGCAGGTCGAACAATACGCCCTCACGCAGGGCGCCGTCACAGTGGTCCATGCGCTGCAGTTCGAGGGCGTCGAAGATCGCCTCGAGAATCGCCAACCCCGCAGGGAAAATGGTGCGCCGGTCCGGTTTGACGCCGTCGAAGTCGATCTTGTCGACTTCGCCCAGCTTGAACAGCTTGCGCTTGATCACGGCCAGGCCTTCGGCATTGACCTCGCCGTTGCCATGGCCGCTGGCCTTGATCGCGGCGCCGATGGCGCGGATGGTGCCCGACGAGCCGATGGCTTCGTCCCAGGTCAGGCGGTGCAGGGCGTTCTCGATGCTCATCAGCTCAAGGCGCGCGGCGGTGTAGGCCTGGGCGTAGCGTGCCGGCGTGATCTTGCCGTCGCGGAAATAGCGCTGGGTGAAGCTTACGCAGCCCATCTGCAGGCTTTCGCGCAGCAGTGGCTCGAAACGTTGACCGATGATGAACTCGGTACTGCCACCGCCGATGTCGGCGACCAGGCGTTTGCCGGGGGTGTCGGCGAGGGTGTGCGACACGCCCAGGTAGATGAGGCGCGCCTCTTCACGACCTGAAATGACCTCGACCGGATGGCCGAGAATGGCTTCGGCACGCAGGATGAAGTCATTGCGGTTGCGAGCTTCACGCAGGGCGTTGGTGCCGACGATGCGCACAGCGCCGGCCGGCATGCCATTGATCAGCTGGGCGAAACGCTTGAGGCATTCGAGGCCCCGCTGCATGGCTTCTTCGCTGAGCTGGCGATCTTCGCTGATGCCCGCAGCCAGCTGAACCTTCTCCCCCTGCCGTTCGAGAATGCGGATCTCGGTATGGTGGGCCTTGGCCACGACCATGTGGAAACTGTTGGAGCCAAGGTCGATGGCGGCGATCAGAGACAGGTTCTTCGCGGTGGTTTGCGGCATGATCTGGATGTTCTCGGTCGATAACCCGGCAATCCTGCCATGATCGCGGGCATACGCCAACGCGCGACATGGCGAGGATTGATGCAGGGCAATGTGCGGGTGGCCTGGATGACTGATCAACAAAGGCCTCGGACAAATCCTATGACGCTTGTATGACAGTTTCGATTCGTGGCGTCTTGCACAACTATAGTTACACTCAATCGGCCGTGGCTTCCTGTAGGGCGTGGGTGCGGCTATGATGGGCAACGTTTTTTATGCTTACGACCTGGAGAACTCCATGAGCAGCGATCTGATCAAACACGTCACCGACGCCACCTTCGAAGCCGAAGTGCTGCAGGCTCAAGGCCCGGTGCTGGTCGACTATTGGGCTGAATGGTGCGGTCCATGCAAGATGATCGCTCCGGTCCTGGACGACATCGCCTCCACCTACGAAGGCAAGCTGACCGTCGCCAAGCTGAACATCGACGACAACCAGGAAACCCCGGCCAAGCACGGCGTGCGCGGTATCCCGACGCTGATGCTGTTCAAGAACGGCAACGTCGAGGCGACCAAGGTTGGTGCGCTGTCCAAGTCCCAGCTGGCTGCGTTCCTCGACGCCCACCTGTGATGTGAAAGAGCCCCGCAAATGCGGGGCTTTTTTTGCCCCCGAGGCTCGATTTCCCCTGTCAAAACCACTAGACGCCGAAAAAAGCAAGTGTTACATTCGGCCTCGCACTGCTTCTCCAGTGCCCTTCGCACGCCGTCGCCGACGCACTCCCAATTCGAATCAGTACGCGATCCTGTCGCCAGTCTAGCGGCGCGGCCTCATTAAGCCAGAAGCTTAATTCTCCCCCCTTCTTACATGATTACGTCACTCCCCTTATGAACCTGACAGAACTCAAGCAAAAGCCGATTACCGATCTGCTGGAAATGGCCGAACAGATGGGCATCGAAAACATGGCCCGTTCGCGCAAGCAGGACGTGATTTTCGCCCTGTTGAAAAAACACGCGAAGAGCGGCGAAGAGATCTCGGGTGACGGCGTGCTGGAGATTCTCCAGGATGGATTCGGTTTCCTGCGTTCGGCAGATGCCTCGTATCTGGCCGGCCCTGACGATATCTACGTCTCGCCCAGCCAGATCCGCCGCTTCAACCTGCGCACCGGCGACACCATCGTCGGCAAGATCCGCCCGCCGAAGGAAGGGGAGCGTTACTTCGCCCTGCTGAAGGTCGACACCATCAACTTCGACCGTCCGGAAAACGCGAAGAACAAGATCCTGTTCGAGAACCTGACGCCGCTGTTCCCGAACCATCGCCTGAAGATGGAAGCCGGTAACGGTTCCACCGAAGACCTCACCGGTCGTGTCATCGACCTGTGCGCACCTATCGGCAAGGGCCAGCGCGGCCTGATCGTCGCTCCGCCGAAAGCGGGCAAGACCATCATGCTGCAGAACATCGCGGCCAACATCACTCGCAACAACCCCGAGTGCCACCTGATTGTCCTGCTGATCGACGAGCGCCCGGAAGAAGTGACCGAGATGCAGCGCACCGTGCGCGGCGAAGTGGTCGCCTCGACCTTCGACGAGCCACCGACCCGCCACGTGCAGGTTGCCGAAATGGTGATCGAAAAGGCCAAGCGCCTGGTCGAGCACAAGAAGGACGTGGTCATCCTGCTCGACTCCATCACCCGTCTGGCGCGTGCCTACAACACCGTGATCCCGAGCTCCGGCAAGGTCCTGACCGGTGGTGTCGACGCCCACGCCCTGGAAAAGCCCAAGCGTTTCTTCGGCGCTGCCCGTAACATCGAGGAAGGCGGCTCGCTGACCATCATCGCCACCGCGCTGGTCGAGACCGGCTCGAAGATGGACGAGGTCATCTACGAAGAGTTCAAGGGTACCGGCAACATGGAGCTGCCGCTGGACCGCCGCATCGCTGAAAAGCGCGTATTCCCGGCCATCAACATCAACAAGTCCGGTACCCGCCGCGAAGAGCTGCTGACTGCCGACGACGAGCTGCAGCGCATGTGGATCCTGCGCAAGCTGCTGCATCCGATGGATGAAGTGGCGGCCATCGAGTTCCTCATCGACAAGCTCAAGCAGACCAAGACCAACGATGAGTTCTTCCTGTCGATGAAGCGCAAGTAAGCGTTTCAAGCTGGAAATGATTGGGGCCGCTTCGCGTCCCTTCGCGGGCAAGCCCGCTCCCACAGATATCGCACAGATCCTGTAGGAGCGGGCTTGCCCGCGAAGGGCGCGAACGGCCCCAAGTCATTGATGCGCCCTACGAACGAGCGCATTGCACTCTGCCATTTGGCTATCAAAGCCCGATCGGCGCTACACTCTGCACCCCCGACCGATACAGCCAACACGAGGCTCACGCATGCAGTATCGCGATTTGCGCGACTTTATCCGTGGCCTGGAGCAGCGCGGCGAACTCAAGCGCATCCAGGTTCCGATCTCGCCCGTCCTGGAAATGACCGAAGTCTGCGACCGCACCCTGCGGGCCAAGGGCCCGGCGCTGCTGTTCGAGAAGCCCACCGGCTTCGACATCCCGGTGTTGGGCAACCTGTTCGGTACCCCCGAGCGTGTGGCCATGGGCATGGGCGCCGAGTCGGTTGGCGAGCTGCGTGAAATCGGCAAGCTGCTGGCCTTCCTCAAGGAGCCCGAGCCGCCGAAGGGCCTGAAGGATGCCTGGTCGAAGCTACCGATCTTCAAGAAAGTCGTGTCCATGGCGCCCAAGGTGGTCAAGGACGCGGTGTGCCAGGAGGTGGTGGTCGAGGGTGAGGATGTCGACCTGTCTCAGTTGCCGATCCAGCACTGCTGGCCGGGTGACGTGGCGCCACTGATCACCTGGGGCCTGACGGTGACTCGCGGGCCGAACAAGGACCGCCAGAACCTCGGCATCTACCGCCAGCAGGTCATCGGTCGCAACAAGGTCATCATGCGCTGGCTGAGCCATCGTGGCGGCGCGCTGGATTACCGCGAATGGTGCGAGAAGCACCCCGGCCAGCCGTTCCCGGTGGCCGTCGCACTCGGCGCGGATCCGGCCACCATCCTGGGCGCCGTGACGCCAGTGCCCGACACCCTCTCCGAGTACGCTTTCGCAGGGCTGCTGCGCGGCAACCGCACCGAGCTGGTCAAGTGCCGCGGCAGCGATCTGCAGGTGCCGGCCACCGCCGAAATCATCCTCGAAGGTGTGATCCATCCGGGTGAAATGGCCCCGGAAGGCCCTTACGGCGACCACACTGGCTACTACAACGAGGTGGACAGCTTCCCGGTGTTCACCATCGAACGCATCACCCATCGGCAGAAGCCGATCTACCACAGCACCTACACCGGCCGGCCGCCAGATGAGCCGGCGATCCTGGGCGTTGCGCTGAACGAAGTGTTCGTGCCGATCCTGCAGAAGCAGTTCCCCGAGATCGTCGACTTCTACCTGCCACCGGAAGGCTGTTCCTACCGCATGGCGGTAGTGACGATGAAAAAGCAATATCCGGGGCACGCCAAGCGCGTGATGCTGGGTGTGTGGTCGTTCCTGCGACAGTTCATGTACACCAAGTTCGTTATCGTCACCGACGACGACGTCAACGCCCGCGACTGGAACGACGTGATCTGGGCCATCACCACGCGCATGGATCCCAAGCGTGATACGGTGATGATCGACAACACGCCGATCGACTACCTCGACTTCGCGTCGCCGGTATCGGGCCTGGGGTCGAAGATGGGCCTGGACGCCACGCACAAGTGGCCGGGCGAGACTACACGCGAATGGGGCCGGGTCATCGTCAAGGACGAGGCCGTCACCCGCCGTATCGATGAGCTGTGGGACCAGTTGGGAATAGATTGATGCAGGTGACCTTGCAGCCGTCCGGCGCGGTGCTGTCCATCGAGCCGGGCGAGAGGATTCTGGATGCAGCGCGGCGCCTGGGCTACGAGTGCCCGAGCAGCTGTCGCAACGGCAATTGCCATGTGTGTGCGGCGTTGCTGGTGGAAGGGCGGGTGCGGCAGGACGGTGAGGTCCGCGATCACGGTGAACTGTTCACCTGCATCGCCGAACCGCTGGAAGATTGCGTGCTGCTGTGGGATGGCGTGCTGGCCTTGGGCGAGTTGCCCGTGCGCAAGCTGGCCTGCACCGTGAGCGAGTGCGTCGAGGTAGGCGGGGATGTCTGGCGGGTGCGTCTGCGCGCGCCCGCCGGCAAGCCGCCGCGCTACCACGCTGGGCAATACCTGATGATCGAGCGGGAGGGGGCCGACAAGGCTGCCTTCTCGCTGGCGTCTGCCCCGCATGCAGGTCGCGATCTCGAGCTGCATGTGCTGGCCCGTGAAAGCAGTGCGGTAAAGCTGATCGAGCAGTTGCAACGCAACGGCATGGCCCGCATCGAACTGCCATTCGGTGACGCACACCTGGCCGAGCTGCCGGACGGACCGCTGGTGCTGATCGCTGCCGGGACCGGCATGGGCCAGATGCACAGCCTGGTCGAGCATTGCCGCGCCAACGGCTTCGAGCATCCGGTGCACCTGTACTGGGGTGTACGTCGGCCCGAGGAGTTCTACACCCTCGAGCACTGGGCCGAATGGGAGCGTCTGCCCAACCTGTTCCTGCACAAGGTGGTCAGCGACCTGTGTGGCTGGGAGGGGCGTTGCGGCCTTTTGCACGAGGCAGTGTGCGAGGATATCGCCGACCTGAACAGTGTGCATGTCTATGCCAGCGGTTCACCGAACATGGTCTATGGCACGCTCGATGCGCTGGTCGAGGCGGGCATGGATGCGCACCGCATGCGCGCCGACGTGTTTGCCTACGCTCCACGCGGCTGAGTAATTAGGTCTTCATGAGAGCCTACGGCGCGCTGCAATGGCGCGCCGTGATTAATAACCAAAGTTATCGTCGTCGATTATAAGCAGTGAATTATTACCCGCCGGGTTAATAACTTTTACTATGCTTATAACAACACTTTCCAGTCGTCGGTATCGCGCGTGAAACTTTGCCAAAAGGGGTTGAGGTTTCGCCGTCATATGTCTTACGGTAGGCACATCGTCATCAACCTCTTGCGGTACAGGCCCCGCAGCATTGGGTGCGGGCTCGCAGGTGAATGCGTCGATCGCAATACAGCACTCCGGTAGTTACACAGGAAATAATGGCGGCAGCCTATGTCGGCACTTGAAAGTTCTTCGTGGCAGGTTTCTTATCCTCCGTCGCTCGACTTCGGTCAACAACTGACCCCTGAGCAATTGCAGCACTCCATGACAACGACCATGTCCCGTCATGACGGTGGGCCTGTGTGGTTGTTCGCCTACGGTTCGTTGATCTGGCGTCCGGAGTGCAACTCGGTAGAGCGTCAGCGTGCACGGGTGCACGGTTATCATCGTGGGCTTTACCTGTGGTCCCATGAGCACCGCGGTACACCAGAATGCCCAGGGCTGGTGTTCGGCCTGGATCGCGGTGGTTCGTGCAGCGGCTTTGCCTATCGCCTGGACGAGAGCTGCCTGGACGACTCGCTGATGGCCCTGTGGCAGCGGGAGATGCCTTATCCGGCCTATCGTCCGCATTGGCTGACCTGCCGACTCGATGACGGCAGCAAGGTGCAGGCCTTGGGTTTCGTGCTGGAGCGTCACTTGCCGTGCTATGCCGGCAACCTGCCGGACACCCTGTTCAGCCAGATTCTGGCCAGCGCCAAGGGGCGTTACGGCACCACGCGGGAGTACGTGGAGCAGACGCTGAATGCCCTGCGCAGCCACCAGATGCCTGTTCGGGAGCTGGAAGCGCGGTTTCAGCGCTGCCACAACCTGCGCGAGGTTTGACCGCGCCGGCTCTTCGCAGCAAGCCCGCTCCTACAGAGACGGTACAGTTTGCAGGAGCGGGCTTGCCCGCGAAGAAGTCATCACCGAATCACCTGGCCAACACCACCAGCTTGCCCACTGCCTGCCGCTGCCCCAGCCGTTCGATAGCCGCACCCGCCTCGCCCAGCGCGTAGGTCTGCGACACCAGCGGTTTCAACTTGCCCTCGGAGTGCCACGCAAACAGCTGGCGGAAGTTGGCAGCGTTGTCTTCGGGTTGGCGCTGGGCGAACGCGCCCCAGAACACCCCCAGCACCGCCGCGCCCTTGAGCAGCACCAGGTTGGCCGCCATCTGCGGGATGGTTCCGCTGGCGAATCCCACCACCAGCAGCCGGCCGTTCCAGGCCAGGCCTCGTACGGCCTGGTCGAACAACTCGCCGCCGACCGGGTCGTAGATCACATCCACACCCTGGCCGTTGGTCAGGCGCTTGATCTCTTCCTTGAGGCTGGCCTGGCTGTAGTCGATCAACTCATCCGCCCCGGCTGCCTTGGCCACGGCGAGCTTCTCGGTGCTGCTGGCCGCCGCGATGACCCGTGCACCCAGTGCCTTGCCGATCTCCACCGCTGCCAGACCCACGCCCCCTGACGCGCCGAGCACCAGCAGGGTTTCTCCTGCCTTGAGTTGGCCACGCTGGGTAAGTGCGTGCATCGAGGTGCCGTAGGTCATGCCGAAGGCGGCCGCCGTGGTGAAATCCATGCCTGCCGGGATGGGTAGCACATTGTAATAAGGCACCGCGACCTGCTCGGCGAAGGCGCCCCAGCCGGTGAGGGCCATGACCCGGTCGCCGACCTTGAAAGCCCCGGCCTTCTCGCCGACTGCCGCCACCACGCCAGCTGCTTCGCCGCCGGGCGAGAAGGGCAGAGGTGGTTGGAACTGGTACTTGCCTTCGATGATCAGGGTGTCGGGGAAGTTGACCCCGGCGGCATGCACCTCGAGGAGGATCTCGTTCTTTTTCGGCACGGGGCCTGCGACCTCTTCCAGCACCAGGTCCCGTGCCGGGCCCAGGGTTTTGCACAACACAGCTTTCATCGGGCTATTCCTTTGCGGGTGATGGCCGATAAGTGTAGGAGGACGAAGGGGTGGGTCAACGAGCATGGCCTGCTCTGATGAGTCGGCATAAGCCTGGGCTTGGGTTTGAGCGATGCGCTGGGTAAGCTGGCGTCAATTGTATTGAGGAGCGATTTCGTGAAAGCGTGGATCTTGATGGTGCTGGCCCTGATGCTGCCCGTGGCGGCCATGGCCGAAGAGAGCAAGGAAGGCCAGCCGAAGGTTGCCTACATCAACCTGAGCCCGCCTCTGGTCGGCAACTACGCCCTGGATGGCGGCCCCAAGCTGCGCGTCTACAAGGCCGACGTGGCCCTGCGCGTGACTGGCGATGCCGCTGCCGCGGCGGTCAAGCACCATGAGCCGCTGATTCGCAACCAACTGGTGGCGCTGTTCACCCAGCAAGGTGTGGATAACATGAGCAATGTCGAGGCCAAGGAGGCGTTGCGTCAGGAAGCCTTGAAGCAGGTCCAGCAGGTGATGGAAACCGAAGAAGGCAAGCCAATCGTCGAGGACCTGCTGTTCAACAACCTGATCGTGCAGTGAGTTCCCTGGTGGGCGCCCACACATCGGCTGCCTGGATCACCTCGCCAGTGCGCAGATTGCCTGCCATTGCTCCGGGGTCACCGGCATTACCGACAAGCGGCTGCCCTTCTGTACCAGTGCAAGCGCTTCCAGCGCCGTCTGCTGCTTGAGCAAGCCGAGGCCAAGCACCTGGCCGAACGTGCGCACATGCTCGACATCCACTGCGCTCCAGGGGTTCTTGTCGGCACTGGCCTTGGCGTCGAAGTAGTGGCTTTGCGGGTCCAGCGCCGTCGGGTCGGGGTAGGCGCCGGCCTTGATCCGGGCGATCCCGGCGATGCCCGGTTGCGGGCAACTGGAGTGGTAGAAGAAGAATTCGTCGCCTACGCTCATGTTCCGCAGGAAATTGCGTGCCTGGTAGTTGCGCACCCCGTCCCAGCGCGCCTGGCCGAGACGGGCCAAGCCTTCGATGGAAAGTTCGTCGGGCTCGGATTTCATCAGCCAGTAGGCCATGGGTGCTGCTCCTGACAAGGTTTGAAATAAGATGTTGCATCAAACCGACAGCCGGTTGGCGTCAACATTTGCGTGCCGCGTCACGTTGTCGGAAAATGCGCCGATTTTAAAGCTATACGCTCCGGTAGCACCAAGAAGGCTGCCGAGCCTGAACAGTTTGCCTAGGGGGGCAACGATGAACAAACGCAAACCGGACCTGCTGTGGATCCTGGCCTTCATTTTCGGTCTGGGTGTCGTCACCACGGGTTATGCGCAGGGTCTGTGGGAGCGAAAGCTGGACGCCGCCTATCAGGCGCCGGCCGTATCCGCCCAACAGCAACGCTGAAGTTCTGCGGCGCGCGGCCTGACGTTCAGGCCGGCGCCAGGTACCAGTCACGGTCCGAGACCGTTCCGCGCAAGGGTACGTCCCAACTGGCCTGCGCCAGTCGTTCCACCTTCTGGCATTCATGTGCCAGCCCCAGCAGCAGCGGTTTCTTCCACGCCTTGCGCCGCCCCTGATAGGCCAGGCTGCGATCATAGAAGCCGCCGCCCATCCCCAGCCGTCCGCCCACTTCATCGAAACCCACCAGTGGCAGCAGGATCAGGTCGAGCGACCAGACCGGCCGCTGACGCTTGCGCTCGATGACCGGTTCAGGAATACGGAAGCGATTGCGTCGCAGTTTTTCGCCCTGTTCGAAGCGTTGGAACACCATGCGCGTGCGCGGCCAGGCATGCAGCACTGGCAGGTAGGTGCGCTTGCCGCGCCGCTGGGCTTCGCGCAGTAGCAGGCGTGGGTCGATCTCGCCGTCGTTGGGCAGATACAGGGCGATATGTCGCGCGCGGCGAAACAGCGGGTGCTGGGCGAGTTGCCGGTACAGTCCGACGGCGGCCTGGCGTTGCTGGGCGGGCGTCAGCGCGCGTCGTGCGTTGCGCAGCACGCGGCGAAGTTGTGGACGGGTGAGCGGCACGGTGTCGGTCATGGCACAGGCGATCCCGGATGCTGGCCGCCGATGGCGGCGGCACAAACGAAATGCCCGCCGGTAAAGGCGGGCATTGAGAATTCAGGCTCCCCGACAAGACCGCTATCGGTGTAGCCCTTGAACCCGAAAGTTCAAGGTGGAGATTGCAGGAGGCGTTAAGGCTTTCCGTCGAGCGGACATGCACACCTGCCCCACGTGCAACCCCCGTGGTTGTGCGTATCGGCTCAGGGACATAACCGACTGGCGCATCCCCCAGGGAGTGGCGCCAGTATACCAATCTCAATCGTTTTTGCTAACCGCGTCGTCGGACAGTGCCTGGTCGACACGCTCGAGCAGGTCGCGCACTTGCTCGCGGGTGGTGCCGCCGCTGGCGACGTCAGGGCGCTCCTGGCGGTGCAGCAGTTCATGGGTGATGTTCAGCGCTGCCATTACCGCGATGCGGTCGGCACCGATCACCTTGCCGCTGCTGCGGATCTCGCGCATCTTGCCGTCCAGGTAGCGCGCGGCACCGACCAGGTTATTGCGTTCTTCCGGCGGGCAGATGATCGAGTATTCCTTGTCGAGAATCTGGACGGTGACGCTATTGCTTGAACTCATGAGTCTTGCTCCAGGGCCTTCAGACGCAAGATCATCGACTCGATCTTGTGCCGGGCGATCTCGTTCTTTTCGATGAGGTGGGCGCGCTCTTCGCGCCAGGATTTTTCCTGAGCTACTAGGAGTGCATTTTGCCGTTTTAGTTGCTCGACGCGCTCGATCAGCAACTCGAAACGGCTCATCAGCGCTTGCAGGTCATTGTCTTGCATGGGTTGCACTCGATCCGCTCCTTCGTCGATCGCCTGGCGATCATGCCTCTGCCCGAGCCGCGACGGCCAGCGCAGATGGTCTTGGCGCGCCTGCCGGTGCTAGGATACAAGGTCTTCATTCTAGTCATATGCGCCGTCTGGCGCCTAGCCGCCCATGCCCAATACCCAATCGCCTTACACCGCCTTCGCCATGCTGCTCTCCAGCAATGGCCATCCCGCCACCCCTGCCGAGCTGCACGGCCTGCTGATCGGCCGCAGCTGCGCCGGTGCCGGCTTCGATGCCGACGGCTGGCTGGCCGACGCCGCCCAACTGCTTGAAACCGAGCCCGGTGACAACGTCCGCAACGCCCTGATCGGCCTGCAGGAGATGGTCAAGGCCGAGCTGACCGGCGAAGACGTCGCCATCGTGCTGCTGCTGCCGACCGATGATGCCGCCCTGAGCGATCGCGCCACCGCCCTGGGCCAATGGTGCCAGGGCTTCATTACCGGTTTTGGCCTGAACGCCGGCGGCAAGGACCTGTCCACCGATGCCAAGGAAGTGCTCCAGGACCTGGTCGCCATCTCGCAAGTGCAAGAAGCGCTGGAAGAGTCCGAGGACGGCGAGAGCGACTACATGGAAGTCATGGAGTACCTGCGCGTCGCCCCGCTGCTGCTGTACACGGAGCTGGCCGCGCCTGTTGCGCCGGCACCAAAACCATCGCTGCATTGATCGACCCGGGGGTCGTTTGCCCATGAGCCACATACCCAAGGCGGAGTACGCCCGTCGGCGCAAGGCGCTGATGGCGCAGATGGTCCCCGACAGCATCGCCATCCTGCCGGCGGCGGCGGTCGCAATCCGTAATCGCGATGTCGAGCACGTCTATCGCCAGGACAGCGATTTCCAGTACCTGAGCGGTTTCCCGGAACCCGAGTCGGTGATCGCCCTGATCCCCGGTCGCGAGCACGGCGAGTACGTGCTGTTCTGCCGCGAGCGCAATCCCGAGCGCGAGCTCTGGGACGGCCTGCGTGCCGGCCAGGAGGGCGCGATACGCGACTTCGGCGCCGACGATGCCTTCCCGATCACCGATATCGACGAGATCCTCCCTGGCCTGATCGAAGGTCGCGAGCGGGTCTACAGCGCCATGGGCAGCAACCCCGAGTTCGACCGCCGGCTGATGGACTGGATCAATGTGATCCGTTCCAAGGCACGCCTTGGCGCGCAGCCGCCGAACGAGTTCGTTGCCCTGGATCATCTGCTGCACGACATGCGCCTGTATAAATCGGCAGCGGAAGTGAAGGTGATGCGTGAGGCTGCGGCGATTTCCGCGCGCGCCCATGTACGAGCCATGCAGGCCTGCCGCGCCGGTCTGCACGAATACAGCCTGGAGGCCGAGCTGGACTACGAGTTCCGCAAGGGTGGCGCGAAGATGCCGGCCTACGGCTCGATCGTCGCCGCCGGGCGCAATGCCTGCATCCTGCACTATCAGCAGAACGATGCGCCCCTCAAGGACGGTGACCTCGTGCTGATCGACGCCGGTTGCGAGATCGACTGCTACGCCAGTGACATCACCCGTACCTTCCCGGTCAGCGGGCGGTTCTCGCCCGAGCAGAAGGCGATCTATGAACTGGTGCTCAAGGCCCAGGAAGCCGCCTTTGCCGAGATTGCGCCAGGCAAACACTGGAATCACGCCCATGAAGCGACGGTGCGGGTGATCACCCAGGGCCTGGTCGAACTGGGGCTGCTCAAGGGTGAGGTGCAGGCGCTGATCGACAGCGAAGCCTACCGCGCGTTCTACATGCACCGCGCCGGACACTGGCTCGGCATGGATGTGCACGATGTGGGTGAATACAAGGTCGGCGGTCAGTGGCGGGTGCTCGAACCGGGCATGGCGCTGACTGTCGAGCCAGGTATCTACATCGCAGCCGACAACCAGAGCGTGGCGAAGAAGTGGCGCGGCATCGGGGTGCGGATCGAGGACGACGTAGTGGTCACCAGAAAGGGCTGTGAAATTCTCACTTCGGGTGTGCCGAAGACAGTCGACGAAATCGAGGCACTGATGCTCGACGCGCGCAAGGACGTGGCATGAGCCGGGTCAACCTGGCGATCATCGGCGGCGGCCTGGTCGGTGCCAGCCTGGCGCTGGCGCTGCAGGCCGGGGCCAAGGCGCGCGGCTGGAAGATCCTGCTGATCGAGCCGTTCGCCCCCGGCGACAGCTTCCAGCCCAGCTACGATGCACGCTCCTCGGCGCTGTCCTTCGGCACTCGGCAGATCTACGACCAGCTTGGCCTGTGGCAGGGCATCGAGCGCCGTGCCGAACCGATCCGGCAGATCCAGGTGTCCGACCGCGGCCGCTTTGGCGCCACCCGCCTGGATGCCCAGGAAGAAGGTGTGCCTGCGCTGGGTTATGTGGTGGAAAACGCCTGGCTTGGCCAGTGCCTGTGGCAGGGGCTGGACAGCGAGGTGGTGAGCTGGCGCTGCCCGGCCGAAGTCAGGGCCATGCAGCCTGTCGAGGGCGGTTATCGCCTGCAACTCGACGATGACACCAGCCTTGAATGCGACCTGGCGATTCTCGCCGACGGCGGCCGCTCCGGCCTGCGCGAGCAGTTGGGCATTCATGTGCGCCGCACGCCCTATGACCAGAGCGCGCTGATCGCCAACATCTCTCCAGGCGAGGCCCATCGTGGCCAGGCCTTCGAACGATTCACCGAGCAAGGCCCGATGGCCTTGCTGCCACTGCCGGAAAACCGCTGCGCGCTGGTCTGGACGCGGCAGGGCATGGACGCACGGCGTCTGGCCGATATCGACGAGCGCGCCTTCCTGCGCGAACTGCAGGACGCGTTCGGCTACCGCCTCGGCGCTCTGCGCCAGGTCGGCGCACGGCATCTCTACCCGCTGGCGCTGGTCGAAGCCGAGGAGCAGGTACGCCCGCACCTGGTGGTGCTGGGCAACGCGGCGCACAGCCTGCACCCGATCGCAGGTCAGGGGTTCAACCTGTCGCTGCGCGACGTGCAGGCACTGGCCGAGGCCCTGCTCGCAGGCCCGCAGCAGCCGGGCGACCTGGCAACACTGCAGGGGTATCGCCAGCGCCAACGTCTGGACCAGAGCCTGACCATCGGCTTTTCCGACCAGGTCACCCGCCTGTTCGGCAGCGCCCAACCGCTGCTCGCCGCCGGGCGCAACCTCGGCCTGCTGGGCCTGGACCTGCTGCCACCGGCCAAGAGCTGGTTCGCCCGCCAGGCCATGGGCCTGGGAACCCGCCCCGACCCGCGGGGCCGCGCATGAAGGACGCCCGCAAGCTCGCCCGTCGGGCCCGCATGTTGCGCTGGTTGCTGAATTTCTACCCGCCCTACCTGGGGGCGGGTATCCGCGTGCAGCACATCAGCCCCGACATGCGCAGCGTCAAGGTGCGCATGAACCTGACCCGCTGGAACCGCAACTATGTCGGCACCCAGTTCGGTGGCAGCCTCTACTCGATGGTCGACCCGTTCTACATGCTGTTGCTGATCGAGCAACTGGGCCGCGAGTACATCGTCTGGGACAAGGCCGCCAGCATCGACTTCATCGCACCGGGCAAGGGCCCGGTGTTCGCCGAATTCCACATCGATGACGCACTGCTGGACGACATCCGCCAGCAGACGGCCGGTGGCAAGAAGTGCCTGCCGCGTCTGCAGGTCGATATCCGCGATGGCGCCGGCGAGCTGGTGGCGCGGGTCGACAAAACCCTATACGTGCGGCTCAAGCCGCAAGCGAGGCAGGCGTAAGGCATGGACATGCGCGCGGATCTGTTGATTGTCGGTGCCGGTATGGTCGGCAGCGCCCTGGCCCTGGCGTTGCGCCACAGTGGCCTGGAGGTGCTGCTGCTCGATGGCGGGCCGCTGTCGGTCAAGCCTTTCGATGACGCCGCGCCCTTCGAGCCGCGGGTCAGTGCCCTGTCGGCGGCCAGCCAGCGCATTCTCGAGCGTCTTGGCGCCTGGGAGGGCATTGTCGGGCGCCGTGTGACGCCCTATTCGGACATGCAGGTCTGGGACGGCAGCGGTACCGGTCAGATTCATTTCTCGGCCGCCAGTGTGCATGCCCAGGTGCTCGGCCACATCGTCGAGAATCGTGTGGTTCAGGACGGCCTGCTGGACCGTCTGCACGACAGTGACGTCGGGCTGCTGCCCAATGCTCGCCTGGAGCAGTTGCGCCGCTCCGGCGATGAGTGGCTGGTGACCCTGTCCGATGGCCGTCGCCTGCGTGCGCCGCTGGTGGTCGCCGCCGACGGCGCCAATTCGGCCGTGCGGCGCCTGGCGGGCTGCGAGACGCGCGAGTGGGATTACCTGCATCACGCCATCGTCACCAGCGTGCGCTGCAGCGAGGCGCACCGCGCCACGGCCTGGCAACGCTTCACCGACGAAGGGCCGCTGGCTTTCCTGCCGTTGTCGCGCGATGACGGGCAGCACTGGTGCTCGATCGTCTGGTCCACTACCCCGGAGCAGGCCGAGCAGGCCATGGCGTTGGATGACGCGGCGTTCTGCCAGGCGCTGGAGCGCGCCTTCGAAGGCCGCCTGGGCCAGGTGCTGCATGCCGACCGCCGTGTCTGCGTACCGCTGCGCCAGCGCCATGCCAAGCGCTATGTGGATGAAGGCCTGGTGCTGATCGGCGATGCTGCCCACACCATCCACCCCCTGGCGGGGCAGGGCGTCAACCTGGGCTTTCTCGATGCGGCAGTGCTGGCCGAGGAGCTGATGCACGCGTGCGAGCGTGGCGAGCGCCTGGCGGATATGAAGGTGCTGAGTCGCTACGAGCGTCGACGTATGCCGCACAACCTTGCCCTGATGGCGGCGATGGAGGGCTTCGAACGCCTGTTCCAGGCCAATCCTCTGCCGCTGCGCTGGCTGCGCAACACGGGCTTGAAACTGGTGGAAGGGATGCCCGAGGCCAAGGCAGTGTTCGTGCGCCAGGCCTTGGGGTTGAGCGGCGACCTTCCAGACCTGGCCAAGGCGTGAGGGCCCTATCGCGGGGCAAGCCCGCTCCTACAGGTACGCCACCTGCCTGAAGAACGGGGTGGTTCTGTAGGCGCGGGCGTGCCCCGCGATTGCTTTGCAACATCCGGTAACTGCTTCCAGGGTGAGTGGGAAAATGGGATTCACTACCATTTGCATCTCTTTAACCCCGAGGAGCATCCACCATGTCGCCCCGCAAGCCCCTACTGGCCGCCCTGGCCCTGACCCTGTTCGCCGGTTCCGTCCAGGCGGCGGATGATGAAGTGGTGGTGTACTCCTCGCGCATCGACGAACTGATCAAACCGGTATTCGATGCCTACACCGCCAAGACCGGGGTGAAGATCAAGTTCATCACCGACAAGGAAGCGCCGCTGATGCAGCGCATCAAGGCCGAGGGCCAGAACGGCGTCGCCGACCTGCTGCTCACCGTTGATGCCGGCAACCTCTGGCAGGCCGAGCAGATGGGCATCCTGCAGCCGATCAAGTCGGACGTCATCGACAAGAACATTCCGCCGCAGTACCGCGCCTCTTCCCACGACTGGACAGGTCTGAGCCTGCGTGCGCGGACCATCATCTACTCCACCGAGCGGGTCAAACCCTCGGAACTGAGCACCTACGAAGGCCTGGCCGACAAACAGTGGGAAGGCCGCCTGTGCCTGCGCACCGCAAAGAAGGTCTACAACCAGTCGCTGACCGCCACCCTGATCGAGACCCATGGCGAGGCCGAGACCGAGAAGCTGGTCAAGGGCTGGGTCAACAACCTGTCCACCGACGTGTTCTCCGACGACAACGCAGTGATCCAGGCCGTGGCCGCGGGCCAGTGTGACGTGGGCGTGGTCAACACCTATTACTACGGGCGCCTGCACAAGGCCGACCCGAAGCTGCCGGTGAAGATCTTCTGGCCCAACCAGGGCGACCGTGGCGTGCACGTCAACCTCTCGGGTATCGGCCTGACCAAGCATGCCCCGCACCCGGAAGCGGCGAAGAAGCTGGTCGAGTGGATGACGGGCGAGGAAGCGCAGAAGCTGTTCGCCGACATCAACCAGGAATTCCCGGCCAACCCCAAGGTCAAGCCATCGGATGAAGTCGCGGCCTGGGGCAGTTTCAAGGCCGACAGTCTGCCGGTGGAAGTGGCCGGCAAGCGCCAGGCCGAAGCCATTCGCCTGATGGATCGGGCTGGCTGGAACTGAGTTTCACAGCTTATCCTCTCGGGGCCTTCCTGGGCCCCTTCGCCTGAAGCCGCTCCCACAGGTTGGAAGCGGCTTTAGCTGCGAACGACTGCACAGCGGTCGCAACCTGCAACCGAGATACCTGCCTTGCCCCACTCCCCCCAACGCCGTTGGTACCTTCCGGTCAGCCTTGTCGCCGCCCTGGTGCTCCTGCCCCTGAGCGTACTGGTGCTGTCATGGCAGTCGATCGACACGCAGATCTGGTCGCACCTGCTCGACACCCAGATGAGCCGCCTGCTGGGCAACACCTTGACCCTGGTGCTGGGCGTGGGTGTCGGCGTCACCGTGCTGGGCGTCAGCCTGGCCTGGCTCACCAGCCTCTGTGAGTTCCCCGGCCGGCGCTGGCTCGACTGGGCGCTGATGCTGCCCTTTGCCATCCCGGCCTACGTGCTGGCCTTCGTCTTCGTCGGCCTGCTGGATTTCTCCGGCCCGGTGCAGAGTGCCTTGCGCGAGCTGTTCGGGCCGATGCGCCTGCCCCGGGTACGTTCGACCGGCGGGGTCATCATCGTGCTGGTGCTGGTGTTCTACCCCTATGTCTACCTGTTGGCGCGCACCGCCTTTCTGGCCCAGGGCAAGGGCCTGATGGAGGCCGCGAGGGTGCTGGGGCTGTCGCCGTTGCAGGCGTTCTGGCGGGTGGCGCTACCGATGGCGCGGCCGGCCATTGGCGCGGGCATCGCCCTGGCGTTGATGGAGACGCTGGCGGACTTCGGTGCGGTCTCGGTGTTCAACTTCGACACCTTCACCACCGCCATCTACAAGACCTGGTACGGATTCTTCAGCCTGTCCGGTGCGGCGCAACTGGCCAGCCTGTTGCTGCTGGCCGTGATGCTGGTGCTCTATGGAGAACGCCGCGCCCGTGGCGCCAGCCGTAGCGGCAACGAGCGCCCGCGCGGGCAGGCGCTCTATCATCTGCGCGGGCTCAAGGCGCTGGCGGCCAGTGGTTGGTGCCTGCTGGTGTTCGCCTGCGCCTTCGTCATCCCGCTGCTGCAGTTGCTGGCGTGGTTCTGGCAGCGGGGCCGACATGATCTGGACGAGCGCTATGGCGCGTTGATCCTGCACACCCTGTACCTGGGCGCGATGGCGGCGTTGATCACCGTCAGCGTGGCGCTGCTGCTGGCCTTTGCCCGGCGTCAGGCGCCCACGCCATCGATTCGTGCCGGCGTCGGCTTGGCCAACCTGGGCTACGCCTTGCCTGGCTCGGTGCTCGCGGTGTCGATCATGCTGGCGTTCAGCTATCTGGACAATCAACTGGTGATTCCGCTTTCCACCTGGCTGGGCGGCGCCGGCAAGCCGCTGTTGCTGGGCAGTGTGTCTGCGCTGTTGCTGGCCTATCTGGTGCGCTTCATCGCGGTGGCCTACGGGCCGCTGGAAAGCAGCCTGGAGCGGATCCGCCCGTCGCTGCCGGAGGCTTCGCGCAGCCTCGGCGTGGCGGGGCCGAGATTGTTTTTCAAGGTGTATCTACCGCTGCTGGTGCCGGGTGCGCTCAGTGCCGCGCTATTGGTGTTCGTCGATGTGCTGAAGGAGATGCCGGCCACGCTTCTGATGCGGCCGTTCGGCTGGGACACCCTGGCCGTGCGGGTGTTCGAGATGACCAGCGAGGGCGAATGGGCGCGCGCTTCGTTGCCGGCCCTGACCCTGGTGCTGGTGGGGCTTTTGCCGGTCATCGGCCTGATCCGCCGCTCTGCCTCTCGTCCTGGGCATCCTCGCTGAGGGTGCCAGTCCCCGCCCTTGCGGCTACAATGCGCGGCATTCGTAGAGGTGGGTCCTACAAGATCAGGTGTTGATTCAACAGCACCGACCGCCTCTGCTTCGCCACGCCCGGAAGGAGAAACCCATGGGACAGCGCACGCCCCTGTACGACCTGCATCTGGCGCTTGGCGCCAAGACGGTCGATTTCGGCGGTTGGGACATGCCCCTGCATTACGGCTCTCAGGTCGAAGAACATCATCAGGTCCGCAGTGATTGCGGCGTCTTCGACGTTTCCCACATGACAGTCATCGACATCGACGGTGCCGACGCCACCCCCTGGCTACGGCGCCTGCTGGCCAACGACGTGGCCCGCCTCGAAAGCCCCGGCAAAGCCCTCTACAGCCCGTTGCTCAATGAGCAGGGCGGGGTCATCGACGACCTGATCGCCTACCGCACCGAAGACGGCTATCGACTGGTGGCCAATGCTGCCACCCGCGACAAGGTACTGGCCTGGCTGAAGGCCCAGAGCGAAGGCTTTGCCGTCTGCATCGAGGTACGCCCCGAGCTTGCGATCCTCGCCATCCAGGGGCCCCACGCCCGTGAGAAGGTCGCCGCATTGCTCAGTGTTGCGCGTGCGGCGCTGATTCGCGAGCTGCGCCCGTTCGAGGGTGTCGCCGAAGGCGACTGGTTCGTCGCCCGCACCGGCTACACCGGCGAAGATGGGCTGGAAATCATCCTGCCGGGCGATCAGGCCGCAAGCTTCTTCTACGACCTGGTCGGCGCCGGCATCGCCCCCAGCGGCCTTGGCGCTCGTGACACGCTGCGCCTGGAGGCCGGCATGAACCTGTACGGCCAGGATATCGACGAAGCCCACACACCGCTGACCTCCAACCTGGGTTGGAGCGTTGCCTGGGAGCCTGCTGAACGCGATTTCATCGGCCGCAGCGGCCTGCTGGCGGAAATCGAGCGTGGTGTGCAGGACAAACTGGTCGGCCTGGTACTGGAGGAGCGCGGCGTTCTGCGTGCCCACCAGACAGTTCGTGTTGCCGGTATTGGCGAAGGAGAGATCACCAGTGGTAGTTTCTCCCCTACGCTGAGCAAGTCCATTGCCTTGGCGCGCGTGCCCATCGCCACTGGCGACCGCGCCGAAGTAGAGATTCGTGGCAAGTGGTATCCGGTGCGGGTGGTCAAACCGACCTTCGTGCGCCACGGCAAGACCCTGATCTGAACACTCAATTACCGGCGGTAGACCGCTGAGCCAACCGAGGAATACGACACATGAGCAATATCCCCGCCGACCTGCGTTTTGCTGAAAGTCATGAATGGGCGCGCCTGGAAGCCGACGGCACCGTGACCGTGGGTATCAGCGATCACGCCCAGGAAGCTCTGGGTGATGTAGTGTTCGTCGAACTGGCCGAAGTCGGCAAGGTGTTCGCCGCGGGCGACGCTGCGGGGGTGGTCGAGTCGGTCAAGGCCGCATCCGACATCTACGCCCCGGTCGGCGGCGAAGTCATCGCCGTCAACGAGGAGCTGGCCGACAGCCCTGAGCTGCTCAATGAAGAGCCCTACGAATCGTGGATCTTCAAGCTCAAGCCGAGCGACAAGGCCGAGCTGGACAAACTGCTGGACGCGGCAGGCTACAAGGCTGCCATCGGCGAGTGATGGCGTGCGGCCGAGGCCGCACACAGGGGCTGCCTGGCAGCCCTATGCCAGCGTAACGCCCAAGGCCTGTGCACAGGCTTGCAGCGAACGTCGTTCGCTCTGGGCGTACAGCGCAAGTTCGTCCTGCACTTTGAGTCCCAGCGCTGCCTCGAAGGCGTCGCGGTTGGCATTGCTGCCATAGTCGGCCTGGGCATCGTCGCCCAGATTCGACTGGAAGATCCCTGCGGCACTGACCGGCAGGAAATCCTCGTACACCAGCGCCTCGAAATGCACATGCCCAGCGTCGATCAGGCCTTGCAGCGTGGACGGTCGATCCTGGCGACCTCGCTCGGCCAGGCCTTTTTCGGTGGCGAAGTAACGGAAGTACGCCAGCCCCTGCTCGCGCATCTGCGTCAGATCATCCGGGAATTCGGCAAAGTGTTGCGCCAGCAGCGTCTTGTAGTGCTCGGCATTGGTTTCGGCCGGTACGCCGTTGAGGGCGGCCCGGGTCGCGTCGAGCAGGCGGTCGTAGAGCGCCCGGCCTTTCGGCGTCAGCGCCGCCCCGCGTTGCTCGATCTCGCCGAAGCGCGCGGTGTGGCTGCCCTGGGCATCGCTGAACGCGACCTTTTCCTGCAACGCCTTGAAGCTGGTCTGACGCAGCAGTATCGGGTGACGCCGAGTGGGCGGGCCTTCGACCACGGCCTTGGGCGGAATGCCCTTGGCCGGCATGCCGACCTGGATTGCATCGATGTCCAGCGTGCGCGGGGTCAGGTGATTGATATGCGGGCCCTTGAAGGCCACCACATCGGCGATCAGGCGGTGCTGATCGTGCAGTTGCTGGTACTGTTCGGCGGTGACCGTGGCTTGCTGGTGCCAGCGGAAAGTGTGCAGCGCCTCCTGTACGAAGGTTTCGGCATCGGCTGCGTTCAGGCCGCCGTCGCGTTCGCGCTGGGCGATCAGTTCGAGCACGCGCGGGGTGAAGATCTGGCGTTTGGCCAGGATGTCTTGGGCCAATGCGCGCAGGGGCGGGTTATCGATCAGTTCCAGGCGCAGCAGCGAGGTGAACACGCGGAACGGGCTGATGTGCAGCGCCTGTTCGTGCACCGCGCGAAAGGCGGTGGAGTGCACCGGGACGCCGGCCGAGCTCAGGTCGTAGTAGCCAACCGGCTCCATGCCCATGACGGCGAACAGGCGGGCGATGGTCGCCAGCTCTTCGGCGGTGCCGACGCGGATCGCGCCATGGCGCTCCTGATCCAGGCGTTCGACTTCACCGGTCCAGCGCAGGGCCTGGGCGACCTCAGGCTGCTGGGCCATGACCTGCTGGTTGATTTCGCTCACCAGCGCCAGCAGCGTGCCGTACAGCGGCACTTCCTGTTTGTACATGAGCGACATGGCGGCAGAGAACTGCGCGCGGATGTTGTCGGGGCTGACGAAATCGTGGGCGGGCATCGCTAGCTTCCTGAAGGTCAGTAGATACCCTTACATGAAAGCGGGGAATGGACTTTGTCCACAAGCGAAAAAAAGTGTGAGGGTCATTCCTTTTGCTATTGAATTTGCCGGCCCTATCGCGGGGCCAGTCGCAGCGGCGAACCGCCGCTCCCACAGGCACCCCGCAGGTCTCAGAGTCGGCGGGGTGCCTGTGGGAGCGGGCTTGTCCCGCGATAGGGCCGGCCGCTCCAGCGCATCACCCAGGCAACTGCGCCCGAATCCACTCCACCAACGCCCGCACCTTGGGCACCTCCGCGGCATGTTCGGCGAACGCCAGGTAGTGCTTGCCGTTGCTCGGCATGGCATGGTTCCAGGCCACCACCAGGCTACCCTCGGCCAACTCCTTGGCCGCCAGGTAGCGCGGCACCAGGGCCACGCCGCAGCCGGACTGCGCGGCACTGAGGGCCATGTAGAAGGTATCGAAGCGCGGGCCATGGTAGCTGTTGTCGGTGTGCAGCCCCTGTTCCAGGAACCATTCATGCCAGGCCTCCGGCCGCGAAGTGCTTTGCAGCAGCACCTGCCCGGCCAGCGCGCCGGGGCTGTCCAGCACTTGTCCGGCCAGTAGCTCCGGGGCGCATACCGGCACCACTTCTTCGCCGAACAGTTCCACGCAGGTCGCACCCGGCCAGGTGCCCTGGCCGAAGAAGAACACCACGTCGGCCGAACCCTGCAGCAGGGCGAAGGGCTCCATTTCGTTGCGGATGTCCAGGTGGATGTTCGGGTGGCGTTTGCCAAAGCCCTTGAGCCTAGGAATCAACCAGCGCACGCCAAAACTCGGTTGAGTGGCTACTTTCAATACTTCGGTCTGCTCGCCATAGGTGAGGACATAGCGGCTGGACATGTCCACCTGGGTGAGGATCTTGTTGACCTCGGCCAGGTACAGCGAGCCCGCCGGCGTGAGCTGCAGGCGCCGGCGGATGCGCAGGAACAGGTGGTGACGCAGCATCTCTTCGAGCTGTGCCACCTGCTTGCTGACAGCGCTCTGGGTCAGGTGCAGCTCTTCGGCGGCGCGGGTGAAGTTCAGGTGGCGGGCGGCAGCCTCGAAGCACTGCAAGGCCGTCATCGACGGAACCAGGCGTTTGGACATGGCACTCTCTACGGCAGCGATACCATTCCGCAGGGGAATGATAAGAGGAATAAAGGTCGTTTGTTGCAGCAATGTAATCGGATTAATACTGATCCCCATCACCTTTTCAACCCTTCACCCGATGTAGGAGAAGCACAATGGTTGCTGCATTGCTCGAGCGCCTCGGCGTCGCCGCCGCGGATCACACCCAGGGCGACTACCCTGTCCACACGCCGATCGACGGCAGCCAGATCGCCTCGGTGAAATTGCTCGGCAAGGCCGAGACCATCGCCCGCATCGACCAGGCGCAAACAGCCTTCGAAGCCTGGCGCAACGTACCGGCCCCGCGACGCGGCGAGCTGGTGCGTCTGTTTGGTGAAGTGCTGCGTGCGCACAAGGCTGACCTTGGCGAGCTGGTGTCCATCGAAGCCGGCAAGATCACCCAGGAAGGGCTGGGCGAAGTGCAGGAGATGATCGACATCTGCGACTTCGCTGTCGGCCTGTCACGTCAGCTCTACGGCCTGACCATCGCCTCCGAGCGTCCGGGCCACCACATGCGTGAATCCTGGCACCCGCTGGGCGTGGTTGGGGTGATCAGCGCCTTCAACTTCCCGGTTGCGGTATGGGCATGGAACACCACGCTGGCGCTGGTAGCTGGCAACTCGGTGGTGTGGAAACCTTCGGAAAAGACCCCGCTGACCGCACTGGCCTGCCAGGCGCTGTTCGAGAAGGCCCTGAAAGCCTTTGGTGAGGCGCCGCAGGGGCTCAGCCAACTGGTGATCGGCGGGCGTGAAGCCGGTGAAGCCTTGGTCGATGATCCGCGTGTACCGCTGGTCAGCGCCACCGGCAGCACCCGCATGGGCCGCGAAGTAGGCCCACGGGTTGCGGCGCGCTTCGGCCGCAGCATCCTCGAACTGGGCGGTAACAACGCCATGATCCTTGCCCCGAGCGCCGACCTCGACCTGGCCGTGCGCGGCATCCTGTTCTCGGCCGTGGGTACTGCTGGTCAACGCTGCACCACGCTGCGCCGCCTGATCGTCCACCGTTCGATCAAGGACGAAGTGGTCGCCCGCGTCAAAGCCGCCTACGGCAAGGTGCGCATCGGCGACCCGCGCAAGGACAACCTGGTCGGCCCGCTGATCGACAAGCTGTCGTTCGACGCCATGCAGGGCGCGCTGGCCAAGGCACGCGACGAGGGTGGGCAGGTCTTCGGTGGCGAGCGCCAATTGGCCGACCAGTACCCCAATGCCTATTACGTATCGCCTGCCATTGCCGAGATGCCGGCGCAGAGCGAGGTGGTGCGCCACGAAACCTTCGCGCCGATTCTCTACGTGCTGGCCTACGATGATTTCGAAGAGGCGCTGCGCCTGAACAACGAAGTGCCACAGGGCCTGTCGTCGTGCATCTTCACCACCGACATCCGCGAGGCCGAGCGCTTCCAGAGCGCCTCGGGCAGTGATTGCGGTATCGCCAACGTCAACATCGGCACCAGCGGCGCGGAAATCGGCGGCGCCTTCGGTGGTGAGAAAGAGACGGGTGGTGGCCGTGAGTCCGGTTCGGATGCGTGGAAGGGCTACATGCGCCGTCAGACCAATACCGTGAACTACTCGCGTGAGCTGCCGCTGGCGCAGGGTATCGTGTTCGACTGATGTAATGGCCGGGGGCCTTGGCCCCCGGTTCGCGGGGCAAGCCCGCTCCTACAAGGATCGCGCAGGCGATGGGGATCCCTGTAGGAGCGAGCTTGTCCCGCGATTGGGCGATACGCCGCCCTAACCGCAACAAGAATAATATTGCTGGAGCCGGGCCATGTCCGAACTGCGTCAAGAATGTCTGTGGGAATCGATCACCCAACCGACCGTTGCTTCACAGGCCCTGGCCGGTGAATACAAGGCCGATGTCTGCGTGATCGGCGCAGGAATCACCGGGCTGTCGACGGCGATCCACCTGCTCGAACAAGGCAAGTCGGTCGTCCTGCTGGAGGCGTGGAAGGTTGGGCATGGCGGTTCCGGGCGCAATGTCGGGCTGGTCAATGCCGGGACCTGGATTCGCCCTGACGACGTCGAGGCAACCCTGGGCGTCGAGCAGGGCGGGCGCCTGAACAAGGTGCTGGGCGAGGCGCCCGGTGAAGTCTTCGCCATGATCGAACGCCTGGGCATCGACTGCCAGGCTCAGCACAAAGGCAACCTGCACATGGCGCACAACGCCACGGGCTTCGCCGACCTCGAAGCACGCCACGAGCAATGGCGCCGCCGTGGTGCCGACGTGGAACTGCTGCGGGGGGCCGAGTGCCAGGAATACTGCGGTACCGACAAGATTTCCGCCGCGCTGCTCGACCGCCGCGCTGGCACCATCAACCCCATGGGCTACACCCAGGGCCTGGCCGCCGCAGTGCAGCGTCTGGGGGGTAAGCTGTTCCAGCAATCGCCGGTCGAAGGCCTGACGCGTGATGGCGACGGCTGGCGAGTCGCCACCGACCGTGGAAGCGTGCGCGCCGACAAGGTGGTGATTTCCACGGGCGCCTACACCGAGGGCGACTGGAGCCATTTGCAGAAGCACTTCTTCCGCGGCTACTACTACCAGGTCGCCTCCAAGCCACTGCAGGGGGCGGCGGCCGACAGGATCCTGCCCCATGGCCAGGGCTCGTGGGATACCCGCACCGTACTCAGCAGCATCCGCCGCGATGATCAAGGTCGCCTGCTGCTCGGCAGCCTGGGCCGGGTCGACAACAAGCCGGCGTGGTTCGTGCGCAGTTGGGCCGATCGAATCCAGAGCCATTACTTCCCCGAGCTGGGCAAGGTCGAGTGGGAGGTGCACTGGACCGGTTGCATCGACTTCACCCCCGACCATCTGATGCGCCTGTTCGAGCCGGCGTCGGGGGTGGTGGCGGTGACGGGCTACAACGGTCGTGGCAATACCACGGGCACGGTGATTGGGCGGGCCCTTGCGGAGTTTCTGCTCAAGGATGATCCCGACCACCTGCCGATCCCGTTCTCGCCGATGAAACCGGTGAGTGCGCCTTCGTTGCGCACGGCCTTCTACGAGTCGGGCTTCTCGCTGTATCACGCTGGGCAGTGCTTGCGCGTGGTGTTGTGATTGCGCTGGCCCTTTCGCGGATAAGCCCGCGAAAGGGCCCGTTTATTTGTGCAGCCAGCTCAGGAAGCCACCCTTCTTCACCGCTGCCGGTTTCTGCAGCAGCAGTGACTCCCGGCTCTGCAGCCTGAAGCGCTGCAGCTTGTTCAACGCCTGCACCACGTCGCCGCGCTCGGCCAGGCAACTGCGCACCTGCTCCTTGTCGATCCGGTACAGCAGGCAGCCAGTCAGGGTGCGGAACTCGGCGAACGAGCTGTCCTCGTCCATGATGCCCTCGATCCCCAGCACTTCCCCCGGCCCCATGCGCCCGGCCTCCACCCGCTTGTCGCCATTGCGGATCGATGCCTGGACCACGCCGCTGCCGATCACCAGCAGGTGATCGGACTGTTCGCCGACATCCAGGATCACCTGGTCGGCCAGATACTCCACCGCCATCATGCGCTGGCTGAGGGCATCGCGCTCCTCGCTGCTCAGGGAACGGAACACCCGCACTTCGTCGAGCAGCTCACGCTGTCGGCTGCGTGGGGTCACGGCGAGGTCGAGGTTCCACATCACGCCGCTGGCCTCGAGATGGCGGTGGGCGAGGTCGAACAGCTGGTTGCGTACTTCGGTCTTGTGCGCCGCGTCGGCGATAAAGCCGCTGGCCTCGTATTCCACCGATTCCAGTGTCGAGGCTTTCACCGACACCTTCGCTGCGGGTGACGGGAGCAGGGCGCTGGTGCCTTGCAGGGCCTTTTCCAGCGCATCGAACACCCGCTTGGGGCGGATCCTGGCGGGTACCACCACACTGATCGAAATTCCGTGGCGGTCGGCAGGCCGGCTGTGGTTGAGCAGGCGCGCCTTGGCTGCCACCGAGTTGGGAATCACCGCCAGGCTGCCGCTGCCGGTGATCAGCCGCGTGGCGCGCCAGTCGATATCCACCACCTTGCCCTCGGTGCCGTCGATGGAGATCGAGTCACCGATCTGGTAGGGCCGCGTGGTGTTGAGCACGATGCCGGAGAACACGTCGGCCAGGGTGCTCTGCAGCGCCAGGCCGATGACGATGGCCATCACCCCGGAGGTCGCCAGCAACCCCTTGACCGGCAGTTGCAGGACATAGGCCGCCGCTGCCACGGCCGCGGCGAGAAAGATCAGCGCCCCCACGACATCCTGCAGCAGGCGTCCGCCGTGACTGCCGCGGGCGATCATCAGCAGGCCGAACACCACCGTCACCGTGCGCGCGCCGAACAGCCACCAGCCGATGGTCAGCACCGTGGCGATCAGGTTGCGCGCGACATCGTCCGCCCATGGCGGCGGTTGCAGTGGGCTCATGCCGGCAGCCAGCAGAACCGCGCTGAAGATGACGAAGATGCCCAGGCGCGTGACGATACGCCAGGCGCGGCGCTCCAGCGGGATCAGTTGCCAGAGCAGCAGGTCGAGGAAGATCAGGCAGGTACCCAGCAGCAGGGGATAAGACTGGATGAAGGCCAGCATGGTGGTCTCGGGGGGCTAGGGGAGGGCTGAGGGGTAGTAAAGAGCAGGTTGGTTGCCCAGGCAATGGGGCATCTGTGGGAGTGGGTTTGCCCGCGAACAAGACCGCACCGATTTCATCGTTCCAAAAAAGGAACGCTAAGGCTGTTTTTCACTATCTACCGCAAGAAATGCAATGTTTTTAATCTGTGCCCATGCAGTCGAGACAACAACCCAACCCATCCGAAGGAGCACGACCATGAGCCAATTCACCTACAACCGCCTGAACAAAGACGACGCCGCCGTACTGCTGGTCGACCACCAGGCAGGCCTGCTGTCGCTGGTCCGCGACATCGAACCGGACAAGTTCAAGAACAACGTGCTGGCGCTGGCCGACCTGGCCAAGTTCTTCAACCTGCCGACCATCCTCACCACCAGCTTCGAGCAAGGCCCCAACGGCCCGCTGGTGCCAGAGCTCAAGGCGCTGTTCCCGGACGCGCCCTACATCGCCCGCCCTGGCCAGATCAATGCCTGGGACAACGAAGATTTCGTCAAGGCGGTGAAGGCCACCGGCAAGAAGCAGCTGATCATCGCCGGTGTCGTGACTGAAGTGTGCGTGGCCTTCCCGGCACTGTCGGCCCTGGCCGAGGACTTCGAAGTGTTCGTGGTGGCCGATGCCTCCGGCACCTTCAACGAGATGACCCGCGATGCCGCCTGGCGCCGGATGGAAGCTGCCGGTGCGCAACTGATGACCTGGTTCGGCGTGGCCTGCGAGCTGCACCGCGACTGGCGCAACGACGTCGAAGGCCTGGCCGCGCTGTGCTCCAACCACATCCCCGACTACCGCAACCTGATCACCAGCTACAACGCCCTCACCGCAGGCAAGTGAGCCGCCCCGCCAGGCGCCCTCTGCGGCGCCTGGTCAACTTTTGCTCAGGTATTCAGCAATGAACAACAGCAGCGTGGTCACCCTGGTGATCCAGCACAAGGTCCGGGCCGATGCCCTGGCGCACTACGAGACCTGGTTGCGTCATACCGTCGGGGTTGCCCGCCGCCAACCGGGTCATCTGGACGTGAACGTGATCCGCCCGGACGCCAATGGCGGTCAGTTCACCACCGTGGTGCGTTTTGCCGATGCAGGACAACTGCGTGCCTGGGTCGATTCACCGGAGCGCCAGCGCCTGGTCGCCGAAGTGCTGCCGCTGCTGGAGGAGGGTGACCAGACCCGTATCCACGATGACCCGGAGTTCTGGTTCACCCCATCCAGCACGGCAGCGACACAGCCTGCGCGCTGGAAGCAGGCGGTGCTGACTTATCTGGTTATCTGCCCGATGACCTTGCTGGTGCCCCTGTTGCTGGCGCCGCTGTTCGCAAAGGTGCCGCCGCTGGGCGGGCCGTTGGCGAGCAACTTGCTGGTCAACCTGTGCGTCATCCTCCCGGTGGTGTTCTTCATCATGCCGTGGGTGACGCGCCGCTGCGCCGGATGGCTGCGCCGTTGAGCGCACGCCCGACGATCCACTGCTAGCGTTCAATCGCCCGATCATCACCACCGGACGGAGAGCACCATGAACCAGGACCCCACCGACAAGAGCCGCCGCCGTTTCCTCGCCAACAGTACCCTGCTCGGTGCGGCCGGCGCGCTCTGGTCCGCACTGCCCTTCACCGATTCCGCCCATGCCGACATTTCAGGAGATCCCATGACCGCCGACCTCATTCTGTTCAACGGCAAGCTGCACACCGTCGACCGTGAAAAACCGACCGCCACTGCCGTGGCCATCAAGGACGGGCGCTTCGTCGCCGTGGGCAGCGATGCCGAGGCCATGGCCCACAAGGGCAACAGCACGCAGATCATCGACCTGAAGCAGCGCACGGTGATCCCGGGTCTGAACGACTCGCACCTGCACCTGATCCGCGGCGGCCTCAACTACAACCTCGAACTGCGCTGGGAAGGCGTGCCATCGCTGGCCGATGCCCTGCGCATGCTCAAGGAGCAGGCCCTGCGTACACCAACGCCGCAATGGGTGCGAGTGGTGGGTGGCTGGAACGAATTCCAGTTCGCCGAAAAACGCATGCCTACCCTTGAAGAAATCAACCAGGCTGCGCCTGACACGCCGGTGTTCATCCTTCACCTGTACGATCGGGCGCTGCTCAACCGTGCGGCGTTGCGTGCTGTCGGCTACACCAAGGACACGCCCAACCCGCCCGGTGGCGAAATCCAGCGCGACAAGTTCGGCAACCCGACCGGCATGCTCATAGCCCGTCCCAACGCGACCATCCTCTACGCCACCTTGGCCAAGGGGCCGAAGTTGCCGTTGGAGTACCAGGTCAACTCGACCCGTCAGTTCATGCGTGAGCTCAACCGCCTCGGCTTGACCAGCGCCATCGACGCAGGTGGCGGCTACCAGAACTTCCCGGACGACTATTCGGTGATCCAGCAACTGGCCGACAACGACCAGCTGACCGTGCGCATCGCCTACAATCTGTTCACCCAGAAACCCAAGGAAGAGCTGGACGACTTCAAGAAGTGGACCTCCAGCGTGAAAGTTCACAGCGGCACCGACTTCCTGCGCCACAACGGCGCTGGCGAGATGCTGGTGTTCTCCGCGGCCGACTTCGAGGACTTCCTCGAGCCGCGTCCGGACCTGCCGCAGACCATGGAAGAAGAGCTGGAGCCGGTGATCCGTCACCTGGTCGAGCAGCGCTGGCCGTTCCGCCTGCATGCCACCTACGACGAGTCCATCTCGCGCATGCTCGATGTGTTCGAGAAGGTCAACCGCGACATCCCGTTCAACAACCTGCCGTGGTTCTTCGACCACGCCGAAACCATCTCGCCGAAGAACATCGAGCGGGTGCGGGCGTTGAATGGCGGGATTGCCATCCAGGACCGCATGGCCTTCCAGGGTGAGTATTTCGTCGACCGCTACGGCGCCAAGGCCGCCGAGAAGACCCCGCCGATCCAGCGCATGCTCGCCGAGGGTGTGCCGGTCGGTGCCGGCACCGATGCCACCCGAGTATCGAGCTACAACCCGTGGACGTCGCTGTACTGGATGGTCAGCGGCAAGACCGTTGGCGGCCTGGAGCTGTATCCGGAAGGCCTGAGTCGCGCCACGGCGCTTGAGCTGTTCACCCATGGCAGCGCCTGGTTCTCCAGCGAGCAGGGCAAGAAGGGGCAGATCAAGGTCGGGCAATTGGCTGACCTGGCGGCGCTGTCGCTGGACTTCTTCAGCGTCGAGGAAGAGGCGATCAAGAGCATCGAGTCGGTGCTGACGGTGGTGGATGGCAAGGTGGTGTACGGCGCGGCGGAGTTCGACAAGCTCGGCCCGGCGCAGATTCCGGTGGTGCCCGAGTGGTCGCCGGTGGCCAAGGTGCCGGGCCACTGGCGGGCCGGTGCGCCGCTGGCGGCGGCGGTACACCAGTGCGTCGGGCCGTGCGGGGTGCATGCGCACAGCCATGAGAAGGCACGCCATTCCAGCGTGCCGGTGAGCGACTATCAGGGCTTCTGGGGAGCGCTGGGCTGTTCCTGCTTCGCGTTCTGAAACTCAAGCCATATCACTGACCGCAAACTCCTCGGCCAGATGGTCGATCAGCGAGCGTACCGAAGGCAGCAGCCCGCGCCGCGACGGGAAGATCGCATGGACGATCCCGCAGCGCGGCTGCCACGCCGGCAACATCTCCACCAGGCGCCCCTGGGCCAGGTCCTCGCGCACCGCCACCCGCGGCAAGTGCGCGATGCCCACCCCCGCCACCACGAAATGCCGCAGCGCGAACAGATCATCGGTGACCATGCGCGGCGTGTGCGTGATCACCAGCTTGCGCGCCATGTCCTCCCCCTGGAACAACTCCCATTGATACTTCTGCTGCGCCGCGCCCCAGTGCAGGCTCGGCAGCGAGCTCAGCACCTGCGGTTCGAAACCTTCGGGCAGCTGGGCGAGAAACGATGGATGGCCCACCAGGCATTGGGTGCTATTGCTCAGCACCTTCATCACCATGTCAGTGTTCTCCAGCGGCGGGAAGCGCACCCGTAGCGCCACATCGAAGCCTTCATGCAACAGGTCGACGCGACGGTTGGTGCTCTCGATGAACAGCTCCACCTGCGGGTACTTGAGCATGTAGCGCGTGAGCATCGGCCCGACCCACGAGTTGAGCAGGGTGGTGGGGCAACTGATTCGCACCAGACCACGTGGTTCGCTGCGGTTGCGCTCGATGATCTCTGCCGCGCCCTCGGCTTCCACACGCATGGCCAGGCAACGGTTGTAGTAGGCCTGGCCGATCTCGGTCAGCGAACAGTGGCGGCTGGTACGGTGCAGCAGGCGAACGCCAAGACGGTCTTCCAGGTCGGCGATGCGCCGACTGAGTTTCGACTTGGGCATGTCCAGCGCCCGGCCCGCCGGGGCGAAGCCGCCATGCTCGACGACCTGGGTGAAGAAATAGAGGGAATTCAGGTCTTCCAAGATCGTTCTCCAAACAGAACGCTACAGACAATTTTTGCAGTCTACCGCATCAAAGGTGATGTTTTTAATCTGTACTCATCAACGCGCAACACCCACTTACCGCACATCAAAGACACATTGGGAGTACAGACCATGAGCCAATTCACCTACAACCGCCTGAACAAAGACGATGCCGCCGTACTGCTGGTCGACCACCAGGCAGGCCTGCTGTCGCTGGTCCGTGACATCGAGCCGGACAAGTTCAAGAACAACGTGCTGGCGCTGGCCGACCTGGCCAAGTTCTTCAACCTGCCGACCATCCTCACCACCAGCTTCGAGCAAGGCCCGAACGGCCCGCTGGTGCCAGAGCTCAAGGCGCTGTTCCCGGACGCGCCCTACATCGCCCGCCCTGGCCAGATCAATGCCTGGGACAACGAAGATTTCGTCAAGGCGGTGAAGGCCACCGGCAAGAAGCAGCTGATCATCGCCGGTGTGGTGACAGAAGTGTGCGTGGCCTTCCCGGCACTGTCGGCCCTGGCCGAGGACTTCGAAGTGTTCGTGGTGGCCGATGCCTCCGGCACCTTCAACGAGATGACCCGCGATGCCGCCTGGCGCCGGATGGAAGCTGCCGGTGCGCAACTGATGACCTGGTTCGGCGTGGCCTGCGAGCTGCACCGTGACTGGCGCAACGACGTCGAAGGCCTGGCCGCGCTGTGCTCCAACCACATCCCCGACTACCGCAACCTGATCACCAGCTACAACGCCCTCACCGCGGGCAAGTGACCCAGCCAATGGCCGGTCGGTACGCCTCGTGAGCGACCGGCCAGCCGCGCGATGGAATGTTCCTCGCGCCCCGCACTCAAGATCCAGACCTACCCGACTTTCAGGAGATTCCGACATGAGCACACTAGTTACCCGCGATGGCACCGCGATCTATTACAAGGACTGGGGCAGCGGCAAGCCCGTGCTGTTCAGCCACGGCTGGCCGCTGGACGCCGACATGTGGGATGGCCAGATGGAGTTCCTGGCCAGCCGCGGCTACCGCACCATCGCCTTCGACCGCCGCGGCTTCGGGCGTTCCAGCCAGCCGTGGAACGGTTACGACTACGACACCTTTGCCGATGACATCGCCCAGTTGATCGAGCACCTGGACCTGCGTGACGTCACCCTGGTCGGCTTCTCCATGGGCGGTGGCGATGTCACCCGCTACATCGCCAAGCATGGTAGCGAGCGCGTGGCCGGGCTGGTGCTGCTGGGTGCGGTGACGCCACTGTTCATCAAGACCGCCGACAACCCCGAGGGCGTCGACAAGTCGGTATTCGACGGTATTCGCGACGGCCTGCGTGCCGACCGTGCGCAGTTCATTTCCGACTTCGCCGCGCCGTTCTATGGCATCAACCATGGGCAGAAAGTCTCCCAGGGCGTGCAGGCCCAGACCCTGAACATTGCCCTGCTGGCCTCGCTCAAAGGCACCATCGACTGCGTGACGGCGTTCTCCGAAACGGACTTCCGCCCGGACATGGCGAGGATCGATGTACCGACACTGGTGATCCACGGCGATGACGACCAGATCGTGCCGTTCGAGACCACCGGCAAGAAAGCCGCCGAGATGATCAAGGGGGCGCAGTTGAAGGTGTATCAGGGTGCACCACACGGCTTTGCCGTGACCCACGCGCAGCAATTGAACGACGACTTGCTGGCGTTTCTGGCGAAGTGACCGGCTGAGGCCTGGCCTGCGCAACTGCGGCATTGAGGGCGACTGGAGACAGTCGCCCTTTTTGCTGTTTGTGTGGTGGGTTTTCGCAGGTATCAGATCACGCCAGTGGATCGGAAGGCTCTCACGCCTTAGGCGGAAAGCTGAAACTCCCTCCCGGAACGCCTTCCCTCCAGAATTGTGCATTCTGTGTAGAGGAGCAACGTTCAAATGAGCTCGATGTGCTTGAGGTGTGTAAGGTACGGCCTTACACTTTGGCGACCATGATACGAAGCTTCAGGCACAAGGGCCTCAAGGCTTTGTACCAGCGTGACGACAGGTCGGGTGTTCGTGCCGATCATGTACCGCGCTTACGAAGACTCTTGGCCTCACTCGAGATCGCGAAGGGCCCGCACGATATGGAGCGTCCGGGAAACCGTATTCATCCCCTGCGCGGACATTTGGAGGGGTATTGGGCTGTCAACGTATCGGGAAATTGGCGGCTGGTGTTTCGCTTTGTCGGCACTGATGCAGAGCTTGTGGACTATCTGGACTATCACTAGGAGGCACTGTCATGCCCATGCATAACCCCCCCCATCCGGGTGAAGCGTTGCGCGAGGATGTCCTGCCGGCGATTGGCCTGAGTGTCTCTGCGCTTGCTCGTCATCTCGGTTATTCCCGAGGTCAACTGTCCACTGTGATGAACGGGCGCGCAGCTATCTCCGCCGATCTTGCGTACCGGCTTGAATTGGCTGGTCTGGGCAGTGCCCGCCAATATCTGGCAGAGCAGGCGGCGTATGATCTATGGCAGGCTGCTCATCGTGAGCACCCGCCTATCGCGCGGCTGGGATTTGCTTGAGCCGAAGCTGATTTTGACCCTTCCTGGCACGGCGTCGAGCAGGTGCCGTGTCGCCGCAGGGGCGGCATGGAGGCCCCTGCGGCATACAGCTCAGTCGCTATCCGATTCGAACAACCGCTCCAGCTCCACCCTGGCCTCCTTGGCCGTCTGCATCACCTTCGCCCGGTCATCGCGAACCCGTCCCTGTGCTTCCAGCACCTGCTGGTCATGCTCGGTGAAGCGCTGGATGCGGTCTGCCGCCTGGGACTCGCTCAGGCCAAGGCCGATCAAGGTCAGGCGGGTCATCTCCAGGCTCGAGTAGAAGGTCTCGCGAATCGGCTCGGCGCCGACGTCGAGCAACTTGTGCACGTGCTGGCGGTTACGCGCCCGGGCGATCACCTTCAGGTGCGGATACTCATGCTTGACCCGCTCGGCGATGCGGATGGTCGCTTCCGGATCGTCGGTGGTGATGACGAAGTACTCGGCCTCGCCGACCTTGGCCGCATGCAGCACCTCGGGGCGCATCGGGTCGCCGTAGAACACCGGGGCCTGTTCGAAGGTGCGGGTCATCTCGATGGCATCGACCGAGGTGTCCAGGGCGATGAAGGAGACTTTCTGGGCCCGCAGGATACGCGCCACGATCTGCCCCATGCGGCCCATGCCGATGATCACCACGCGCGGGGCGTCGGCCTGGATCGTGCGGTATTGCTCTGGCACTTCGCGGGTTGGCGCCGGGCGCTTGATCAGGCGCGAGCTGGCCAGCAGCAACATCGGCGTCAGGGCCATCGACAGGGTGATGGTCATCAGCAGCAGGTCGTAGGTGTAGGTGTCGAACAGGTTCTGGTCCTTGCCCAGCTTGAACACCACGAAAGCGAACTCACCGCCCGCCGCCAGCACAAGCCCCAGGCGCAGCGCGCTCAGGTTGCTCAGGCCGCCCACCGCACGGCCGACCAGCATCAGCAGTGGCAGTTTCACCGCTACCAGCAGCAAGGTCAGGCCCAGCAACAGCGCGGGTGCCTCCAGCAGCAGGCCAAGGTTGGCGCCCATGCCAACGCTGATGAAGAACAGCCCCAGCAGCAGGCCCTTGAACGGCTCGATCTGCGACTCCAGCTCGTGCCGGTATTCCGAGTCGGCCAGCAGCAGGCCCGCGAGGAACGCGCCCAGTGCCATGGAAATGCCGGCTTCCTCCATCAGCCAGGCGGTGCCGATCACCACCAGCAGCGCGGTGGCCGTGGACACCTCCGGCAGGCCGGTACGGGCGACGATGCGGAACAGCGGGCGCAGCAGGTAGCGCCCGCCGACGATGACGATGGCGATGCTGCCGAACACCCGCAGGCCATGTTCGATGCTGTCACCGTGGCTGGTGTCCGGGCCGCTGGCCGCCAGCAAGGGCACCAGCGCGATCAGCGGGATTGCCGCGATGTCCTGGAACAACAGGATCGCAAAGGCCAGGCGCCCATGGGGGGCGTTCAGTTGCTTGCTTTCGGCCAGGCTCTGCAGGCCCAGCGCGGTGGATGACAACGCCAGGCCCAGGCCGAGCACCACGGCTGCTGGCAGGGACTGGGCAAAGCCGAACAGGGCGATGGCACCGATGATCGCGCCAGTCAGCACCACTTGTGCCAGGCCTACGCCGAACACCGCCTTGCGCATCAGCCACAGGCGTCGTGGGGAAAGTTCGAGGCCGATGATGAACAGCAGCAGGACTACGCCCAGTTCAGAAATGTGCGCCACGCTCTCGGTGTCGCGGATCAGGCCCAGTGCTTGTGGTCCGATGGCCACGCCGGCGAGCAGGTAGCCGATGACGGCACCCAGTTGCAGGCGCTTGGCAAGGGGCACGGCGACGACGGCGGCAAGCAGGAAGATCACTGCGGTCTGCAGGATGCTGCCTTCATGTGGCATGGGTAGAACTCCAGGAGGCTTGGATGAAGCGCTGTGTGAGCAGGCGCCGGGGACGGTAGGCATTTTCGTCTCGGCGGGGGGAGGGGGCAACCGTCGGGGGTGGGAAGCAGCGTTCAGGATCTGGAGCCTTTGTAGCCCTCACGAGCCTCTTCGCGGGCAAGCCCGCTCCTACAAATGGGAGCGGGCTTGCCCACGAAGAGGCCCGTGAGGCCACCATCGTTATTGCAGATGTTCCTTCAGCGCCTGCGCCGCCTGGCCCATCGCGCTACGAGTTCCGGGCACCTGTCCCAGCACGTTCAGCAATCCGAAGTCATGGATCATGCCGTTGTAACGCACGGCAGTCACCGGCACACCGGCAGCATCGAGCTTGCGGGCGTAGGCTTCGCCTTCGTCACGCAGTACATCCATCTCGGCAGTCTGCACCAGTGCTGGTGGCAGGCCTTTGAGTTGATCCAGGCTGGCCCGCAGCGGCGAAGCATGGATATCGTCACGCTGGCGCGGGTCGGTGGTGTAGCTGTCCCAGAACCACTGCATCATGTTGCGGGTCAGGAAGTGCCCTTCGGCAAACTGGTTGTACGACGCATTGTTGAAGTTGGCATCGGTGACCGGCCACAACAGCGCCTGGAACCGCAACTTGGGCGTACCTGCTTCCTTGGCCTTGATCGCCACCACCGCCGCCATGTTGCCGCCGACGCTGTTGCCGGCCACGGCCAGTCGGCTGCCATCCACACCGATTTCCTTGCCGTGCTCGGCTACCCAGCGGGTTGCGGCGTAGGCCTGGTTGATCGCGGTGGGGAACTTGGCGTCTGGCGATGGCGTGTAGTCGACATAGACCGCCGCCGCGCCGGAGCCAACCACCAGATCATGGATCAGGCGCTCGTGGGTCGGGTAGTCGCCCAGCACCCAGCCGCCGCCGTGGAAGAACATGAACACTGGCAGCTCACCCTTCGCGCCTTGCGGGCGCACCACGCGGATGTCCAGCGGCTTGCCGTCGATCTGCAGGGTGCGACGCTCGACCTCGATACCCGAGAGGTCGACCTTGACGCTGGCCTGCGCACCGCTGAGCACGGCCCGTGCGTCTTTGGGCGCCAAGGTTTCCAGCGGCTTGCCGCCACCGGCGGCCAGGGCGTCGAGGAAGCCCTGGGTGGTGTGCTCGACGCCGGGGCTACCGGCGGCGAAGGCGCTGTTGACGGCGAGGGCCAGCAGGCCGGTGGTCAGGGTGCAGGACAGTTTCATGGTTCAAGCTCCTCTGGTGTCGGGCCGTGGGGTTCAGTTCTGGTTGGCGGCGGTGGTGGGGTGGATGTAGCTGACCTTCTGCACCTGGCCGCTGCTGTCGCGGTAGGTGAGGGTGGCGGCCGAGGCATGGCTGCGGGTGCTGTTCGGGGCATCGACCGCGATGACCTGGGCGATGTCCAGGTTCATGCCGTAGTGGTACGGCGTGGCCTCGATGGACTGGGCGAAGGCGCCTGCAGTGGTGCACAGGGTCAGGGTGGCGATGGCGAAGGCTTTGCGAAGAGTGGTCATGATCGTTCTCCAAGGGTTCGGTAAGGGGTCAGCGACTGCTTGCTGCTTGAGGTGAATATTGCTCGCAAATATTTAGCGCGCAAAATATATTTCCGCTATGGAGAAGATTGAGAGGGGTAATCGGTGGTTGTGCGGACGTTGGGTCAACTGCCGGGGCGGTATTGCAGTGCCTCAGCCAGATGGGGGCGGTCGATGTGATCGGCTTGTTCAAGGTCGGCCAGGGTGCGGGCGACCTTGAGCAGACGGTGAGCGGCGCGCAACGAAAGGTTGAGTCGCTCGCACGCGCCCTCCAGCCATGACTGGTCGGCGGCTTTCAGGTCGCAATGCTTGCGCAGGCCTGGCATATCGAGAAACGCGTTGGCACAACCCTGGCGGCGCTGTTGCCGCTCGCGGGTCTGGGCGACCTGGGCGGCGACGCTGGCGCTGGTCTCGCCACTGGGCTGGTGGCTGAGGGTGGTGCTTTCGCGTGCGACGGTCAGGTGCAGGTCGATGCGGTCGAGCAGCGGGCCCGAGAGCTTGTTGCGGTAGCGCTGGATCTGCTCAGGGCTGCACCGGCAGCGGGCTGCCGGGTCGCCCAGGTAGCCGCAGGGGCAGGGGTTCATCGCCGCTACAAGCTGAAAGCGCGCAGGAAAGCGCACCCGGTCCCGGGCCCGTGAAATCACGATCTCGCCAGACTCCAGCGGCTCGCGCAGCACCTCCAGCACACGCCGTTCGAACTCGGGCAGTTCGTCGAGAAACAGCACCCCATGATGGGCCAGGGTGATTTCCCCAGGCTGTGGCCGACTGCCGCCACCGACCAGTGCCGGGCCCGACGCGCTGTGATGAGGATGGCGAAACGGCCGCTGTGGCCAGCAGTCGATCGGTGCCTTGCCGCTGACCGACTGGATGGCCGCAACCTCCAGCGCCTCGTGCTCGTCCAGCGGCGGCAGCAAGCCCGGCAGGCGGCTGGCAAGCAAGGTCTTGCCAGTGCCGGGTGGCCCGGTAAACAGCAGATTGTGCGCCCCCGCCGCCGCGACCAGAAGGGCGCGCTTGGCCGCGATCTGCCCCTGTACTTCGCTGAGGTCCGGATAGGGGCGCGCGCGTAGCATCAAGCCGTTGGCGGCATAGGCTGGCAGCGGTGCCTGGCCATTGAGGTGCGCCACCAGCTCCTGCAGATGCCCGACCGCATACACCACCAGCCCACTGGCCAAACTCGCCTCCTCGGCATTCTCCCGCGGCACCACTAGTGCCCGCCCGGCCTCCCGCGCCGCCAGCGCCGCTGGCAGCACGCCCTGCACTGGGCGCAATGCCCCGGATAGCGCCAACTCGCCCAGGCATTCGAAATCGACCAAGGTCGCCACCGGCACCTGGCCGTTGGCGGCGAGGATGCCCAGGGCGATGGCAAGGTCGTAGCGGCTGTCTACGGGTTAGTTTGCAATCATGGACGCTCTATAACTCCTTGTTTTCCATCCTGAAATAGTTAGTGCTACGTCCATGCCTTAGAGCTTGCTGTGCGGTTTCAAATATCGGTGTACGTCCATGCTAACCGCGTGTCTGCGAGAGAGAAATTCTAGTTACGGACGTACACAGAACCATGAGCGGTGGACAGAAAAATATCGCATGACAGATTTTCTAGGACCACGCAGTGAGGTATCTTTAGGGTAACAATTTCTGAATACAACCATATCTAGGGACTGGAGTCTGAATGCATATTACAAGGGTACAAATAGAAGAAGGTTTTTTGGATGGCCTGGATGTAAGCTTCACTCCGGGGTTGAATGCAATAATAGGTGCGCGTGGAACTGGCAAGACTTCATTGATTGAGATAATTAGGTTTTGCCTTGACGTCACTAGTACCTCGGCAGAAACCACGAGAAAAAGTAAGGATCATGCGCTGTCGATACTTGGATCTGGGCAAGTGACAGTTACTATAGCAGATAATGAGCAACTAATATTAGTGACTCGAACTGCTATGGATGATGTTCCCAGAGCGACATCGAATTATCGTAAACCTGTAATTTTTTCGCAGACTGAAATCGAAACCGTTGGGCTCGAGGCTACAGGCAGGCTTAGGTTATTGGATGGTTTTGTAAAATTAAAGCAAGATACCGATCTGGACGAACGAGATATCATAAGTGAGTGCCGCAACCTGACGCGGCAGGTAGAATCCTGCCGCAGAGAAATTGATGAGCTCGAGCAAACGCAAAAAGGGCTGCCTAGTCTCCATGAGGAGCTAAAGAAAATAGCCTATGCAGAGCAGGAGGTATCTAAAAGCTCCCTCGCTTTGCAGGAGAAAGCCCAGCATCTAAACCAGAGATCTAACGAAATCTCAAACATCAGTGTCGTTCTCCAACAGGTGAACAGGCTCAGGGATGGCGTGGCTGGATGGAGTCATGAGGTAAAAAAGAGTGCCGAGTATTCACTGCCCGATGACTTAGATTCTGCGCTAACGGCGTCCATAGCACCGTCAGCATTACCGTTAGTGCAAAAAATAAAAGAAATGAGAAAGCGGATGAATGCAGAGCTTGGGAACGTAATCGCTACATATCATGAATTAGACGCCATCGTAAAAAAATGCACCGCGGATAAAATAGCACAGGAAGATGTTGCGAGGCAGTTGAGGATCGAGATTGAGGGTGTGCAATCTGGTTCAGGCGCAGTTCTAAGAAAAGGGCAAGAGCTTAGAGAGAATATCGCTAAGCTGGAGTCTATAACTGCCTACCTGACTCAGCGCAAAGATATGCTGAAGGCTCTGATAGATAGAAGAGCAATCGCCTTGGATCAGCTTGACACAATACGCTCTGCTCGTTTCCAAGCCAGGCAAGAGGCAGCGAATTGGCTGAATAAGTTAGTGGGCCCAAATATAAGAGTTTCGATTTATAGAAACGGGCAAGTAAAAAAATTCTCAGCTTCTATTTCTGAGAGTTTGAGGGGGAGTGGGCTGCGGTACGCTGAAGTTGCTGACGATATCGCTGAAAATTTAAGCCCGAGGGCGCTGATGGAAGCAGTTGATAATTTTGATACTGAGGCCATAGCTGACGCAGCTAATATTACATTGGATCGCGCTTCGAGAATCCTCTCGCATCTGAAGGGCTGCGATTTGGGGGAGCTGTGTACTATAAATATTGAAGACGAAGTTTCGCTTCAGCTTTTAGATGGTACCGACTATAAAGATATATCGGAGCTATCTACTGGGCAGCGGTGTACAGTTGTATTGCCCCTCATCCTTTCCCACATGAACCGAATGTTGATTGTAGATCAGCCTGAAGATCATATTGACAACGCGTTTATTGCAGAAACACTGATAAAGGTTATCGTTTCAAGAGGGGGGAAGGGGCAAATAATATTTTCTACTCATAATCCCAACATTCCGGTATTAGGGAATGCTGATATGGTACTACACCTAGGATCTGACGGTCGTCGTGGATTTAGGATGTCAGCTGGACCGCTTCAAGAGCAAGATATAGTATCGGCTATCAGTACCGTTATGGAAGGAGGCGCAGCAGCCTTCTCCAAACGTGCGGAATTCTACAACGGGAATTCTTGAGATGACTCGTGAAGAAGCCCTTTATGCGATAGCTAACGGAACATCACATAGCAGGTTTACCGCTTTAGGGGTTTTGGAACGAGTTGCCCTCCCTACAGATATAGAGTTGCTGATGAAGCTTCAGACGACCGAGGCTGACTTGTACGTTAAAAAACGTATCGAGAGAGTCGTATCGAAACTTCACAAAAATTTGCCTGAGAAAACTGAAGTAGATGACGATATAGTACCTGCTGAGGTGAAAAGAAAGGTAAGAGCGGACGCAATTGAGTGGGTGGCAGGACTATTGCTCCATGAGATAGGTTCAAAGCTAGGGCTTTTGGCGAGCGAAATTTCACAGGATGTTCCAAATTTTGAAAGCTCCAACTCAATGCGACGAATTGAACAGCTGCAGGATACATTCGATGGAATTGAGCAGTTAAAAAAGGCAACCTCATCTCCTAAACCAATAGAAATGGATCTTTCCGAGTTCATTCGTGATTCGGTTGAAGTGGAGCGAATTGGTAGAGATGTGGAGGCGTCCTATGTTGGGATTTCACCACTTATTATATTCTGCGACCGAGGTTTATTAGGCCTTGCGTTGTGCAATGGTATAAAAAATGCCATGGAGGCTGCAATGTCAGTGCGTTCTGAGGTTCGTGCTCCGATGATTGTGGTTAGCTGGGGGCAGACCGACAAAGACAACTGGATAACAATTATTGACAATGGTCCTGGGTTACCTAGTAGCTCAGCTAGATCGTTTGTTCTTGGAGAGTCTTCTAAGTCTGGGCATTTAGGCTTTGGTCTCGGAATTGCCAGGCAGGCAATTGAAACACTTCACGGCTCTGTCGAACTCCGAAACTCTGGGGCTGATGGTGCCGCATATGAGCTAAGATGGAGCTTAACTAATTGAATATACTTATTATTGAGGATGAGCAGGACTTTGTAGAGGAAATAATAAGGATAGTTTCCTCAATATGTCGAGAGCCTATTTATACGATCGCATCGTCTATAGAGGCAGCCTCCGACAGGTTACAAAACGGTTTTTTTGATCTCATTTTTCTCGACCTCAAGTTGCCCACGGTTGATGGCGCGATGGATAGTGATCCTCAGCATGGTCGGGACTTATTAGATATGGCCAGATCTGTTGCACCTGGGACACCGATATTTATGCTAACCGGCTCTTCAGCAGAGCAGTTTTTGCCAGAGATGATAGCATTGAATCATCAAGTAGATATCTGGGGGCAAGGTAGAGCTCTTTCTCTAATAGGATTTCAGCCAAAACATAGGATCAACAATCTCCATAAGCTGATTGAACCATATGTGAGTTCCTGTGACGCCGTATGCGATGTAGAAATTAGCACTGATATTGAAATAGATTTGCGGGTTGCGCGACTAGTCCGGATATTCACAGCGTCAGTTGGTGGCGTTTTTTGTGAGGTGCGGAAAATTGGAGGTGGTCTTTCAGGCGCATTAGTCCTCAACTTAGTAGTTAAAGATGGAGATGGAGCAAAAATCCATAACTCTGTAGCAAAGATAGGGGCGCCTGACGATATCCGGGATGAAGTTGAACGACATGATAGGTACATTTTAAGATTAGATCCAAGTTCTACGCCAAGGAAGGTAGCGGTTCTGAGCCATGGGGCAAAAGATACATCCGGGGTGTTCTACAGTTTGGCATCAGCTTCGGATTCTACAGGGTTCTCGATAATTCATGGCAATGCGAGCGTTGTAGTAAAAGGAATTATGGGGTCTCTGCAGCGATGGACTGATGCTGTTACCCAGAGACGTATCTCAATTGAGAGTATACGGCAAGCGTTTATCAGTGATGAGCAGTTTGGGTCGATTCGTCACTTAGTTCAGCACGACTGGATTGATAGATTCGAACAAAGTCCAGTGTTCGCTAACTGCGTTTGCGTTCATGGCGATTTACATGGTATGAACGTTTTGCTTACAGGTAACATGGTCCCAGTAATTATTGACTATGGAGATGTTGGAGAAGGCGTTGCCAGCAGAGATCCTATAACTTTCGAGCTAAGCGTCTTTTTTCATCCTGAGGGACCTCTTAAGGATAGCCCTTGGCCGGATGAAAGAGAGGCGTTGCTTTGGGGTCAGTCGAATTTTGTAACTGACAGTTGTCCCGCGGCTGAATTTTTTAATAGCTGCAGAGAATGGGCGGAATCAGTAGCCGCTGGTAAGCGAGAGCGTGCGGCAGTGGCATACGGGTATTTGGTTCGACAGCTGAAGTATCCTGGCTGCAATGTCGCTCGAGTTAACTCGTTGCTGGGAGGAGTTAAGCGACTATACGATTCAGCTTGATTGAAGCCAGGCTTAGAATTGCTCCGTTTTCCGAAGAATCATTGTAATTATGCTGGTTGATGCGCTTGACATAAACCAGCATATTTCACCCTGGTTTCAATCCCTGAAGTGTTAGCTCTGATGGTGAGTCTGGAGGTGGTCATCCAGTAACGTAATTATAGCGTTTCTCAAGTTTTTAGATTTCTTATGTCGTTAATAGTTGAGTGGTTTAGCAAAGCCTGTAAGCGCTTATTTTCAATAGTCAGCTCGAGAATCTTGGCATCTGCTTCGACAAGTAACGAGGCCGCGTTGTCACGCTGTAATTTTAGGTCTCTGATAGTTTGCTTGAGTGATCGGTTTTTTCTACGATGAGCGAGTGTGCTCTGTCTAGTCGACGGCGCAGATTCAAGGTTGTGCTCGTTGATCCAATGTTGAATTTCTAGGATAAGTGCAGGGTACCGTGATTTTTTTAGGGCAGACGGATCATTTCCAGCCTCCCTGGCTACGTTATTCTGCGTCACAGGAGCACCCTCCGGGAGACGCTCGGGCTTACCTAACTTCAAACGCCCAAAAGCTTCACGGAATGCTTTTTCCGCCCGACCTACAACTGGCGAGGTGTCTATGAGAGATGACATTGAGGGCATTCTCCACTGCGCGTTGTTGAGCAAGTAAAGAGTCACGATATGGTGAATCTATAGGTGCGTCCAATAAACGAGATTTGATCTGTTCTGCTAATTGCTGAATGTTTTGCTTTCTATCTCGGTCAAACAAAGCATCCGCGCACGGTCTTAGGTGATCTCCGCCGCCGCAACGGATAATGTTATCCACACCACCATATTCACAAGGGCCTCGCTTGGTGCATCCACCTAGCATAGTTTGACGCCATGAGACCTGTCCTAACTTTGCTGATTTGCTAAGCTTCTTCATGTCGCTAGCGTCAACAAGCCTCAGGATTTCCGCTTTTCGATCATCTCCATATGGGCTAACAAATCTTTCTGAGAATAATAGTGCTATTTCTTTACTCAGAATCTCGTACATTGTCCGAACATAATGGGTGCAAGCATCGCTGTTGACTTTTAGTTGCGATCGGCCTTGGCCGTAGTAAAGCGACATAGCTCGAGTGGCATGCTTCAATTGGTATTGGACTGAGGCATCTGATACCAGTCCAGAGGCAAGCATATTTACTGCGCCAGTGCGTCGAAGTTGGTGCCAGGCCAACGGCCATAATTCACCTACTTTGAACGCTTCGTCGTCCAATGTTGTAGTAACAAGTCTGGCGGTGATTAAGTCGGATTCAGTAATTTTGAGGTGTTTAGGGTCGAACAAATTAGGGTACGAGTCAATAACGGCTTGGTAGCTGGGATACATTGGGCGGATATGGAGAGGAGTGTCTGTGTTTTTGGCATTAGCCCATGGCTCATAAGAACGCAGTACAAGATGATGAGACTGAATATCCTCTAAAGTAGTGGGGACGCGAGGATTGGCTTCAGCGCAGACTACTCTTAACCGAGCTATGTATCTCATGGCATCAACAGCAAGTTTGGTAGAGGGAGATGTGATCCATCGCGCATCGTCGTCTTCTACGGTTTTTGTTGTAACCCCTCGGAGGGTGTAGATTTTTCCAAGTTTTTCATCAGTCTCAACTTCTAAACAATTAGTCCGGAGTGCCCATGCCTCGTCGATTCGCATCATTGAGAAGTTCAGAATATAGGCGGTACCTACTTTACCAACCATCGTAAAATAACTTGATAGTGCTGAGATGCTGTAGTCCACACTGGCAATTGATTGGTCGGGCTGCAATATCCATTTCTGTAGCAGACCATCTATACCATAGCGTCGCGCTATTGAAGGAAATTTTCCGTCAAACTCGAGTTTCTCAGTTGCTTGATGACTTCTTACACTGAATGGTGAGGGGCGATTCTTGGCCAGATGTTTTGAGCGACTACAGGCCTCCCCTAAAGATCCATAGTATGTTGTATATTTTTCAAGGCAGTATCTATAGCATTTTTCGATGTTGTCTCGGTGACTGTGGAAGTCTTCTAGGAAATTACGTAAGCGACCAACCTGATAAGTCCAAATTCGAGGTGGGATATATGGCGTTTGCTTAACCTGATGTACTGGCATGGAAGCCTGGAATCTGCGCAGTCCCTCTCTGTCAAGGATTGTAAATCCGAGTTTTTCACGTTGTTCAAACAATGCGTGTAGGTGGTGGAGCGCTTCAGAGGCTTTCGAGGGAGGAATGAATGTTAGTAATTTATCGGCGACTCTTGGGAACTTCCATAGGTCAGACGCGGCGATAGATTCATTAGAGCATAGTACGAATAGTGGAAACAAACAGACGAATCGTGCTTTCAGAGAAACTGCGCTAGTTACAGCATGGGGGCCCCATAGCCACCATGCCGCCACTAGGCGCGCTAGTTTGGCATTTACGGAGGTTGTGACAGGATCGTCTTTGCGCTGTGGCTTATCACCGAAATTTAATCTTAGACACTGCTTGGCCCACGGCATAAGGTTCCAGAATGAGTCGCCGTAAAAGCTAACGACTCTTCCGGCGGAGTCTATAACAACAGGGAAATCGTCAGGCGGTGGCCAGCTAGGGAGACGATAGTTTTCAGATTGAGGCAATATTAATGGTGAGTCGATAGCTAGGCGCCAAGAAGAAGCCGTTAAACTCATGAACACACCTCTATCAGCTGAATGAAGCCAGACCACTTTGGATGGTAATAGCCTTCTTCAATACGATCTAACGCCTCAATCACCCAGAGTGCGCGTACGGAGCTACTTAACTTAAACGCGTTCAATTTTTCGGTGAGACGTTCGATAGTCAACATTGCTGGACTATCACTCGAATCCATAACTAGAGCTCTACTCCATGTCAGCTCTAGGGATTTATAATGTCGGTAACTTGCAAGTGACCATACATGGTCCGCGTCATCTAGATCCCGATGATGGGCGCAGAAAATACATCCGGCAGCGCTTAGGCAATTCGGCGCCGGAGATAGAGGCGGCGAATTATTCTGAGGGCTGGGGGTCGGATTGATACATGTCCCAGGACCTGGAGGTTCATATGTTTTTTCGGTAAAAGCATGAAATTTACTAATCTCAGAAACAGCGCACTGGTGGTGCGGCTGGTCGTAAACTTGAAGAAGTGTCTGCTGAGTATGCTGTGCGATTTCTGAGGTTAAGGATACGTCTTTAGATGTTCTAATAAGCCAGTTTACTCTCGTCTTTCGAAGCTCTCTTGGTGAGATGTAGCGAACATTCAGTTTCTTACATATTCTTCTAATCGCCTGAAATTTTGGAGCGATATCTTTAGATCTTTTTTGAGGTGACGACTCAGGAAATAAGAGGTCATAGTAATTATCAGGGAAGAAGTCATTTCGCCACCTTAAGTATCTTTCAAAAACCTCTCGGTACTCACTGAATATTTCGAATTCTATTTCTCCCTGCCTGCGTCCCTTATAGACACGGCGGACTTGGTATCCGCCTAGAAAGCTTTGGAATGTACATTTTTCTATTTTTAGTTTGTGTGCTTGCGACAAGTTCATGCCGGTTTGCGAAATAAAAATTAGCAACTCTGCCTGTATTCGTAGATTGATTAGTGGGAAGCGAGTGCGCCATGAGGCATCTTTCTCCCAGCGCTCGCGAGCTTCTCGCACTTTTTTTCTATCCACAGAGCTCCCGTGCCCAGGAAGTAGATATTTAACAGTGTCTGCCGGCCTTAGTCCGGACCACTCGTCAAGAAATCTGCCGTTGCGAAAGTTGATGCGCACTGGGAGTGATCCGCGAATTGCCTCACTTGATAATGCGTTGACAATGTCTAGTAGGCAGGTTCCAAAATCAAAAGATTCACTCAGCTTTGTTTTGTCTGCGTTAGTGCCTAGCACTTTTTTCTTGTTGTATTTTTTTGGTATACGTGTACTGCGGTAAAGTCCAATTTTCAGGTCTAAAGCCTGATCAAGTAATGAGCTTACTATCGTTGCCTTTCCTGCGATAGTCACTGTCTTCAGCGTCTTGTCTCTGCGTTGCCGAGATAGCAAATGATCCGTCCACGCTATGAAAGTGTCATCTATGGAACTTAATGAAAGGGGAAGTCTTGCTTGCTCAGCCCAAGAATAAAATTGTCTAAGGCAATGTATGCTGGTTTTCGCCGTGAACCGACTGCCACCTGCTGTAATAGTCGTCTGTATGACGCTGTGAATTCTTACCAGTAAGGGTAGGCGTTCAAAAAGCGGTGGTCCAAATTTTCCTTTCGAAAGAAAGTCCTCGAATTTACGAATGTCGGTGGCTGCTCCTCCATAATAAAGTAGTATTTTTAGATCTAGAGGTGTTTCCCTGATTCCATAGGCTACACCTGTAAACTTTAAGTTTGGTACTGGCACGTCTAGTTTATACATATATCAGTGCTTTCCCGAGATAATTCCAAGAAAGGCTTTGGTGAACGAGTTTGCTAGCTCTCGCTTTATCGGAGTTTTTTCTACAAATTTGATGTATTTAAGTGCTGTTGATTCGTTCTTGTGTAGGAGAGCTTCTTTCACTATCGCTACTGCGTGAAGTCCGCCACCAAAGCTGATTGCAAGTCGTGCTAGCTCAGTGGCAAAGGTGCAGCGAGTTTGATGGAACCGAAAATTTCGCATGCTTTGGATTCCGTTAGCTAATGCAATCTTTCTAAATCCATGCATCTCTACATTTATTGCTGCAGATTTATTTGATCCTCGCTGCGCATATGGATTGCCAAAGCGAGTCAAAAACACGAGATCCTTATGGTCTGGCGATGCTTTTATCTCTCGCTTCAGGCGACGTTCGCTATGAGAGTAACGGAGAAGCTTCTCTAATAACTCCCTTGTGATCCAAACTTGCCCTGTAACGTCGAATTTTGTAGCCACGGAGGGAGATGCTGCTGGGCCTACGTTTATTCGGTATAAATTCGGATCGCAAGGGTCAGGTGTTGCGTTAGATAGCGTTTTGACTTTTAGGTCTGTTAATGTTTGAATTCTCATGCCCGTAAAGAAGCCGGTGATTAATAGAAGAAAAAGCTCTTCAGACGCTTGGCTTTGAGCGAAGTCTAAAATTTGATTTCGATCAGATGCAGATACGGGAAGTAACCCGCTTTCTAGTCGTTCACCTGGTCGCGCTCTATTAGGTATGGCCAGATCAGTGGTGGTTATCGCAAGGGTGCGCTTAAAGCCAAAAGGGTTAGATAAATGCACACCTACCGTTCGCTCCTTCCACATGGGCCAGGCAGGTGAAAGAAGGTTCGTAGCTGCGAGCCAGCGATAGAAGCTGACAACTACTCGCATTCGTTGAGAAACTGTCGAAGAGGATAGTTCTGAGTTGTCTCTGGCCGCTACAAGAGCGCCTCGGTAGCGAACTAGACACCGATTCTCCTTTCTAGCAGGGAAGTCCCACCACTTGTTGTCTGACGTTTCCAACCAATTCGCATAGGTATGCAAGCATGTCGCTTTAGCTTGAACCGTCTTCAGATCGACTTCTTGGTTGCAGGCACCTTCCATTAGCCACAGGTTTGCTTCACGCCATGGTTTTCCGTCTGCCCAGAATAATTGTGGGAGCCCTTTAATCATGCGTCCGTCTACAACCCTCTCCCAGTTTAAGCGGTCTTCATGGGCCTCTGAGCGGTAGGGTGTGTGATCAATCGACTCAAGTCGGGCCATGGGTATGTTCCCGTCAGAAAAGCCAACGAACGAGCGTGGGCTTCAAATATATGCTTTACGAGAAGCGTAGCTTGGAGCTCGAAAACGTCCATAGGTGTATTAAGTACTATGTGACGTCCATGACTTTATCTAACCTGTGCCCGCCATCCTTGGGCAGGTCGGCGGGGGCGAGACTCTGGGTGATGCGTCGGGCCGGGTAGTCGAGGCCGGAATTGACGATGGCACTGCGTACCCGGTCCTTGCTTTCCTTGACCGTGGCCTCGGGCAGGCCGACCAGGGTGAGGTTGGGCAGGCCGTTGGCCAGGTGGGTTTCGACGCTGACAGCGGGCGCCAGCACCCCGACCTGGGCGCGGCTGTGGACGAGGGCGAGGGACATGGACACTCCTTGGTCACTGGGGATGCCGCGTCCTGCGGCAGGGGCAAGGATAGCCAGGGGCGTGGGCAGTGGGGGGTGAAGAGTGCGACGAGATTTTGCCAAGGCATGGCGTTTTTTTGTTGAGTGGACACAGTCCGTCAGGCCCACCGTGGCGCAGCAGCGTGAAGATACTTTTTATGTCATATGGCAAGTATTCACTAAGAAAATTGATTTCTCAGCAATTTTAAAAAACATAACCCTGTTTCTGGGTAAACAGAACGCAATCCAGACTAAGCGCTTTCAGCATAAATTGGATCCAATATTAGATATACGCTCACCTCATCCAGCGCCAGCACGATCGCTTACAGGCCAAGGAAAACGCCACCATGATGTTGAAGAACCCTTCCACTAAATACCGCCATTTCAACGTGGTTGATCTGCCGGACCGCACCTGGCCTGGCCAGGTACAGAAAGCCGCACCGGTCTGGTGCAGCGTTGATATGCGCGACGGCAACCAGGCCCTGATAGAACCGATGAACGCCGAGCGCAAGCGTCGCTTCTTCGATCTGCTGGTCAAGGTCGGGTTCAAGGAGATCGAGGTAGGTTTTCCGGCGGCATCGCAGACTGATTTCGATTACGTCCGTGAGCTTATCGAAAGCGGCGCAATCCCTGACGATGTCACCATCCAGGTCATGACTCAGGCGCGTACTCACCTGATCGAGCGCACCTTCGAGGCGCTCAAGGGCGTGCCGCGGGCCATTGTGCATGTCTACAACGCCACGGCCCCTGTGTTCCGCGAAGTCGTGTTCGGTGTCGACCGCGCTGGCTGTATCGATATTGCCACCCAGGCCACCCGTGAGATCAAGGCGTTGATGCAGGCCAATCCGCAAACCCAGTGGACCTACCAGTATTCGCCGGAAACGTTCTGCTTCACCGAGTTGGACTTCGGCCTGGAAATCTGCGACGCGGTCATCGCCGAGTTCCAGCCAACGCCGTCCAACAAGATGATTCTCAATCTGCCCACAACCGTCGAGGTGTCGACGGCCAACGTGTTCGCCGACCAGATCGAATGGTTCTGCAGGCATGTGAGCCAGCGAGACAGCGTGATCATCAGCGTGCACCCACACAATGACCGCGGCACCGGGGTGTCAACTGCCGAGCAGGCGTGCCTGGCGGGTGCCGAACGGGTCGAGGGGACGCTGTTCGGCAATGGCGAGCGCACCGGCAACGTCGATATCCTGACCTTGGCCATGAATCTGTATACCAGCGGCATCAGCCCTGAACTGGACTTCTCGGACATCACCCACGTTCAGCGTGAGGTCGAGTACTGCAACCAGTTACCTACCCATCCTCGTCATCCCTATGCCGGTGAGTTGGTGTTCACTGCGTTCTCCGGCTCTCATCAGGACGCGATCAAGAAAGGCTTTGCGCGCCGCCGCGCAAACCCTCACGGTTATTGGGAAATCCCCTACCTGCCGATCGACCCTGCCGACATGGGGCGCAGCTATGAGGCGGTGATCCGGGTCAACAGCCAGTCGGGCAAGGGAGGCGTGGCGTATCTGCTGGAGCAGCAGGGCATCATGCTGCCGCGGCGTCTGCAAATGGAGTTCAGCGGCGTAGTCCAGCGGGTTGCCGATGCCGAAGGCCGGGAAGTAACCAGCGATATGATCCTGTCCTGCTTCACTGAAACCTATCTGCAGCAGGGCAGGCCCTACACCCTGACCCAGCCCATGCTCACCAGTGACCAAGCAAGCACCTACGTGAATGCTCAACTGCTCGTTGACGGTGGCCGCCTGCCATTGACCGGGAAGGGCAACGGGCCGCTCGCCGCGCTGGTCAACGCCTTTGCCGCACTTGGCCTGAATTTCGACATCGCCGACTACCATGAGCATGCGGTACGTGATGGCGCCCAGGCCGAGGCGATCGCCTATGTGGAAATTCGCGTCAACAACCAGCTGCTTTTCGGTGTTGGTAAAGACAGCAGCATTCTCCAGGCTTCGCTGCAGGCTTTGGTCAGTGCCGTGTGCAGGGCCACTCGCCAGGGCCTGCTCGAGCCCTTGGGCAATACCATCGTCACGGCCTGAGGCGATATCGGCATTGGAAGCCTTGGGAACAGACTGCGGGCATGGTGCGGTGGTGGCCAGCCACGAGGTCCGCATGGAAGGCGATGTATACATGCGGACCTTGCAGCTCAGTTCACGCATTGAACACTGTCAGATCACCCTGGTTTCCGGATTTTGGTCTTCGGACGTGGCAGTTCTTCAGTCAGGCGTGCGCGCCTGCACCTCCACCAGCCCAGCCTCCAGCCCCCGCACCATCACGCCCTCGGGCACCGCTGCACCGGTCGTCACCGGAATCTGCTCGACCGAAGCCTGTGGCGTCGCTCGATACACCACGTAGCGTCCCCCCTGCCCATCATCGCGCAATGCGTGCGGGGGAATGGCGATACCCTGTTCGTCACGCTGCAGAATGATCGACAGGCGTGCGCTCATCCCCGCGCGCATGGGGTGCTGCAAGGGCTGTGCTGGCAGGTCGATCGACACCTTCACTGGGTACTGGGCTCCGGCGCCTTGCGTATCAGCCGTCTCGCTCTGGATACCGATGGCGGTCAGGCGGCCGCTCAGTTCACCGGAAAAGCCGTCGCCACTGATCTGCACCGGCATGCCTTCGTGGAGTAGGCGCAGGTCGGTCTCTTCCACCCGGCTCAAGGCCTGGAAGCGCTCCTGGCCTATCACGCCGAGCAGCGGTACCCCCTGGGTAACGGCGACACCCGTTTGCAGGGGAACGGATTTTCCGCCCTCTTGAGGGGCCGGGCGAACCACATACCCGGCCAGCGGAGCGAGCAGTTCGCGTCGTGCATACAACTGCTCGAGGGCCTGATGGCGCGCTTGGGCGTTGGCCAGTTCCATTGCCGCGATGCTGAGCTCCTCGCCGTGGCCGTGCGCAAGTGTTGTAAGCAGATCCTCGTTGGCGGCGGTCAGGTCCTGGCGCTGGGTGTTCACTTGCTGAGCCAGGCTTTCGACCTCCATTCGCGCGACGATGCCGCGCTCGAACAGCGCCTGGGTATCGCGCAGGCTATTCTCGCTGCGGGACAGGTTCTGGTTCGCGGCCGCCACTGCGCGCCGTGCGCGGGCGACTTCCGGGCTGGAGCTCCAACGTTCCAGGCGTTGCGCCTCTCGACGGGCCTTGAGCAGCTCAGCCTGTGCCTGGCGCAATTGCACTTGCAACTGCGCAGGGTCCAGCGTCACCAGCACCTGGCCTTTCTCGACGTGCTGGCCCTCCTGTACGCGCACGTCGGCGATCAGCCCATCGAAAGGTGCAGCGAGGGTGATGTGGTCCATTGACTGCAGGTGGCCTACCAGGCCCAGGCGATTTTCCAGCAGGCGCGGTGCTACCTGCACCCACTGCGCTTGCGGGGAAGCGCCCGGCTGCTCATCCGCATCGCCGTAGCAGCCCGGCAGATTGGCGAGGGCCAGCACCAGTAGCGCGCGGCCGCCAGTGATCGAGCAAAACCTAGTCATTCAGTGCAATGTCCCAACTGTCCAGCGTGGTGCCCAGGGTCTGGTCCAGTTCGGCCTGGGCGTTCATGTAGCTGATGAGCGCACCCAGGCGCGTATTCTGCGCCGTGCGCAGGTCGTTCTCGAAACTCAGAACCTGGAAGTTGCTCGATCGGCCGACGGTGAGTTTTTCTCGTTCGATCGCTAGTTTGCGTTGCGACAATTCCTGCGCGCGCAGGGCAATCTGGTACTGGCGCCAGCGCACGCCGATGTCGCGCACGGCATTGGTCACGTCCCGCTGGAGTTGCTGACGTGCTTCCTGCAACCGGACTTCCTGGGTTTCCACCCCGACACGCGCATGTACTTCAGCCTGACGGGTACTCAGGTCACCGATCGGAATTTCCACTTGAACACCCACATAATTCTCCCAACTGCGCGCGCTGCCGTTGAGGTTGTTGCGTTCACGTACCTGGGCGCCACCACCGACCAGAGAGACGTCCCACAGGCGCTCGTTACGCGCCACCGTCAGGTTGATCGTTGCTTGCTCGCCGGCAATCAGTTCGATGAGGTAGGTCGGTTGCAGGGCCTGAGCCTGTTGAAGGGCCAAGGAGGTGTCGACATCGATCGCGTCTGCATGGACCGTGTCGCTGGCGACGATGGGGGTATCGAGATCCAGCGCCAGCATCTGCAACAGAGCCAGGCGCGCGGCTTGCTGTTGATTGCGGGCGTCTTCCAGTCCGAGCTCCTGGGTGGCGACTTCGGCTTCGGTCTGGACTATCTCGAAGGCTGCCATGCGACCGGCAGCAATCATTGCCTGGTTCACCTCGAGCAATTGATTGGCCCGCTGCAGGGCGTCGCGGGCAATCTGCAACTGCTCCTGGGTCTGCAGCAGAGTGTGATAACCGATGATGATTCGGGTGATGGTCTGCGCCACGGTGTCTTTCAACGCCAGCCGGTTGACCTGCTCGCCCAGGCGGGCCAGTTGCACCGGTGCCGTGGCGACATCCCTGCCGGCACCGCGCAGCAGCGGCTGGATGACCGTGATGTTGGCGCCGTCGTTACGGGTCAGCCCGGCCAGATCGGCCTCGGTGTGACGATAGGTCCAGCCCAGGCTCAGGCGGGTGCCGTAAGGAGTCAGCAGGGTCGTAGTGGGTGTGATATCCCCTTGGCGATAGCGGTCGGCCTGGTTGTGATTGGACAGGTAGTTGCCGCGGATGAGCAGCTTGGGGCTGAAACGATCCTCGGCCACCCGCAGGTCGAACTTCTGAGCAATTCGATCCAGATAGGCGCTGCGGATCCCGCGGTTGTCGCGCAGACCGAGGTAGATCGCGTCGCTTAGGCTCAAATCAATGCGCTGTGCCTTCAGCGAGAGGCTGGAAACGGCTGGCGAAGGTGCGCTCGACCGGGTCGCCTGGGAAGGCGCGAGCGCCAGGCTGGCCAGGGCAGGCCCGGTGCTCATGATCAGCAGTAGCAAGGCCAGGCAGCGCTCAATCATCGCGCAACGCCTGTACCGGTTGCAGGCGGGCGGCAGACAGCGCCGGGCTCAAGCCGAAGAACAGCCCGGTGAGGACTGCGCCTCCGATGCCAAGTGGCAACGACAGGGGGGCGAGGCTGAAGTCGGCCCAGCCAGACAGCAAAGTAAACAGCCACCCCGCGCCCACGCCCAGCACTGCACCGCAAGCTGCGCCGGTCACGGCCAGTACCACCGCTTCGAGGAGAAACAGCCAGGCGATATCTTGCGGGCGGGCGCCTAGTGCCATGCGCACGCCGATCTCGCGGCGGCGTTCGGAGACGTTCATCAGCATCACGTTCATCACCCCGACACCGCCCACCAGCAGGGCAATGCCGCCCAGCCCTGCCAGCAGCCAGGAGAACAGCCGCGACTGCTGGGCGATACCGGCGAGCAACTGCTGGGGAGCCTGGACATCGATCGTGCGACCGGGCAGTGCGGTCTGCAACCGCGCCTGCAGGCGAGGGGCGACGGCAAGTGGGTCGGCACCGTCGGCAGTGCGCGCCAGAACGGTACCCACCTGAGGTGCGCTGACCAGCCGTCGCATACCTTCGAGCGGGATCAGCAAGCTGTCGTCGATCGACAGCGGCAGCAGTGGGTTTTGTCCGATGCCGTGCAATACGCCGATCACCTGGAACACGTAGCCTGCGATCTGTAGCTGTGCGCCAGGCATGACCGGCATGCCCTGTGCGGCCAGATCGGCGGCAAGGCGCTCGCCCAGTACCGCATGGGTGCTGCGGCTGTCGTAAGGGCTGATGAAACGCCCCTCTATCAATCTCAGGTCGAGTACTTCGGCCAGTTGCGGATCTACCCCGGCTAGCAGCGCGTCGTGTGTTCGTCCGTGCAGACTCACGCGTACCGACGACAGGCTCAGCGGACTGATTGCACGCAGTCCCGGCTCGGCTTCGCGCACGGCTTGGGCGTCGAAGGGCTGCGTTGCCTGTGCCGACAAGTGGGCGCCTGCAGGCCATTGCACGTCGGCGACCAGCAGGTCACTGCCCATGCCCTTGAACACCGCCATCGCCTGGCGCTGGGCGTTGTGCCCAATGTTCAGCAGCGCAACCACGGCTGCGCAGCCGACTGCGATACCGAGCAACGCCAGAATGGCCCGGCGTCCCAGGCGCTGGAGGCTATCGAATGGTTCAGAAAGGCGCTGAGCGAGGGATGGGCCGTAGGCTCGCGTGCTAACCATGCACGACCTCGCGTATGCAGCCCTCGACAACCTGCAGGCAGCGTTGCAGACGACGGGCAATCCCCAGGTCATGGGTGACGATGACCAGGGTGACGCCCTGCTCACGGTTGAGAGCCAGCAGCAGTTCGATGATGTCTTGTGCAGTCTGGCCATCGAGGTTGCCGGTGGGCTCGTCGGCGAGCAGCAGTTGGGGCTCACCGACGAGGGCGCGGGCAATGGCCACTCGCTGGCGTTGGCCCCCGGAGAGCTCTGCCGGGCGGTGGTGCAGCCGTTCGCCGAGGCCTACCCGCCGCAACTGCTGGCGCGCCGCCTCCCGTGCCGAGTTGCGTGGCTCGCCACGGTAAAGCAGCGGCAAGGCGACATTGTCGAGGGCATCCAGACGCGGCAGCAGGTTGAAGCCCTGAAAAACGAAGCCGATGTGCTGGTTGCGCATCACTGCGCGGGCGCCATCGGTTGCCAGGGTCATGTCGCGGCCTGCCAGGTGGAGGTGTCCTTGGGTGGGCTGGTCGAGCAGACCGATCAGGCTGAGCAAGGTGCTCTTGCCCGAGCCCGAGGCGCCAACGATGGCGCAACTTTGGCCGGCCTCGACCGACAACGAGACATCACGCAGCACGGGCCGCGCGGCGCTATGGGAGCTGTACGCATGCGTCACGCCTTGCAGGCGAATCAGCGTCTGGTTGGGTGACTCAGGCATCCATTGCCCACGATCCTTGGGAATCTGTCCAGGTATCCCACTCAACACGATGGGCACCTGGTTGAATAAATTCAGGTGTCTTGCGTTACTGTCTTGTCGGTGTATTCAAGGCGTTTTGCCAAGACCAGATCGAGCAGCGATTGCAGTTGATCCTTGCTGTGCGATTGTTCTTTTTCGGCGTACTGGATGAGTTTGTTCAAATCGTGTTCGTAGTTGTCGGGAAGCTGGGCTTCCATGATCGGCGGCAGGCCCTTGTAATAATCCAGGATGCCTTGAAGGGTTTTAGGTGACATGTGCCCGTCGCGGTTGTACTCGTCCATCAACTTCTGCGAAACCGCCCTGGACCAAGCCTCTTCTTGTGCACCGGTCTCCACCAGCGCTGCGCGCCGTTCGTTGACTGTAAATGCACCGCTGTCGTCATGCACGATCAGAGAAAGTTGTTCCATGGACATGCCCGCGAACGGGTTGGAACCTTTGTTGTTCAGGAAGGCGGTTGCCTGACGTGCTTGCTCGAGGCGCTGTGGGTCGTCCGAAGCGGGCGTTTCGGCATCGCGTTCGACCTTGGACTGCTCGAACGCCGGGCTGTGAATAGCGCGGGTTACCTGCTCGGCGATGGCTTTCAGGCCGCTACGGTCAGTGCTGGCGTCGCGCTTTGCCGCCCGTGCTGCTGCGTCGCTGAGCAACTGCGCCAGTGGCGAGATGCTGGCGTTATCCGAGCTGCCCGTTTTCTGGGGCGACGCGACCGAGGCCGTGGCGTCAGGCTTTTCATCTGGCTTGCCAGTGCCTTGAGTTGCGTTGAGGGTTTTTACCTGTGACGCCGGCAGGCTGTTGACACCATCCATGATCGTCTCCGTATCTCTCTGGGCAGCGGGGATGCTGCGTCTACTTTGGACCCGTTCTGCCCCGGATCGCTCCGGGGCAGAACGTTCAGCGACTTACTTGATCGTGAATTCGACGTTCCACGAATAGTTCGACAGGCTGGTCGAGGTGATGGTTGCGGTGCAGCGAGCGCCGCCGCTGGCATCGGCATCCTTGGTCCATTTCGGGATCTTGGTGATGGTGCCACCCAGCCCGCCCGGGGCAATCGTGTTGACGAACGAGGTACGGAACACGCAGGACTTGCCGCCGATGGCGTAGCGCACGAAGGCGGTGGTGATGTCTGGGCTCAGGGGGCCGGTCACGACGAAGGTGAAGGCCTGGTTCGGCAGGATCGAATCCTTGGGCTTGGGCGTTGCGCTGGCGTTGGTCAGGGCTTCGTTGTTGCCGATCATCGAGTACTTGGCTTCGGCAGTGCCCAGATTCTTGACGGTGATCTGCACGGGAGGGCCTGCATGCGCTGCACCGGCAGCGAACAGGGAGGTAACGGCCAGGGCCGCGAAGATCCGTTTCTTGAATTGCATAGCGTATTTTCCATGTGTTGACATTTTCGTATGTCGCACGACGGACAACAGTCCGCCTTGCCCGGTCTGCAGCGTTACGGCAGCTGCATGTCCTTTCCGGTCACTTTGCATCGGTGCCTTCCATGGGTTAGCTCGACTTACGCAAAGTCCAGCTAAATAAATCCTTCCAGTTGAGGCAGTTAACGGCACAGGGAGGGAATACTTTAGTGACGGATTCTTGCGCGGCCTGAGACTTCAGCTCATTGAAGCGTGCTCGTGCAGCATTTGCCTGGGCCTCGATGCCGAGGCGGTATCGAGGATTGCTCGTGAGGTTTCAGACGCCAGCGTTGCGGCTGACTTCAAGATCATTCAACAACGCCTTGGCCAGGGCGCTGAGGTAGTGCAGGGCGGTGATTGCCGCAGGGTTTGCCTCCCCTGTGAACTGATCGCTCAGATCACGTGTACAGCCCACCAGCACTGAGATTTCTTCGATGGCGCGCTCATAGGGGATACCGGGCTGTACGCGAAACATCTCGAGAAAGGTGGCAACACCTGCGGTGGTGCGACCGGATTGGTTACCGCTCATGTTCATCACTCCTTGACGGGCTCAGGGTCACATCCGGTTCAGCGCATGTTCGATCAGCGCGCGAGCCGTTTCGGCGGAGTGCGCGGCGTTCGACAGCATGTGCAGGCCGGGTACACCGGCATAGGTGCGGCAGTGTTCGTCGATGGTTTCGGCAACACCGCGCAACAGCTCGCTGGCGTGGGCCAGGGCGTCGGGAGGGGTCATGTCGGTGTGGATGGAGAAGTAGGGGTTGTTGATGAGCTTGAGGCGGGGTGGGTCGGGGACGAGTTTCTTCATGGTTCAACTCCTGGACGACATCTGGAGCTGCCATCAGAACCCTTCTCACGGATTAGGGTGGCAGCCGTGCACGAGGTGAGAAGTCCGTGGTCCAGGGACACGGCCAGGTCGAAACCTGCTCGCGCACGGCTACCATGACGGGAAGCCATTCCTGAAACACTTGGGCTTCTCACACCCAGTCGCCAATGTGGGCGACCCAGCGAAGTTATCCCTGAGGTATTTCCCCGACAATTAAGAGGCTTCCGCAAAGCGCGTAGGATACTTCCCAAGGTTTACGGATCGAAGGCTCCTGCTAGAGGTTTCAGAACTTTCGTACGTTGGCGGCCGCTGCGCGCCCGATCGCGGGACGAGCCCGCTCCCACAGGGGGGGCACAGGCACCGGAGTCGGTGCAGCACTTGTGGGAGCGGGCTTGCCCGCGAAGCAGACACCGTGGTGGTTGGCACCGGCAGTGCCGGCGTTCGCGGCGCCCCACAAGCCTGTTGCGGCGCATCATCCAGACAACCGCGCCTCGACCCCAAACAACACTACCAACACCCCACTCAACACCAAGGTCACGATCACAAACAGCACATTGCGCCGCGCCGCCCGGGCCTGGGCGGGTGGCAGGTCGTGGGTGAGCGAGAAACGGGCTCTCTCATCAGGCTTTTCAGGCGTCATGGCAATGCTCCTCTCGCTCGGGTTGTCGTGGTTGCCTGCCGCAGATCACCTGCACACCCGCGCCGCGGGCCCTGGCCAGCAGCTCCTCGGTGTCGTCGCCCCCGGGCAGGGCGAGCAACAGCTCGGGGCGGCTGTCGGTGAACATGAACAGGTTGCGCAGGCGTTCGGCCTGCTTGCCGTGCAGCTGCCAGTTGGGCGGGTAGCGCACCAGGTCGGCGCCGTGCTCGCGTGCCCAGCTTTCGATCTCGCCACCAAGGAACTGGCTGCCGCCGTGGATCAACACCCGGATCGGCCGCTGGCGCTGGACATCGTCCAGGGCCTGGCGGCAGCGCCGGGTGTCGGCGTAGTTGCGTCCCGCACAGATCAGTACGCGCATGGTCTGCTCTCCCTGCAGGCTCAGAACCACTGTCCGAAGCGGCGGATGTAGAGGGTCTTCATGGTCTGTGCGACCACGCAGTAGCCCAGCAGGGTGGCGACCAGCCAAGGGAAGTATTCCCACGGCAGCGGCACCAGACCGACCATAGCGCCCACCGGCGAGAACGGGATGTAGATGCCCAGCGCCATCACCAGGCCCGTGGCCAGGATCACCGGCAGCGCTGCAGTGCTCTGGAAGAACGGCACCTTGCGCGTACGCAGCATGTGCACCACCAGGGTTTGCGACAGCAGGCCTTCGATGAACCAGCCAGACTGGAACAGCGCCTGCATCTCGACACTGTTGGCGGCGAACACGTACCACATCAGGGCAAAGGTGGTGATGTCGAAGATCGAGGAGGTCGGGCCGATCCACAGCATGAAGCGGCCGATGTTGCGGGCATCCCACTTGCGCGGTTCGCTGAGGAATTCCTTGTCCATGCGGTCCCACGGCAGCGACAGCTGGGAGAAGTCGTACATCAGGTTCTGCAGCAGCAGGTGGATCGCCAGCATCGGCAGGAAGGGAATGAACGCACTGGCCACCAGCACCGAGAACACGTTGCCGAAGTTGGAGCTGGCGGTCATGCACAGGTACTTCATGATGTTGCCGAAGGTTTCGCGACCTTTGAGCACGCCCTCTTCGAGCACCATCAGGCTTTTTTCCAGCAGGATGATGTCTGCCGATTCCTTGGCGATATCGGTGCCGCTGTCTACCGAGATACCGACGTCGGCGTCGCGTAGGGCGGCAGCGTCGTTGATGCCGTCGCCAAGGAAGCCCACGGTGTGACCGTTGGCCTGCAGCGCCTTGAGCACGCGGGACTTCTGCAGCGGGGTGAGCTTGGCGAAAACGGTGCGTTCCTCGACCTGAATCTTCAGGGTGGTGTCGTCCATGCGCTCGATGTCCTGGCCGAGCAGCGGCAGGCCGGGCTCCAGGCCGACTTCACGGCACACCTTGCAGGTGACCACCGGGTTGTCGCCGGTCAGCACCTTGACCCGCACGCCCATCTCACGCAGGGCGGCAATGGCTGGGCCGGCGGTTTCCTTGGGCGGGTCGAGGAAGGTCAGGAAGCCCTGGATCACCAGGTCGCGCTCGTCGTCGGTGTGATACTGCGCCTTGCCTTCGCTTGCCGGAATGTCGCGGGTGGCGACCACCAGCACGCGGAAGCCGTCGCGGTTGAAGGCATCGGCGCTGGCCAGCAGGCGCTGGCGCCGACGCTCATCGAGGGCCACGACGCTGTCGCCTTCCTGCACATGGGTGGCGATGGCGAGCATTTCCTCCACGGCGCCCTTGCTCACCATCAGGTGATCGCCCAGGGCGTTCTTCACCACCACCGACAGGCGACGGCGAATGAAGTCGAACGGCAACTCGTCGACCTTGGCGTAGGCGTAGGGCGCCTGGAATTCACGCTCCTGACCTGCGAAGTGGAGCACGGCCTGGTCCATCAGGTTGCGCACGCCGCTCTGGTGGTGGCTGTTGAGCCAGGCCAGTTCCAGCACGCGTCTGTCGCGCTCACCGTCGATGCGCACATGGTGCTCGAGGATGATCCGGTCCTGGGTGAGGGTGCCGGTCTTGTCGGTGCACAGCACATCCATCGAACCGAGGTTCTGGATGGCGTTCAGGCGCTTGACCACCACTTTGCGCCGGGCCATGGCCACGGCGCCCTTGGCCAGGTTGGCGCTGACGATCATCGGCAGCATTTCCGGGGTCAGGCCCACGGCCACGGCGAGGGCGAAGAGGAAGGCATCGCCCCAGTCGCCCTTGACCAGGCCGTTGATCATGAACACCACCGGTACCATCACCAGCATGAAGCGGATCAGCAGGCTGCTGACGCTGTTCACGCCGCGGTCGAAGGCGGTCTGGCTGCGCGAGCCGGCGATGGCTTTGGCCAGGGAGCCGAAGTAGGTGCGCCGGCCGGTGGCGACCACCACGGCGCGGGCGCGGCCGCTGACCACGTTGGTGCCCATGAAGCAGATGTTCGGCAACTCGAGCAGGTTGTCCTGGTTGCCGCTGTCATCGGTGGCGGACTTCTGCGCGACATTGCCCAGGGTGTCGTACTTCTCGACCGGCAGTGCCTCGCCGGTGAGCACCGCCTGGCTGATGAACAGGTCGCGTGATTCGAGCAGGCGGATGTCGGCGGGAATCATGTCGCCCGCCGAAAGCTGCACGATGTCGCCGGCCACCAGTTCGTCCATGGGCACTTCGCGCAGGCGCGGCGGCTGGCCGAACTGTTCGCGGCGCAGCACGGTGGCGGTGGTGCGCACCATCGCCTTGAGGGCGTCGGCGGCCTTGTTCGAGCGGTACTCCTGCCAGAAGCGCAGCAGGCTGCTGAGGCTGACCATGGTCATGATGATGATGACCTTGGTCAGGTCGGCGTCGTCCGCTTCACCTGCGCTGATCGGCATCCAGTAGTCGGTGACGAAACTGATCACGGCCAGGGTCAGCAGGACGTAGATGAAGGGGTTGTGCAGGGCCTTGAGCAGTTGCACCAGGGCGTGTGGTTGCTGGTCGTGGGCGACCTGGTTGGCGCCGTCGCGCTGCAGGCGCTTGGCGGCTTCGTGTTCGGTCAGGCCATGCTCGCTGGCATCGAGGTTGGCGAGGGTGACGGACAGGCCATTGCGCGCTTCACGGGCGGCGCGGGTGGACAGGCGGGTTTCGCGTTCGGCCTTGGCCGGTGCGGTGTTGCGGTGTTTGACGGTCATGTTGCTGTGCTCCTGCCGCTGCGGCGGCACGACACACAGACGTTTCACTCAGGGGGTGAACGAAGGCATGTCGGGTCGCAGAAAAAAGCTTGGTTTTTCCGACAGTTGTCTGTCCGCTGCCGAGAGTCGGAAGTTGTTTCGGCAGCGAACTTTCTACTCGCGCAGTCCATGTTTGTATTCCTCGTTGATAAATAATGGGCAATAACGGTCCGGCGAACTTTCAATGTTGAAAGTTCGATAAAAAGTTACTGTTCAATATCAGTCGTTCAGTGGAGCGTGTGGGGTCTCAGGCGAGCGCAAACGCGTGCCAGCGGCCCCCGTCTACCTGGAGGGTCCTGGCTGTCTTCATGGTGCCAGTGCAGGCGCAACTGGAGTTTTCCGTGGCAGGGGTGTGCCTGCCATACGGCACGCAACTGCGGGCCGCGCACGGCGGCCGAGGGCTGGGCTGGAGCGCACGGGCCACGGGGCGGCCAGGCGCTGGCCTGCAAACGCGCCAGGCAGGCGTGCAGGCGATGTGAAACGAATGACGTGAGGTTCATGAGCTTGCCTCCAACCGGCGGACACCGGCTGTGGCAAGTCACGGCGGAGCATCAGGCTCTGGCGCGGCTTGCCCGACCAGGGTGTCGGGACCGGTGTTCCGGTTCAAGTGCCTGACCGGGCCGTACGGCGGTGGTCAGGCAGCGACTAGATACTGTGTCCATTGAATTCTTCAGTGAATGGAAAAAAGGCCCCTTTTCTCAGGGCGAGCGAACTTTATTCAAGGGTAGTATCGAAGTCAACCGGGGAGGTGAACTTTAAATAAGTTTCATCTTGTTTGAATGCTCCCTGGTGTTTGTAGGAAGCGTTTGAAGTTTGCGGCCGACCTCTGCGCGGAGGCAGGCCGTATATCCCTCAGGGGGGCTAGTCCTGGGCCGGTGGCGCCAGGCGCGCTTCCAGCTCGGCCACTTGCTTCTCCAGGGCTTCGAGGCGCGCGCGGGTGCGCGCCAGGACCACCATCTGGCTGTCGAATTCTTCCCGGCTGACCAGGTCCAGCTTGCTGAACGCGCTCTGCATCAGGATCTTGAACTGGCTTTCGAGTTCGGCGCGCGGCTGCGCGGTGTCGCCGCTGAACAGGCGCGAGGCTTGGTCGCTCAGGGCGTCGAGAAGGGCTTTGGGCGCGAGCATGGGTCAGGCTGTTCCGTGGCGTGTGAAAGGTGGGCAGTGTAGCACGGCGCATTTCGACGGTCGGGCGCACACTTTTTGAGCAGCTGCTGGTGGCTCGATGCACCAGAATCGAGCAGCTTTCAGCGTACTGGCCATGGGCTAATCCCGAGCATTGTGCGCAACTACTTGTTTTCTGGCCCTTTGCCGGATCTGGCAAGGTTTCTGCAAAGGCCTCTGTGCGCCATGCACTGATGCAGTCCCTTGTGATCGGGCAGTGTGCAGGCGGAGCCGCAAGGCTCCCTCTCCACCCGCCGAAACGTGTGTCGGTGGGGGAATGGAGCCGACGACGCGTTACAAAGCCAGGCGCTGCGCTTAGACTTGAGACGGGTTTGTTTTCCTGGGGCAAGTCCACCAAATCGGGAGAAGAGTTTCATGAAGCTAGTCACTGCCATCATCAAGCCGTTCAAGCTGGACGACGTGCGCGAGTCGCTGTCGGAAATCGGCGTGCAAGGCATCACCGTGACCGAAGTCAAGGGCTTCGGCCGGCAGAAAGGCCACACCGAGCTGTACCGTGGCGCCGAATACGTGGTCGATTTCCTGCCCAAGGTCAAGATCGATGTCGCCATCGATGACAAGGACCTGGACCGGGTGATCGAAGCCATCACCAAGGCGGCCAACACCGGCAAGATCGGCGACGGCAAGATCTTCGTGGTGAATCTGGAGCAGGCGATCCGCATCCGTACCGGCGAAACCGATACCGACGCGATCTAAGCGACACAACAAGCCTCACCAAACCCAAACGCCCCAGGAGAAAACAAATGACTCTGCGCAAGATCGCAGGGCTAGGAGCCCTATTGTCCCTCGTAATGCCTGGCCTGGCCCTGGCAGAGGAAGCAGCCGCCCCGGTACTGAACTCCGGCGACACCGCCTGGATGCTCACGGCCACGGCGCTGGTACTGTTCATGACCATCCCGGGCCTGGCCCTGTTCTACGGTGGCATGGTGCGCTCCAAGAACCTGCTGTCGGTGATGATGCAGTGCTTCGCCATCACCGGTCTGATCAGCATCCTGTGGGTCATCTACGGCTACAGCATCGCCTTCGATACCACCGGTATGGAAAAGGGCGTGCTCAACTTCAACTCGTTCATCGGCGGCTTCTCCAAAGCCTTCCTCGCTGGTGTGACGCCGTCTGGCCTGACCTCGGCCACCGCGCTGTTCCCTGAGGCGGTGTTCATCACCTTCCAGATGACCTTCGCCATCATCACCCCGGCACTGATCGTCGGTGCCTTTGCCGAACGCATGAAGTTCTCCGCCATGCTGGTGTTCATGGGCGTTTGGTTCACCCTGGTCTATGCGCCGATCGCGCACATGGTCTGGAGCGGTGACGGCGCACTGATGTGGGACTGGGGCGTACTGGACTTCGCGGGCGGCACCGTGGTGCACATCAACGCCGGTATCGCAGGCCTGGTGGCGTGCCTGGTACTGGGCAAGCGCAAAGGCTACCCGACCACGCCGATGGCTCCGCACAACCTCGGCTACACCCTGGTCGGCGCTGCCATGCTGTGGATCGGCTGGTTCGGCTTCAACGCAGGTTCCGCTGCAGCGGCCAACGGCACTGCCGGCATGGCCATGCTGGTGACCCAGATCGCCACCGCCGCCGCCGCGCTGGGCTGGATGTTCGCCGAGTGGATCGGCCACGGCAAACCTAGTGCCCTGGGCATCGCTTCGGGTGTGGTCGCCGGCCTGGTCGCCATCACTCCGGCTGCCGGCACCGTCGGCCCGATGGGCGCCCTGGTAATCGGCCTGGCGTCGGGTGTTATCTGCTACTTCTGCGCCACCAGCCTCAAGCGCAAGCTGGGTTACGACGACTCGCTGGATGCCTTCGGTGTGCATGGTATCGGCGGTATCGTCGGCGCGATTCTCACCGGTGTGTTCGCAGCACCGGCCCTGGGCGGCTTCGGCGCGGTCACCGATATCGGTGCGCAGGTCTGGGTCCAGGCCAAGGGCGTGATCTTCACCGTGGCCTACACCGCCATCGTCACCTACGTGATCCTCAAGGTGCTGGACGTGGTAATGGGCCTGCGGGTCAACGAAGAAGAAGAGTCGGTCGGCCTCGACCTGGCTCAGCACAACGAGCGCGGCTACAACCTGTAACCGCCCTGCAGTAAAAAACTTGCCCGGCTTGTCCGGGCATTTTTTTGCCTGATTTTTACCGTTTCGCCGGTAGGCAAACGGTTTATCCGGCACGTTCGTGACGCAGGCAGAAAACTTACAGAAAAGCGGGTACTGATGGAGCTTTGTTTTTTCTCCCGGCGCGCTAGAATGCGCGCCCGAAGGGTGTTTGCAGTGCCTTCCACACACTTCGCCACGCTTTGCTAGGCTTGCCAATAGCGCAAGGCCAGCAGCGGTGGCTCAAGGATTTCGTCAGATCCCGCCAGGAGCTGGGATCTGCTGGGTGAAACGCCCTCACCAGGGGCCGTACATCCAAGGCAGTGGCCAACCCACGGCCAGTTGAATTTTCACTGGTGGCTGCCGGTCTACGGCATCACTGGTCTATAACTAACCTGCTTTTCGCAAGTCATGAGGTAGAACATGAGCGACGACGATCTGGAAAATGATGACCTCGAAGTAGGCGACGAAGACGAGGGTGATGAGGCCCTTGAAGCGGCATCCGACGACGGCGCGGAAGACGCCGGCGACGACGACAGCAGCCCTGCACCTGCCGCCAAAGGCAAGTCCAAGGCGGCAGTCTCGGTAGACGAGATGCCGAGCATGGAAGCCAAGCAGAAGGAACGCGACGCGCTGGCGCGCGCCATGGAAGAGTTCCTGGCACGCGGTGGCAAGGTCCAGGAAGTCGAGGCCAACGTGGTCGCCGATCCGCCCAAGAAGCCGGACAACAAGTACGGCAGCCGCCCTATCTGAGTGGCTGGATACAAAAAAGCCCGCGGTCGCTGCGGGCTTTTTTGTGGTTGGAATTTGGGTGTTCGTGCGGGCTTAGCCCGCGATAGGGCCGTCAGCGCCAGCGTGCCAGCACCTCGGGCAACTGCGACAGGCGCTGGATCTCGGCATCGGGCGCCTGCTCGCCGGCCCAGGCCTTGCCCTGGGGGTTGAACCAGACTGCGCGTAAGCCGGCGCGTTGGGCCCCGGCGATGTCGTCCCCCGGATGATCGCCGACATGCACTGCGGCACTGGCCTCCACTTCACCGCGCTTGAGGGCTTCGCGGAAGGGCGCAGGGTCGGGCTTGCCGATCCCCAGGTCCTCGGCGCACAGGGCGAAGCGGAAGTAGTCCGAAATCCCCAGCCGCCGCACATCGGCATTGCCGTTGGTCACGACGCCCAGCACATAGTGATGGCGCAGGATCTGCAGCACCGGCTGCACTTCGGGAAACACCTCGACCTGATGCCGGGCATGCAGGAACACCTCGAAGGCCTCATTGGCGAGCGACTGGGCTTGTTGCTCGCTGTAGCCGACCTCGGACAGTGCGTGGAACAGCACGCGCCGGCGCAGGGCGCTGATGCGGTGCTTGAGGCCCGGTTCGGCCTGCACCAGGCGTTCGCGGATGGCATACAGGTGCTCGACCGGCACACCGCCCAGGGTTGGGGCATTGGCGGCAAGCCAGTCGCGCAGGACGGTTTCGGCACTGGTGATCACCGGTGCGGTGTCCCACAGGGTGTCGTCCAGGTCGAAGGTGATCAGCTTGATACTCATGAGTCGCTGCCTTTGCTGCGTTTGGCTCGGGGATGGGCGCTGTCGTAGACGGCGGCCAGGTGCTGGAAGTCCAGGTGGGTGTAGATCTGCGTGGTGCTGATGTCGGCGTGACCGAGCATCTCCTGTACCGCGCGCAGGTCCTGGGACGATTCGAGCAGGTGGCTGGCGAAGGAGTGGCGGAGCATGTGGGGGTGCAGGTGCTGGCCCAGTTCGCGTTCTCCGGCGACCTTGACCCGCAACTGGATGGCCCGTGGTCCCAGGCGCTTGCCTTGGCGGGTGACGAACATCGCACCGTCGCGTGGCGCGCTGATCCCGCGCAGTTTCAGCCACGCCTGCAGCGCCTCGCGCGCCTTGCGCCCGACCGGCAGGACGCGGGCCTTGCCACCCTTGCCCTGCACCTGGACCAGGCCGCCGGCCAGGTCCAGTTGTTCGAGGTCGAGGTTGGTCAGTTCCGACAGGCGCAGGCCCGAGGAGTAGAACAGTTCGAGAATGGCCTGGTCGCGACGGGCGATGAAGTCGTCGTCGACGCCGCCGTCGAGCAGTTGCAGGGCGCGGTCGGTGTCGAGGGTCTTGGGCAGGCGACGCTCACCCTTGGGCGGGGTCAGGCCGTTGGCCGGATCGTGCTGGCACAGCCCCTCACGGTTGAGGTAGCGATACAGGCCGCGCACCGCCGAGAGCAGGCGCGCCAGGCTGCGCGATGACTGGCCGTGGTGGTGCAGGCGTGCGATCAACTGGCGCAGTTGCTGGATCTGCAGGGCCTGCCAGCTGGCGATGCCCTGGGTGTTGCAGAATTCGACCACTTTCTCCAGGTCGCGGCGGTAGGCCAGCTGGGTGTGCTCGGACACTTGGCGCTCGTTGCGCAGGTGCGCGCAATAAGCTTCCAGCTGGCGTTCCATCAGCGTACCGAGCGCAGCGTCTGGGTGAAGCGCGGAACCACGCGACCGAGGACTTCGGCGATGTAGGTGAGGAACAGGGTGCCGACGCTGCTCTTGTAGTGCTGCGGGTCGCGGCTGCCAATGGCCAGCACGCCGTGCAGGCCCTGATGCTCCAGCGAGGCGACGGCACTGGAGCCGACGTCCTTGCGCTGGTCTTCGCCGAACAGGAATGCCAGCTCATGCTCGCGCAGGTTGCCGCTGACCGTCTTGCCACTGCCCAGCAGGCCACCGATGGTTTGTTGCGCCTCGGCACCGCTGACCCAGCGGCCGACCGGCGCGGCGTTTTCACCGAACAGGATCAGGCTGACGAAGGGCACCTGGAACTCCTGGCGCAAGCTGTCTTCGACCGCCATCACCACTTCCTCCAGGCTGCTGGCGTCGAGCAGGTCGAGGATGAGGCGGCGGGTCTTGTCGAACAGTCGGTCGTTGTCGCGGGCCACATCCATCAATTGCGACAGGCGATGGCGCATTTCGATGTTGCGGTCACGCAGCAGCTTGAGCTGACGTTCCACCAGCGACACGCTGTCGCCGCGCTGGTGGGGGATGCGCTGCTCGATGAGCAGTTCGTCATGTTCGGAGAAGAAGGTTGGGTGGGCACGCAGGTAGGCGACCACCGCCTCGGCGTCGAGGTCGGCGGCTTGCTCGGGTACAACCTGTGGCTGATCGGTCATGGCGGATACTCGCTTAGAGACGAACCTGTCCTTCGTAGACGCGTACGGCTGGGCCGGTCATCAATACCGGTTTGCCGGGGCCAGCCCATTCGATGCTCAGGCGCCCGCCCGGCAGGTCGATGGACACGGGAGAGTCCATCCAGCCCTGGGCGATGGCTGCCACGGCGGCGGCGCAGGCGCCGGTACCGCAGGCCTGTGTTTCGCCGGCACCGCGCTCCCAGACCCGCAGGTTGGCACGGTGGCGGTCGACGACCTGGATGAAGCCGGCGTTGACCCGCTGCGGGAAGCGCGGGTGGTGCTCGATCTTAGGGCCCAGCTCATGCACGGGGGCACTGCGCACGTCATCGACGCGCAGCACCGAATGCGGGTTGCCCATGGACACGGCGGCGATCGAGTGAACCTGGCCATCGACTTCCAGTGGATAGCTCAGCGCCTGCTGGTCGGCAACGAAGGGGATATCGGCCGGGTTGAAGCGCGGCGGGCCCATGTCGACACAGACCTGGCCGTCGTTCTGCACATCAAGCTCGATGACACCGCCTTTGGTTTCGACGCGGATACGCTTCTTCGCGGTCAGGCGCTTGTCCAGCACGAAACGGGCAAAGCAGCGCGCGCCGTTGCCGCACTGTTCGACTTCGGAGCCATCGGCATTGAAGATCCGGTAGCGGAAATCCACTTCCGGATTGCTCGGTGCCTCGACGATCAGCAGCTGGTCGAAGCCGATGCCGGTGTGGCGATCACCCCACTGCTTGGCATGCTTGGGCTGGATGTGCGCGTGCTGGCTGACCAGGTCCAGGACCATGAAGTCGTTGCCCAGCCCGTGCATCTTGGTGAAACGCAGCAGCATGGGTTCACTCCGGCAGCAGGCTTTCGCCGGCGAACAGTTCGGCAATGGTCTCGCGGCGGCGGACTTCGAAGGCCTGGTCGCCATCGACCAGGATTTCGGCGCAACGGCCACGGGTGTTGTAGTTCGAGCTCATGACGAAACCATAGGCGCCCGCGGAGTGCACGGCCAGCAGATCGCCTTCGGCCAGGTTCAGCTGGCGATCCTTGGCGAGGAAGTCACCGGTTTCGCAGATCGGGCCGACCAGATCGTAGGCACGGCCTTCGCCTTCACGTGGCTTGACCGCGCTGACGCCCATCCAGGCCTGGTACAGCGCCGGACGGATCAGGTCGTTCATCGCCGCATCGATGATGGCGAAGTCCTTGTGCTCGGTGTGCTTGAGGTATTCGACGCGGGTCAGCAGTACGCCGCCGTTGGCGACGATGTAGCGGCCCGGCTCGAACACCAGGGCCAGGTCGCGTGCGCCGACGCGTTCACGGATGGCCTTGATGTAGTCGGCCACCAACGGTGGTTGTTCGTCGCGATAGCGCACGCCGACGCCACCGCCCAGGTCGAGGTGACGCAGATGAATACCGCAGTCGGCAAGGCGGTCGACCAGGTCGAGCAGGCGGTCGAGGGCGTCAAGGAACGGGTCGACGGTGGTCAGCTGCGAGCCGATGTGGCAGTCGACACCGACCACGTCCAGGTTGGGCAACTGTGCGGCGCGCACGTAGATGGCTTCGGCATCGGCGATGGCGACGCCGAACTTGTTCTCTTTGAGGCCGGTGGAGATGTACGGATGGGTGCCGGCATCGACGTCCGGATTGACCCGCAGCGAGACCGGGGCGACCTTGCCCATCTCGGCGGCTACCACTTGCAGGCGCTCGAGTTCGTCGGTGGATTCGACGTTGAAGCAGTGCACGCCGACTTCCAGCGCGCGGCGCATGTCTTCACGGGTCTTGCCGACGCCGGAGAACACCACGCGGTCGGCCCGGCCGCCGGCGGCCAGCACACGCTCCAGTTCGCCACCGGAAACGATGTCGAAGCCCGCGCCCAGCCGTGCAAGCAGGTTCAGCACACCGAGGTTGGAGTTGGCCTTGACCGCGAAGCACACCAGGTGCTCGACCCCTTGCAGGGCGTCGGTGTAGCTACGGTACTGGGCCTCGATGTGGGCGCGCGAGTAGACGTAGGTGGGGGTGCCGAAACGTTCGGCGATGGCCGACAGGGCCACGCCTTCCGCGAACAGTTCACCGTCGCGGTAGTTGAATGCGTCCATTGGATTTCCTTACTGCTCTGGCGACTGCTCGGGCAGCGATTCTTCGTCTTGCGGGGCGGCCTTGGCCGGCTGCGCGTGCTGGTGCGACGACTTGCGTGCGCTCTTGCCGTCCTTGCCGTCTTCAGGCAGGTACAGGGGGCCTTTCTGACCGCAGGCCGAAACGAGGCAGGCTACAGCGACCAGCGCCGCAATGGAGGAAATCAGGCGCTTCATGGGTGAAATCCTTTGAAATAAGCAGTATTGCGCCCGAGTATACCGAGCGACCGGCGGATTGCCTATGCAAGGGCCGGTCCGTCGGGCGGGCCAGGCTTGCTCGTTGTGAGGGTTGGGCTCGGTGCTGCCGGTCGCTAGTCTTTGCAATCAGCGCCCAGCGGTCGTATCGTGCCCGGCTTGCGTGTGTGCAGCCATTTTCGAGGTTCCTGCAATGAGTTTGAGCGAAGCGCGTTTCCACGACCTGGTCGACGCGACCCAACAGGCCCTGGAGGATCTGTTCGATGAGACCGACCTGGACCTGGACATGGAAAACTCCGCCGGTGTCCTGACGATCAAGTTCGACAACGGCAGCCAACTGATCTTCAGCCGCCAGGAGCCGCTGCGTCAGCTGTGGCTGGCCGACCGCTCGGGCGGTTTCCACTTCGACTATGACGAAGAGAGTGGCAAGTGGGTCTGCGAGAAGAGCGAAGAACTGCTCGGTGAGATGCTCGAGCGCATCGTCTGGGAGCGAGTCGGCGAGAAGCTGGACTTCGACGAGATCTGAGATGAGCGAGCAACCGCGGCCGCCCAAGCCGCTCTACAGCAACGTCAGCCCGGCCGTGCCTTCGCCGTGCATCAGCGTCTGCCGACTCGACGAGCGTCGGGTCTGCACCGGATGCATGCGGCATGTGGAGCATATCCGTGAATGGCGTTCGGCCGATGACGAACGGCGGCGGCAGATCTGCCGCGAGGCCGACGCGCTGAGGGCTTCGACGCCACAGGCTTGAGTATTTGCCCGGCTGTGGTAGTGTCAATCCGGTACTGGCCGCGCCAGAAGCATTCTCAAACCCCGCCCTTGGGCGGGGTTTTGCTTTATCTACAGCTTGAAATACTTCGTTGAAAGGAGTCTGACTGGACCATGAGCACCAAGCCTTCCCTCATCCTCACCCGACTGGACGTGCAGCGTCTTGAGCGTCTGCTCGACAGCCTCGACGAAAGCACGCCGGGTGTGCTCGCCCTGCAGGACGAGCTGGACCGCGCCGAACAGGTGGTCGGCCACGAGGAGGTCCCGGCGGGCGTGGTGACTATGAACTCGCGCGTGCACTGCCGCGAGGAAGCCACCGGCAAGGATTATCACCTGACCCTGGTCTACCCGAAGGACGCAGGCGTGGAAGGCAACGTCTCGATCCTGGCGCCGATCGGCTGTGCGCTGCTGGGGTTGTCGGTGGGCGACCAGATCGACTGGCCGGCGCCGGGTGGCAAGACGCTGAAGCTCAAGCTGCTCGAGGTGGAATACCAGCCTGAAGCGGCGGGTGATTTCGACCTCTGAACGGCATCACCTACAAACCAGCCTGTAGCTGCTCCAGCCCATCATTGAGCGACTGCTCCAGTTCGCGCTTGTAGCGCAGGAACAGCACCGTCGAGCCCTGTTCGTCCTCAAGCAGTTCGGACAGATCCAGGTCGGTGATGTAGCAGCGGTAGTTCCCGGCGCTGCGGCGCTGGCGGAGAATCTGCCGGGCGACCACGGCATACAGCTGGTCGCCGTGATCGAGCTGGGAAAACTCCTGCTGGTCGCAATACAGCGTGACATGCACGTCATCCCCCGCGCCTGCCTGGAGAATCGCCTGCACTTCGTAGTACGGCTGGCCGCCCGCGACCTGTGGCGCGGGCCGAGGCTCCAGGGCACGGCATTTGCCTGGGCCGTTGGGCAGTAGCTGGTAGTAGAGGATGTCCAGCGCGGCCTGTTGCAGGCTGTCGAGCGGCAGTTGGGCATCGCGGCGTACCACGACCGACTGCAGAAAGCGTTGCAGGGGCAGCAGCAGGTGGCTTTCGTCCTGCAGTGGCAGCCGCTGCTGCCAGAGTGCGTTGTACTCATCGAGTACGTAGAGTTCGGCCCAGCCTTCGTGCAGGCGATAGAACACCTGGATGCAACCCGGCTGGCCCTGCTCCAGCACCAGCGGCAGGTCGTGGTCCTGCAGGGCGTTGGCGTCGAGGTACAGCGGGCTGTACTGGCTGCGCTCCTCGCCGAGGTGGGCGAGCACGGCATCCTGGTCGTCCAGGGTGGTCAGGCTGACCTGGCCGGGCACCAGGTCCAGCACATGGGTGTGCTGCGCCACCTGCAGCAGGTAGCGGTGGTTCAGGCCCTGATCCAGCAGCGACTGCACGGTCTCGAAGATGTCCTCGACGCGCTGGGCGATCGCTTGCGCGCGGTTGTGGCAGAAACAGCGCACCCGTAACCGCGGACGCTGCGTGCGTGGGCCTTGGCTGTTGAGAAAATCACGCAGGCAGCGCATCAGCGCGTGCTCGCCGTCGTAGCGCTGCACCAGCACTTCGTTCCAGCTGTTCAGGGTGATCTGGTCGAAGGTCAGCACCAGGTTTTCGCGCACCCCGGCATAGCTCAGCGAGTCGGTGCGCTCGGTGGTCATCAGGATGTTCAGGTCGCGGTGATGACGCAGCGGGTCGATGCCAACGTTGACCAGCAGCAGGATTTCGTCGGCCACGCTTGGTTGCAGCAGGCGGATTTCGCTGACGGTTTCCAGCGGTAGCGCGATGGTCTGCTGCAGGCTGCCGAGCAGGTTGAACAGCTCGAATTCGCTCAGGTCGCTGACACCAGGGTGCAGAGCCAGGCGGGTGCTGCTGTCGATGACGCCGTTGCGGTGCGCCCAGGTCAGCAGTTCGAGCAGTTCGCGGCAGCGTTTGATCGGGCTGAAATGTTCCCACTCGTGCACGCCCAGGTTGCCGTTGTACAGGCCCCAGTGGTGGGTGCCCGGCTCCTTGCGGTTGGGCGACTGGACGAGGGTGAGCGTGTCTTCGGCGACGTCCGGGGCGATGCCCGGGTTGATGACCTCGATCTTGCCGGCGCGGCGCTCGAAGGCTGCGTACAGGCGCCGACCCAGTACGTTGAGGTCGCGTTGATCAGCGCGGCTGCTGGCGTTCTGGTCGCGGGCGAACTGGCTGAGGAAGCGGTAGCTGTAGTTCAGCTCGGCAACCAGCTCGCGACGCTCGACCGCCACCTGGCGGACCTTCCACTGGCTGCGGCTGTCGAGCAGGGCCAGTTGGCGCTCGTCCCAGCCCCACTCCTCGGTCAGGCGCTCCAGGAGCTGGCGCTGCCAGCCGGTGCTGCGTGTGCGAGCCAGGGCGCTGAGCTTCTTGTTGACCTTCAGGTAGAGGCTGCGTCGCACCAGCTCCAGGCGCGCGTGCTCGCCGCGGCGCTGCAGGTACTGCTCGATCCGCCGGTAGACCATGACATAAGGGTCCAGCTCGTCGAGGTCCAGGCGGTTGGCGAACACCGCAGTTTTGTAGTCCAGGCTCAGGCAGCGCACTTCGGGGTGCTCGCTGGCGTAGACCTCGGTCAGCAGCAGCTTGAGCAGCGATTTGTAGGGCGAGTCGATGCCCTTGAACAGTTGCCACAGTCCGGCGCCGACGAACTCACCGGGGGGGATGTGCGCGAGGTGGCCCAGGTCGAGGTCGTCTTGGGCGCGAATGAAGCGCTTGGACAGCAGCGTCTGGGTGTAGGCCTGGTAGTTGTGCTCTTCGTAGACCGGCACCAGCCACCACAGCGGCGTGCGCCCGGCCAGCCAGATCGCCGTGCGATAGAACTCGTCGAGCAGCAGGTAATGCTGGGTGGTGCCGCAGTCGTCGGAGCTGAGCTGGCTGTCGCGTTCGCCCTGGACAAAGCCCTGGGGCTCGATCAGGAAGAAATGCGCCTCGGCGCCCTGGGTAGCGGCCCAGGCCTCGAGCAACTGGCATTTGCGCCGCAGCTCGGCCAGGGCGCCCTCGCCAATCCCCGGCGCATGGCAGACCCACAGGTCCATGTCGCTTTGCTCGGCCTGGGCCAGGGTGCCGAGGCTGCCCATGAGGAACAGGCCGTGAATCGGCCGTGGCGGGTTGCCGTGGCGGGCCTTGTAGGTGAAGGAGCGGGTCAGGCGCTGGGCCTCGGCCAACAGATCGGCGTCCGGCTCGAAGCCCGAGACGCCCGCTGGCGTGCTGCCCGACACATAGCCCGGCAGCAGCGGATGATTGACGTGGAAGAACAGCGGCAGCAGCGTCAGTACCTGCTGCTGGCGGCTGGACAGTCCTTCCATGGCCCGCTCGAGGCGCCCCTGGTTCAGCTGGAGAAAGCGCCCGCGCAGGGTCGACAGCACCTTGCGGTCGATACCGTCGTGCAGATCGGGGCGAATTTCATGGGGGTGGTTCATGACGCACTCAGACAGGCCGGGGGAGCACCGGCGAGTTTAGCCTGAGTGGCGAGGTCGGATAAGAGGGTGAGTGGCATTTTGACGCCATTTTTCCAGCGCCCAAGAAAGTGCGGTGTCTTTGCGGGCCTCATCGCGGGACAAGCCCGCTCCCACAGATCCAACCAGACCCTTGAAAACGGTGCTGCACCTGTGGGAGCGGGCTTGTCCCGCGATGAGGCCGGTGCAGTTATGCAGGCTGTGGGGTCTTCAGAACATTCAGCAGCAACTGCACGCTCTCCACCGCATCGTGTCCCAGGCTGGTCAGGTAACCGCCGTCTGGCTGATCGGTCAGTTGCTTGTCATGCAGGCGTTTGGCCGCAGCGACCAGGGCTGGCGAGGCATTGGCGTGAATCTTGATCCCTTCCTGGCTGCTGTCGAGGTTGAACAGCGCAAGGACTTCCAGTTCGGCGACCAATTCGGGGGTAAAGGACATGGGGCGACTCCTGACTTCTCAGACGAGGATGGAAGTCAGGAGTGTAGTCAGGCTTCGTCGTCGTCGCCTTGATTTGCCTCAGGTGGCAATTCGGGCAGGGCACGCAGGGCATTTTCGTACCACTCGGTATCGAATGCGCGGTCCTCGGTGAGCAGCGCGTCGATCTCGATGGCCAGCACGTGGGCCATGAGGTTGAGGATGTCTTCGCGTTCGTAGCCGACCAGGGTCAGCTTGTTGAAGGTGGCCTTGGCCGCAGGCGGATTGCCGCTCTCGATCTGGTTCTCGATGGCCTGGGTCAGCGTCGCCTCGGCGAATTCTTCGTCGTCGTTTTCGATGTCGGTGGGTTCGCTCATGGCGCTACTCCTGTGATGAAAGCGACAGTGTGCCATGCCTGTGTCGGCAATGCCCGGTCATCGACGCGCGCCATGATGCTGGTCAGGGGGTGGCCAGGCGGCTATAACAGCCAGGCCAACCCCTTACGGCCTGGAGGCTGTCGTTCATGCTCAAGCTCTACGGATTCGCGGTCAGCAACTACTACAACATGGTCAAGCTGGCCCTGCTGGAAAAAGGCGTGCCCTTCGAGGAAGTGCCGTTCGTTTCCGGGCAGACGCCCGAGGTGCTGGCCATCAGCCCGCGTGGCAAGGTTCCGGTGCTGGGAACCGAACACGGCTTTCTCAGTGAGACAAACGTGATCCTCGACTACATCGAGCAGACCCACCCCGAGCATCCGCTGCTGCCCAGTGATGCATTCGGGCAGGCCAAGGTGCGTGAGCTGCTCAAGGAGATCGAGCTGTACATCGAACTGCCTGCACGTACCTGCTACGCCGAAGCGTTCTTCGGTACGGCGGTGGAGCCGCTGATCAAGGAGCGGGCGCGCAGCGAGCTGCTGGCAGGTTTTGCCACGCTCAAGCGCAACGGCAAGTTCGCGCCTTATGTCGCTGGCGAAAAGCTGACCCTGGCTGACCTGATGTTCTGCTTCTCGGTCGACCTGGCGTGTGCGGTAGGCAAGAAGGTGCTGGGGATCGATTTCCTGGCGGACTACCCACAGGCAGCGGCGCTGTTGGGGAAGCTGCGCGAGCATCCGCACATGGCGCGGATCGTGGCGGACAAGGAGGCGGCGATGCCAAGGTTCATGGAGATGGTGCAGAACAAGCGGTGATGGGAAGAAGGGCCGCTGTGCGGCCCATCACGGCACAAGGCCGCTTCCACAGGGTTCGAGGTGTCCTGTGGCAGCGGCCTTGTGTGGTGATTCGAGGGCGCGGCCCTCGGTACGCGCCTAGCGGGAAGCCAGCAGCGCCTTGCCGCGCGCCACCGCTGCACGCACTTGTGCCGGCGCGGTGCCGCCGATGTGGTTGCGCGCGTTCACCGAGCCTTCCAGGGTGAGTACGGCAAACACATCCTGCTCGATCTGGTCGCTGAACTGACGCAGCTCGTCCAGGCTCATCTCGGCCAGGTCCTTGCCGGTGTCGACGCCGTACTTCACGGCGTGCCCGACAATCTCGTGGCAGTCGCGGAATGGCAGGCCGCGGCGCACCAGGTAGTCGGCAAGGTCGGTGGCGGTGGAGAAACCACGCAGCGCCGCTTCACGCATGATTGCGTGCTTGGGCTTGATCGCCGGGATCATGTCGGCAAAGGCACGCAGCGAGTCGCGCAGGGTGTCGGCGGCGTCGAACAGCGGTTCCTTGTCTTCCTGGTTATCCTTGTTGTAGGCCAGCGGCTGGCCTTTCATCAGCGTGAGCAGGCCGGTCAGGGCGCCGAACACGCGGCCGGTCTTGCCACGCACCAGCTCCGGGACGTCCGGGTTCTTCTTCTGCGGCATGATCGAGCTACCGGTGCAGAAGCGATCAGGCAGGTCGATGAACTGGAACTGCGCACTGGTCCACAGCACCAGCTCTTCGGAGAAGCGCGACAGGTGCATCATCGCCACGCTGGCGGCCGCACAGAATTCGATGGCGAAGTCACGGTCCGAGACGCCGTCCAGCGAGTTGCCGGCCACGGCTTCGAAGCCCAGCAGCTTGCAGGTCAGCTCACGGTCGATCGGGTAGGTGGTGCCGGCCAGCGCCGCGCTGCCCAGCGGCATGCGGTTGGCGCGCTTGCGGCAGTCGACCAGGCGCTCGTAGTCGCGGCTGAGCATTTCGAACCAGGCCAGCAGATGGTGGCCGAAGGTCACCGGCTGGGCGGTCTGCAGGTGGGTGAAGCCGGGCATGACGGTTTCGGCTTCGCGCTCGGCCTGCTCCAGCAGACCCTGTTGCAGGCGGGTGATCTCGTCCAGGATCAGGTCGATCTCGTCACGCAGCCACAGGCGGATGTCGGTGGCGACCTGGTCGTTGCGGCTACGGCCGGTGTGCAGTTTCTTGCCAGTGATACCGATGCGGTCGGTCAGGCGCGCCTCGATGTTCATGTGCACGTCTTCGAGGTCGACACGCCAGTCGAACTGACCCGCTTCGATTTCACCCTGGATGGTTTGCAGGCCATCGATGATGGTGTCGCGCTCGGCGTCGGAGAGTACGCCGACCTGCGCCAGCATGGTGGCGTGGGCGATCGAACCCATGATGTCGTGACGGTACAGGCGCTTGTCGAAATCGACCGAGGCGGTGAAACGGGCGACGAAGGCGTCGACGGGCTCACTGAAGCGGCCGCCCCAGGACTGGTTGGTCTTGTCGGTGCTCATGGATCCACTCATAGAAGGCGTGAATGAAAAAGTGGCGCCGATCATAGCAGGGTTGGGCTTCGCTAAGCAGGGCGCCGGTCGCGAGAAAATTGCCGGTCTACACCGGGTGGCGGGCGCCACAGGATATTCAACGATTGAACGGCAGTGTTCCACGGACCGTCTACAGTTGGACAGAGGACTGGCAGCGATTCTGCCAGACCAGTGAATCTTTGGCCTTCGCATGGGTCTGTAGCGTGACCGTTACAACGGTCACCGACTCCTGTCTACGCTTGTACCCACTGCGAGACTCACTCAGGAATCCAGCGCAATTATGAATGTCCTGATCGTTGATGATGAACCCCAGGCCCGCGAGCGCCTGAGCCGACTGCTTGGTGAGCTCGAGGGCTATACGGTGCTTGAGCCCAGTGCCACCAATGGCGAGGAGGCCCTGGCGCTGATCGATAGCCTCAAACCCGATGTCGTCCTGCTGGACACCCGCATGCCGGGCCTCGATGGCCTGCAGGTGGCGGCGCGTCTGTGCGAACGCGAGGCGCCACCGGCGCTGGTGTTCTGCCTCGATGACGACGAGCAGGAGGCATTCAGCCAGAGCGCCCTCAGCCATGTAGGTCGCACGACCCAGCCCCAGGCCCTGCGCGATGCCCTGCGCAAGGCAGAAAAACCCAACCGCACCCAGCTCGCCGCCCTGACCCGCCCGTCCACCGAAAGCGGAGGCGGCCCGCGCAGTCATATCAGTGCGCGAACGCGCAAGGGTATCGAGCTGATTCCCCTGCCCCAGGTGATCTACTTCATTGCCGACCACAAGTACGTGACCTTGCGCCACGAGTCTGGCGAAGTGCTGCTGGACGAGCCGCTGAAATCGCTGGAAGACGAATTCGGCGAGCGCTTCGTGCGTATCCATCGCAACGCCCTGGTGGCCCGCGAGCGTATCGAGCGCCTGCAGCGCACACCGCTGGGGCATTTCCAGCTGTTTCTCAAAGGCCTCGACGGCGATGCCCTGACTGTCAGCCGCCGGCATGTGGCCGGTGTGCGCAAGATGATGCAGACGCTCTGACCGAGGTGAATGCCGGCCGCTGCCAGGGATGGCGGGCCAGGTGATGACCTGGATCTGCTAGCGAGGCTGGCGGAGCTGTTATCATCGGCGGCATTTCTCTGCTTCGGGGCGTTACATGTCCACTCGCGAAATCCGCATTGCTACCCGTAAAAGTGCCCTGGCCCTGTGGCAGGCCGACTATGTCAAAGCTCGCCTTGAGCAGGCCCATCCGGGCCTGGTCGTGACCCTGGTGCCGATGGTCAGCCGCGGCGACAAGCTGCTCGACTCGCCCCTGGCGAAAATCGGCGGCAAGGGCCTGTTCGTCAAGGAACTGGAAACCGCCCTGCTCGACAACGAAGCCGATATCGCCGTGCATTCGATGAAGGATGTGCCCATGGACTTCCCCGAAGGCCTGGGGCTGTACTGCATCTGCGAGCGCGAAGACCCGCGCGACGCCTTCGTTTCCAACACGTTCGACAGCCTTGAGGCGCTGCCGGCCGGCAGCGTCGTCGGCACCTCCAGCCTGCGCCGCCAGGCCCAGTTGCTGGCGCGCCGCCCTGATCTGGAAATCCGCTTTCTGCGCGGCAACGTCAATACCCGCCTGGCCAAGCTCGACGCCGGTGAGTACGACGCCATCATCCTGGCTGCCGCAGGCTTGATCCGCCTGGGCTTCGAAGACCGCATCACCTCCAGCATCAGTGTCGATGACAGCCTGCCGGCCGGTGGCCAGGGGGCTGTCGGTATCGAGTGTCGCAGCGCCGACAGCGAGATCCACGCCCTGCTGGCGCCGCTCAACCACCCCGATACCGCTGACCGCGTGAAGGCCGAGCGGGCGATGAACAAGCACCTCAACGGTGGCTGCCAGGTGCCGATCGCCTGCTATGCCGTGCTTGAAGGCGATCAATTGTGGCTGCGTGGCCTGGTCGGCCAGCCCAGTGGCGGGACGTTACTGGTGGCAGATGCCCGCGCTCCGCGTGCCGACGCCGAAACCCTGGGCGTGCAGGTGGCCGAAGACCTGCTGGGGCAGGGCGCCGAGGCGATCCTCAAGGAAGTCTACGGCGAGGCCGGCCATCCGTGAGCGGCTGGCGCCTGCTGCTGACCCGCCCCGAAGAGGAGTGCGCGGCTTTGGCGCAGAGCCTGGCTGCTGTCGGAATCGCCAGCAGCCGCTTGCCCTTGCTGGCGATCGACCCGCTGACCCTGGATCAAACGGCCCAGGCGCGACTGGCCGACATCGGCCAGTACCAGGCGATCATCGTGGTGAGCAAGCCTGCGGCGCGCCTGCTGCTCGAGCGGCTTGCCGACGAGGGCATCGCGGCGCCGCTCCAGGGCTGGTTCACTGTGGGGGAGGCGACGGCACGCATTCTCCAGGCTGCCGATCTGCAGGTGACGTTCCCTACAGCGGGTGATGACAGCGAGGCCTTGCTCGGTCTATCTGTCCTGCGAGAGGCTGTCGCAGTTCCTACAGCACGCGTCCTGATTGTCCGTGGTGTCGGTGGTCGTGAATGGCTGGCCGAGCGTCTTGGTGAGCAAGGTGCTAGTGTCGATTATCTGGAACTGTATGAACGTCGCCTGCCGGATTATCCCCCAGGCAGCCTGATGCGCCGGATCCAAGCGGAACGCCTGAACGGGCTGGTGGTCAGCAGTGGGCAGGGTTTCGAACACCTGCTCCAGCTGGCCGGTGCGGATTGGCCGCGTCTGGCGGGGCTTGCGCTGTTCGTGCCAAGCCCGCGCGTGGCCGAACAGGCCAGGGCGGCAGGCGCCCAACAGGTTGTGGATTGCCGTGGCGCGAGCGCCGCGGCCTTGCTGGCAGCCGTGCAGCGCAGCGCTGCACCTGCCTCCTAAGGCGTCGAGCGGATTGCGACGACGCCCCCATGCAAAGGATGGATACGTGAGCGAGACTGTCTTGTCCAACAACGAACAACCTTCGGCGATCGATGCGCCGCAGACTCCCGTCGAGCAGCCGGCCAAGCGTGCCGGCAATGGCCTGGCCCTGCTGGCGCTGTTGATCGGCGCCGCCGGTGTGGCCGTCGGTGGTTGGGGCGCATGGCAGGTGCGCCAACTGCAAGGCAGCGAGCAGGGGCAGGGCGAGCATATCGAGGCGCTGAACCAGCGCGCCGAAGCGCTGCAACAACGCCAGCAGCAATTCGGCTCGCAACTCGCGACCTTGCCCGCAGCCAGCGAACTCGAAGACCGCCGCCGCCTGGTGGCACAGTTGCAGAGTGACCAGCAAAGGCTCAGCCAGCGCCTGGAAACCGTGCTTGGCGAAAGCCGCAAGGAGTGGCGTCTGGCCGAGGCCGAGCATCTGTTGCGCCTGGCCACCCTGCGCCTGTCGGCGCTGCAGGATATCGCCAGTGCCAAGGCGCTGGTCGAAGGTGCCGACGAGATCCTGCGCGAGCAGAGCGACCCGGGCGCCTTCGCGGCGCGCGAGCAACTGGCGCGCAGCCTGGCGACGCTCAACAGCACCCAGCAACCCGACCGTACCGGATTGTTCCTCAAGCTCGCCGCCCAGCGCGAGCAGGTACAGCAACTGAGTGCCCAGTCGCCTGAATTCAACAGCGATGCCGATGCTCTTGGTGCGCTGACCGCCGACGGCGATGGTGCAAGCCGCCTGTCCCGGTGGTGGGCAGAGATTTCCAAGTACTTCCAGATCGATTTCGACGCCGACCAGAACGTACGTCCATTGCTGGCCGGGCAATCGCTCAACCAGCTGCGCCTCGCATTGAGCCTCACCATCGAGCAGGCCCAGTGGGCGGCGCTCAATGGCCAGGCCAAGGTTTACAGCCAGGCGCTGGACGATGCGCGCAGCGTGCTATTGGCCAACTTCAACCCGGACAACCCGCAAAGCAAGGCCATGCTCGACAGCCTCAACGCACTGGCCGAGCAGCCCGTCTCGGTGGTCGTGCCTGACCTGAGCGAAAGCCTCGCCGCTGTGCAGGCCTATATCCAGCGGCGCCAGCTGCCGGCCGAAGGCGAAGGGGGCAAGCCATGAAGCGTGTCTACCTGCTGGCGGTGGTGGCGATCGTCATCGCCGCGGCCTTGGGCGTCGCCATCGCCAAGCACAGTGGCTATGTTCTGATCGCCTATGGCGGCTTCCGTTACCAGTCAGGGCTGTGGGCGGCGCTCGCGGCACTGGTGGTGCTGGTGCTGGCGCTGCTGTTGCTGCGTTACCTGGTCGGCCTGGTGCTGGCCTCCAGCGGGGTGGTCAACCCTTGGTCGCGACGCAATCGCAGCCGACGTGTGCGTATCGCCATCGAGCAGGGCCAACTGGACCTCGCCGAAGGTCGTTGGGCCAGCGCTCAGCGCCACCTGCACCGCGCCGCCGAAGCCGAGCGTCAACCCTTGCTCTACTATCTCGGCGCCGCCCGCGCGGCCAACGAGCAGGGGCGCACCGAAGACAGCGACAACCTGCTCGAGCGCGCCTTGGAGCGTCAGCCCCAGGCGGAGCTGGGTATCGCCCTGACCCATGCGCAGCTGCAGATGGACCGCGGCGACAGTGACGGTGCCTTGGAAACCCTGCTGGCGATGCAGGCACGGCATCCGCACAACGCCCAGGTGCTGCGTTTGCTGCAGCGGTTGCACCGCGAGCGCGGTGACTGGCCGGCGTTGATCCGCCTGCTGCCGGACCTGCGCAAGGGCAAGGTGCTGCCGGGCAACGAGCTGGCCGAGCTGGAGCAGCGTGCCTGGGGCCAGAACCTGACGCTGGCCGCAACCCGGGGCGAGGACTCTCAAGCCGCCCGCCAGTCGCTGGAGCGCGCCTGGCAACAGCTCACCTCGGCCCAGCGCCAGGAGCCGCAACTGGTGCTGGCCTATGCCGAGCAACTGCGCCAGGTCGGCGCCCAGGGTGAAGCCGAGCAGGTGCTGCGTACCGCGCTGAAGCGTCAGTTCGAAAGCCACCTGGCGCGCCTTTATGGCCTGGTGCGCGGCGATGACCCGGCGCGCCAATTGCAGACCGCCGAAAGCTGGCTCAAGGATCATCCCCAAGACCCCAGCTTGCTGCTTACCCTGGGTCGCCTGAGCCTGCAGAACCGCCTATGGGGCAAGGCGCGCGACTACCTCGAAAGCAGCCTGCGCATGGAGCGCAACCCGGAAACCTGCGCCGAGCTTGCGCGGTTGTTGGCTGGGTTGGGCGAGACCGAGCGCAGCAACCAGCTGTTCCAGGAGGGCCTTGGCCTACTGGACGAGCGCTTGCTGGCCTTGCCGTTGCCTGAGGGTGTGCACGCTTCCTGAGCTCGCCTGGGCCATTGCGTAGCCCGATCGCAACACAAGGCAGCACCTGCTGCCTGGTGTTGCGATCGGGCACATTCAATGGGCTATTTCCCGTGGCAGTGGTAGGACGGTATCTGCCCAGTGGCGAAGCTTCGGATATCTCCTACCAAGATCCGTAAACTTTCCCTTTGAATCAGCGACTTGTCCCAGCTGTAGTAACTTGAAACAGTGATCCTCTTTCCTCTACCGTTTCAAGCCCCTACTGCTCTTCCGGGATTTCCATCACTCATGTCGCTGGCTCGCTCGCGCTCCTTGTTCTTTGCAGCCTTCTTCGCCTCGCTCGCCACCTTGAGCGGGGCGAGTTTGCTTGAGAACTGGCTCGGCCTGGTTCCATGCCCCCTGTGCCTGACCCAGCGCCTGTTGCTGGGGCTCTACGCCCTGGTCTGCCTGTGCGCCATGCTGCATGCCCCGGGTGCATCCGGCATGCGTGTCTATGCGTGGCTGGCAGGTGGTTTTGCCTGTGCCGGTGTCGCCCTGGCGTCACGACAGGTGTGGCTGCAAGGTGAGTGGCTTGCGGTTACCCCCGAACCTTTAGCGCAGACACTCCAGCGCTCCTGGCCAGAGGCGTTGGAGCGTCTGCTGATCGGCGGCTCCGAATGCGTTTCGATCAGCTGGAGCTTCCTCGACCTCACGCTCCCCGAATGGAGCCTGATGGCCTTCCTGCTGCTGGCCGCGCTGCCCTTGTACTACCTGCTGGCGTATCGTTTCCGCAACCCTGGCGGCAGTTGACCCAGCGCAATTGCGCGACCAATGGTCCCGTGCATGGGCATCAAACGCTTGTATGAACTTAGTCCACTGCGTACCTTGATGGTCAGCACGCGCGGGAATAATCTCCCCTGCACGCACATTGAAAACATACGGTTCGATGCCGCTCTGCGGATGTCACCTTTGTGTCGCGTAGTTGTGACGCGAGGTGCAGCGGCATCTGCCCAGCTAGGGATGAGACTGCCATGCTCGATAGTTGCCAGAACGCCCAGGAACGATGGGGCGGGGTTCACAAGCTGATCGACCGTTGGCTGAAGGAGCGTCATGAACTGGTGCAGGCCTTCCGCGCACTGCGCGATGCCAAGCCAGCCTTCGCCGACAAGGACAAGAACCGCGACTTCTGCGCGGTCCTGGTCGACTACGTGTCGGCCTGGCATTTCGAGGTCAGCGAGCAGTTGGTCACTGAAGCCAAGGCTTTCGGCGACGAGCAGGCGCTCAAGCTGGCCGAGGAAATCAACCCCCGGATCAATGACATCACCCAGATCGCTCTGGCTTTCAATGACCATTGCGAGAAAGGCGAGTGCACGGATACCGAGCGTTTCGCCGATAAGCTCGGCAAGCTGGGCAGCCTGTTGCACGAACGCTTCGAGCTCGAAGACTGCCTGATCGAAGTGCTGCACAACGCGCACAAGGAAGAGGATGCGGTACAGGCCTGACGGCCTGTCTCAGTCGCCAACTGCCAGCAGTTCGATTTCGAACACCAGCGGGGTATAGGGCGCGATCAGGTCGCCCGCCCCATCGGCACCATAAGCCTGCGCCGACGGAATCACCAGTCGCCACTTGGCGCCTGCCTTCATGTGTGGCAATGCCACCTGCCATCCTTCGATCACCGAGCCCAGGCTGAACCACTGCGGTTGCTGGCCCTGGTCGAACACCGAGCCGTCCGGCAGCTTGCCGACATACCGAACCTGCACTTTCCCACCCGCCTTGGGTTGCGCGCCGCTGCCGCTGGCCAGCTCGCTGTAGAGCACACCCTCGGGCAGTTCGTGCACGCCGCTGCGGGCGCGCTCGTTGGCCATGAAGCGTTTCTCTGCCACCAGCAGCTTGTCGACCTGCGCCTGCTGTGCGGCAGCGTTCGCCTGCTCGTCATGCTGTTGGAGGATCGCCTGCATGCGCGTCTTGTCGATGCGCGGCGGCTGGCCTTGGTAGGCCTGGCGCAGACCTTCGACCAGCGCATCGAGCTGCAGGTCGGGCATCTCCTGGCGCAGGCGTTCTCCAAGGCTTGCGCCCAGGCTGTAGGCCAGGTCCTGGTCATTGGCGGGGGGCGTTTGAGGGGCGGCCAGGGCAGAGGCTGCCAACAGGCTCAAGCCGAGAATCAGATAACGAGGCACGGGCAACTCCTGCGGCGATGAAGGCGAAGTATGCCAGCCTTTGTTGTCGGCCAATGTGTAAATGTCAGCAATCATTTAATCGACTACTACACTTGCACCGAGCTGCAAGATAACAACTTTGCCCAGGCATGCAACGCGGCGCAAACAATACTGTCAACATGCCCTAGCGGCGGTAGCAGCAGAAGCATAGTATGAGCCGCAATCTCGTCAGCCAGGAGGTAAGCCATGTCGGCCAAAAAGAAGCCCGTCAGTACGCCGTTGCATCTGCTCCAGCAACTTTCCGGTAGCCTGCTCGAACATCTGGAAGAGGCTTGCTCGCAAGCGCTGGCGGATGCAGAGAAACTGCTCGCCAAGTTGGAAAAACAACGCGGCAAGGCGCAGGAGAAACTGCACAATGCCCGCCTGAAGTTGCAGGACTCTGCCAAGGCCGGCAAGGCCAAGGCACAAAGCAAGGCCCAAGGGGCAGTCGGTGAACTTGAAGCACTTCTCGATTCGCTGAAAGATCGCCAGACCCAGACGCGTACCTATATTCAGCAACTCAAGCGTGATGCCCAGGAGAGCCTGAAACTGGCCCAGGGTGTTGGCAAGGTGCGTGAAGCCGCTGGCAAGGCACTCGGCCTGCGTGCGGCAGCCAAGCCTGCGACCAAGGCTGCTGCAAAACCTGCCACCAAGGTCGCGGCCGCCAAGCCTGCCACCAAGGCTCCTGCCACCAAGGCTCCTGCTGCCAAGCCCGCCGCCAAGGCACCCGTGAAAACCGCCGCTGCCAAGCCTGCTGCTAAAGCCGCCGCCAAACCGGCCGCTGCCAAGGCTCCGGCCAAAGCGGTAGCCGCCAAGCCTGCTGCGAAAACCGCTGCGGCCAAACCTGCTGCTGCCAAATCCGCTGCCAAACCTGCGGCTGCCAAGGCCCCGGCCAAGCCAGCAGCCAAAGCAGCTGCGGCCAAACCTGCGACCAAGCCAGCTGCTGCCAAACCGGTTGCCGCCAAACCAGCAGCCGCTAAACCTGCTGCCAAGCCCGCTGCTGCCAAAGCTCCAGCCAAAGCCGCCGCCAAGCCGGTTGCAGCCAAGCCTGCAGCGGCTGCCAAACCAGCAGCTAAACCAGCAGCCAAGCCAGCGGCAGCCAAACCTGCCGTGAAGCCAGCAGCGGCAAAACCGGCTGCGAAACCGGCAGCCAAACCCGCTGCGAAACCTGCCGCCAAGCCAGCTGCCACCAAGGCTCCTGCCAAGCCTGTCGAAGCCAAGCCCGCAGCTCCTGCTGCCAGCAGCACTCCGGCCTCTCCAGCGCCATCGGCTCCGGCCAGCACCCCGGCTCAGTCGCCGTCTTCGGCGTCCTGAAGCGCTCTGGCCGCGGCGCGCAGCTGATGCAGCGCGTCGTGGTCACGGGCCTGGTCCGGCGCTAGCCGCTCCAGCCAATCGTCGGCGTGTCCGTCCGGGCTCGCCGACCACTTTGCGGCGCACGTCTGCAACCGCGTCAGCAAGGTTCGTTCCGCCTCTAGTTCCAACCCTTTCACCTGCTCCCGTAATGCCGCCAGGTGCGGATCGCCTTGTGCCTGTGCACGCCACGCCTGACGCAGCGTGCGCAAGGGTGTAACCACCTCTTGCTGCCAGGGGCCGGCCAGTTGCCGTAGAGCTTCCACCCGCCGCGCATCGGGGGCTACCCGCCGTGCCTGCAGCCAGGTGCCGCACAGCAGGAGGCAGACATCGCCGCCCAAGGCCTGCAAGGTCAGGCAGGCATTCTCGACCCCTGGACGGCCGTAGAGGGCCAGGGCGTGGTTCCACAATTCGCTGTGCATGATTCGACTCGCGCCAATGATCGAGTGGCCTGTGTGGGCCACCCGGAAGCTGATAGACTCCGCGACCATCATGATCAGACTATCCAACCTCACTTTACAGCGTGGTCCTCAGCGCTTGCTAGAAGGCGCCGAGATGACCCTGCACACCGGTCACAAGGCCGGCCTCATCGGCGCCAACGGCGCCGGCAAATCCAGCCTGTTCGCCCTGCTGCGCGGTGAGTTGTCGCCCGACGCCGGCGATTGCCAGATCCCCGCCGATTGGCGCATCGCTCACATGCGCCAGGAGGTCGACACCCTTGATCGCCTGGCGGTGGACTATGTGCTCGACGGCGACCTGCGCCTGCGCAAGGTTCAGGCTGACCTGGCTGCTGCCGAGCAGGCCCATGACGGCACGGCGCTGGCGCGCCTGCACAGTGAGCTGGACAGCGCCGACGGTTACACCGCCGACGCCCGCGCCCGCAAGCTGCTGGCCGGGCTGGGCTTCACCGCCGAGCAGATGGACCGCCGCGTCGGCGACTTCTCCGGTGGCTGGCGGATGCGCCTGAACCTGGCCCAGGCGCTGATGTGCCCGTCCGACCTGCTGTTGCTCGACGAGCCCACCAACCACCTGGACCTCGACGCGATCCTCTGGCTCGAAGACTGGCTCAAGGGTTATCCGGGCACGCTGCTGCTGATCTCCCACGACCGCGACTTCCTCGATGCCGTGGTCGACCATGTGCTGCATGTCGAACAGCGCAAGCTCAATCTCTACAAGGGCGGCTACAGCGCCTTCGAGCGCACCCGCGCCGAGCGTCTGGCGCAGCAGCAACAGGCTTACGAGAAGCAGCAGGCGCAGCGCGCGCACATGGAAAAGTACATCGCCCGCTTCAAGGCCCAGGCCACCAAGGCCCGCCAGGCGCAGAGCCGGATCAAGGCCCTGGAGCGCATGGAGGAGCTGTCGGCGGCGCATGTCGACTCGCCGTTCGACTTCGTCTTCCGCGAAGCCCACAAGATCTCCAGCCCCCTGCTTGATCTCGCCGAGGGACGCCTGGGTTATGGCGACAAGACCATTCTCGAGAAGGTCAAGCTGCAACTCACCCCCGGTGCGCGCATCGGCCTGCTCGGCCCGAATGGTGCCGGCAAGTCCACCTTGATCAAGAACCTGGCCGGCGAACTCGAACCGCTGTCCGGGCGCCTGGCGCGTGGCGAGAACCTCGCTGTCGGCTACTTCGCCCAGCATCAGCTCGACTCGCTGGACGACAAGGCCAGCCCGCTGCTGCATCTGCAGCGCCTCGCCCCGGCAGAGCGCGAGCAGACCCTGCGCGACTTCCTCGGCGGCTTCGACTTCCGTGGCGATCGCATCGACGAGCCGGTGGTCAACTTCTCCGGTGGCGAGAAGGCCCGCCTGGCCCTGGCACTGATCGCCTGGGAGCGGCCGAACCTGCTGCTGCTCGACGAACCGACCAACCACCTCGATCTGGAGATGCGCCTGGCCCTGACCATGGCGTTGCAGGAGTTCGCCGGTGCCGTGGTGGTCGTGTCCCACGACCGTCACCTGCTCAAGAGCACCACCAACGACTTCCTGCTGGTGGCCGATGGCAAGGTCGACACCTTCGATGGCGACCTGGACGACTACAGCCGCTGGCTGATCGACTACCGCCAGCGCACGGCCCCGGTCAGCAACACGCCGGTCAACCCGGACAAGACCGACAAGAAGGCCCAGCGCCAGGCCGCCGCCGCCCTGCGTCAGCAACTGGCACCGCACAAGAAGGCGGCCGACAAGCTGGAGACCGAACTGGGCCAGGTGCACGCGCAACTGGCCGAGATCGAGACCGCGCTGGGCGACAGTGGCCTCTACGACGCCGCCCGCAAGGATGAGCTGCGCGACCTGCTGGCTCGCCAGACCAAGCTCAAGCAGCGCGAAGGCGAGCTTGAAGAGGCCTGGATGGAGGCGCTGGAAACGCTGGAAAGCATGCAGGCCGAGCTGGAGGCGCTGTCCTGATGGAGGCGCTGCGCTCGCTGTTGCCGGGGCAATGGATGGATGCGTTCTGGCTGGGCTTGCAGATCCTGCTGATCCTGGCGCTGGCCTTCGTGCTGCAGCGCGTTGTCGCCCGCACCTTGAGCCGTCTCGGCCAGCGCTACCCGCTGCCGCCGGAGCTGCTGGTGCCGGTGCGCGGCGGTTTACGCTGGCTGATCATGGGCAGTGCGCTGCTGTTCGTGCTGGAGCGCATGGGCGTGTCGGCCACGGTGTTGTGGACGGCGCTGTCGGGCTTCGTCGCGGTGGCGGCGGTGGCGTTCTTCGCGATCTGGAGCGTGCTGTCGAACCTGCTGTGCGCGGTGCTGATATTCACCGTCGGGCCGTTTCGCATTGGCGACGTGGTCGAGCTGGTCGATACCCTCGACAAGCCGGGAGTGAAGGGACGGGTGATCGCTATCAACCTGCTGTACACCACGCTGATGGAAACGCCGGAGGCGGGTGGGGCACTGGTGCAGGTGCCCAACAGTCAGTTCTTCCAGAAGTCGGTGCGGCGCTGGCGGGGGACTGAGGTGCAGGGCGCCAACAACGGTACATCGGCCGAGACTGATTGAACCTCTGCCGACCCTGTCGCGGGGCCGGCCAAGGCACAGAAAAAACCAGGGCCTCGCGACAAATTCCACTGGTTATTTTTTCACCAAAACCTTAGCTTAACGTTTTGCAACATTCGTTCGAGCGAGGTGTGTGATGTCGATGGAAACCTGGTTGGCCTTCTTTGCCGCGTGCTGGGTCATCAGCCTGTCGCCGGGGGCCGGGGCCATCGCCTCGATGTCCAGCGGCCTGCAATACGGTTTCTGGCGTGGCTACTGGAACGCCCTGGGCCTGCAACTGGGCCTGATCGTGCAGATCGCCATCATCGCCGCCGGTGTCGGCGCGATCCTCGCCGCATCGGCTACTGCCTTCCAGATCATCAAGTGGTTCGGTGTCGCCTACCTCGTGTACCTGGCGTACCGGCAATGGCGTGCGCTGCCGATGGACATGAGCGAAGAGTCTGCCGTGCGCCCCATCGGCAAGCCATTGAGCCTGGTGTTCCGGGGCTTTCTGGTCAACGTCAGCAACCCCAAGGCGCTGGTGTTCATGCTTGCGGTGTTGCCGCAGTTCATCGACCCGCACCAGCCACTGCTGGCGCAATACCTGGCGATCACCGCGACCATGATCAGCGTCGACATGCTGGTGATGGCAGGTTACACCGGCTTGGCCTCGCGGGTGCTGCGCCTGTTGCGCACGCCGAAACAGCAGAAGCGCCTGAACCGTACCTTCGCGGGGCTGTTCATCGGTGCGGCGACCTTCCTCGCCACCTTGCGTCGCGCGCCGATCTGATCGTACGGTCAGGCCATGAAGGGGCCCACAGCGGCCCCTTTTTTCATGGTGCAGCGCATTCGATCGAGTCAGGGTGGGGTCTACGCTGTCTAGTGGTAGGCAATCAAACCAGGCCAAGCCGGAGGCATGCACCATGGACGCACCGATTCATCCGTTCTCTGAAATCTTCAAGCAACTGGGCCTTGATGACGACCCGGTCGAGATCGACCGTTTCATCACTACCCACTCGCCGCTGGACGATGGCGTGAAACTGGTGGATGCGCCGTTCTGGAACGATTCCCAGCGCGCGTTCCTCAAGGAAAACTACATCGCCGATTCCGATTGGATAGTCATGATCGATCAACTGAACGAGGCGCTGCACCCACGCAAGCAATAAAGCGCCGAGCGGCACCTGATGGTTGATTTCAGCGTTGCTATGCTCAGGAAAACAAAAAGGGGATAGCGCGATGAAAGATCCCTACGCACCAGGCTTCTGGTGCACCGTGATGATCCTGGGCACCCTGACGGCTGGCTACTTCTACGGTATCCGGCACACCCATCAGATGAACCAGGCGGTGCAGTTCCTGTATGCCGCCGCTGCGGTCACCGCGGCGGTGGCCCTCTGCGGCCTGGCGTGGATCGCCTGGCAGCAGTTGCATCTGAACAAGCGTGAAGTGGCCCAGGGCCGAACGCTGGTTGCCATCTGGAACACCAAGGTCGCCCTGCGTCGGGTCGAGACGGTGTTCGACCGCTATTTCTGGGGCAGCTACTGGCATTCCGGACGCACCTTCGAGGAGGTCATGGGCGAGCTCAAGGGCACGCCGCTGGACCAGTGCCTGGATGCGCTCAAGCGCCAGTGCCGAGCGCTGGACCGGGAGGTGCACGATCACCATCATCACTGGCTGGCCAATGCCCGTGACCTGTCTAGCGTGGCCACGGCCATGGCGCGTGAGCGGTATCAGCTCGACCTGTGCGACCCGCAGGGGCGTGACGGTGGTAATACCGCGGTGCTCAATCGTGACCTGGAGGTGTTGGTGTACACCTGGTCGGCGCGTCTGCGCAGCTTCGATCATCAGCTGGACGAGCTGGAGCGCGCCTACCACTGAACCGGCGGCTCATTCGCCGCGGATGTACTGTTCCAGTTGCAGGATCAGGTTGGCCTGTTCGGCAATGGTTTCCTTGACCAGGTCGCCGATCGACAGCAGGCCCAGCAGTTGGCCATTGTCGACCACCGGCAGGTGGCGCAGGTGACGGTTGGTCATCAGGTTCATGCAGTACTCGAGGTTCTGCTTGGGATCGACGGTGACCACCGGCGAACTCATGATCTCGCGTACGGGCGTGGCTGCCGACGATCGGCCCTTGAGCACCAGCTTGCGCGCATAGTCGCGTTCGCTGACGATGCCCACCACTTGTTTGTTCTCCACCACGGGCAGCGCGCCGATGTTCTTTTCTGCCAGCAGCTTCAGCGCCTCGAGCACCGAGTCGTCAGGCCCGATGGTGTAGACGGTCTGGTGCTGGGACTTGGTCTTGAGTATCTGTTCGACGTTCTTCATGAGGGCCTCGTGGGTGGAAAAAGCGCTGTCCTGGAATAAATAAAGCATCCGGGACCGCGCTCTGCACGGCAATGCAGGAAACGGCATCGAGGCGATTGAAAAACGTCATTGGTCGCGGCGCACGAGGGCCGACGGGCGGCCCTCGCCGGGATTCGCTCAGAGCTTGGGCATCTGCCCGATCCGCGCGACCATCTCGCTGATCACCTGCAGGTCGAGCATGAACTGCTCCACGGTCTTGAACTCGTTGTCGTTGTGGCCGGTGTACTTCACGCCGGGCATCGACAGGCCGAACTGTACGCCGTTGGGCAAGTCGTGCACCGAGGTGGCGCCAGCAGAGGTGCCGAACTCATGGGGCAGGCCGAGGTTCTCGGTGGCCACATCCAGCAGCGCCTTCACCCACTCGCCTTCGGGGTTGCGGTACATCGGCTCGTCCAGGGTGTACTCGAAGGCCACCGAGGTGTGGCTGGTACGCGCCCAATCACCGAGCTTGTCAGCCAATTCGTCCTTGATCGTGTCGATCGGCTTGCCTTTCGGGATGCGCAGGTTCACCGCCAGCTTCAGGGCTTTCTGGTCCAGGCCGACGTAGGTCAGCGAGGCGGTCAGCGGCCCCATGAAATCGTCCTTGAAACCGACCCCCAGTTTGGTGCCCAGGTAGTCCAGCCCCCAGTTGTCGGCGGCGTAGCGTGCGGCATCGGTGATGTGGTTGTGCTTGAGCGGCACGCGATCGCCCAGGCCGTTGAGGAAGTCGAGCATGCGTGCCACCGGGTTGACCCCTGACTGTGGCGAGGAGGAGTGCGCGGAGACGCCGGTCACGGTCAGGATCACCTGCTTGCCGGAGACCACGGTGTCGATCTTGAAGTCCTTGCCGTTGGCCTTGCGGTACTCGTTGCCAGCCTTTTTCAGACGCCGGGCCAGATCGGCCGGATGGTCACCGATCAGCGTCGCCACCGAGGTGGTGGGGATCTGGTTGGTGGCCAGGCCGCCTGTGAGGTTGATCACCTCGGCGCCCTTGCCTTCACCCGCGCGCTTGCTGAAGCTGGCCATGACGGTGCCATAGCCCTTCTCGGCGATCACCACCGGGTAGCCGCCATCCAGCGCCAGGTTGTAGTCCGGCGTGGCGTTGCGGGCGAAGTAGTAGGGAATGGCGTCGCCGGAGGTTTCTTCGGTGGTATCCACCAACAGCTTGAACTGACGCGCCAGTGGCAGCTTCTCGTCCTTGGCGACCTTCAGTGCGTAGAGCGCGACGACGATGCCGTTCTTGTCATCCTCGGTGCCACGGCCGTACATGCGATCACCCACCAGGGTGACCTTGAACGGATCGAGGCGCGTGCCGTCCTCCAGCTTCCAGTTGTCCGGATTGACCGGCACCACGTCGGCGTGAGCATGGATGCCAATCACTTCCTTGCCTTCGCCGAGGGTGATCTCGTAGACGCGGTTGTCGATGTTGCGGAACTCGAGGCCGAAGCTTTCGGCGAGTGCCTTGATCTTGTCGGCGATCTTGTGGAATTCAGGGTTCTCGTGCTGTGGCAGGCCCTCGACCTGGAAGGTCGGGATCTCTACCAGCTCGCGCAGGGTCTCGGTGGCGGCCTTGCCGTACTTGATGCGGGTGTACAGGCCCAGCAGGCGGTTGATTTCGTTCTGCTGCTCGGCGGCGAGCGGTTTGCCAGCGAGATAGGCCTTGAGGGTTTCGTCGAGCTTGTCGGCCCTGGCCAGTTCGCTGTTGGCCAGCTTGTCGATGAATTGCTTGAAGTCGGCCGGGTCGCTGCCATCGTAGGCCTTGAGGATGGCGGCAGACTGTTGCGGGTTGAGGTTGGCGTGGGCTGGGATGGCGAACAGCGCAAGGCTGGCGAGCATTACGGAGACGGCAGAAAGCTTGGGCAAGGGCATGGGTAAGCGCATTCCTTCGCGAAGGGTTTAAAAGGGATGTCCATTGGTAGGAAACATGCCCACGCTAACACCAATGGGCGGTGTCGGGGGAGGGGCGGGAACGCGACGTGGCGCACAAACGAAAAAGCCCCGGGAGATTTCCCGGGGCTTTCGGAGATGGCGCACTCGGCGGGATTCGAACCCACGACCCCTGCCTTCGGAGGGCAGTACTCTATCCAGCTGAGCTACGAGTGCAACGCGGCGCAATGATACCCATCTGCGCCGGTGGCGTCCATCGCCTTGATCTGTGGCTGTTTTTCCCGGGGGACCGGCGCTGCCTGCTTCGCGGGCAAACCCGCGAAGAGGTCACCAGAGTACTGGATGGCTCAATGCACGCTGTTGCGCGCAATCTCCAGATCATTCATCAACCCTTTGGCCAGGGCGCTGAGGTAGTGCAGTGCCGTTACTGCGGCAGGGCGCGCGTCTTCCTGGTCGCTCAGGTCACGGATGCAGCCGAGCACGACCGAGACTTCCTCCAGCACCCGCTCCAGCGGTACGCCGGGCTGCACCCTGAATATATCCAGGAATGTGGCGATGCCGGCAGTGGTGTAGTGGTTCGATTGATCGTCCATGGACATTCCCTCAGATCCGGTTCAAGGCATGTTCAACCAGTGCCCGCGCGGTTTCGGCGCTTTGGGCAGCGTTGGCCAGCATGTTCAGGCCGGGCGCTCCGGCGCAGGAGCGGCAGTGTTCGTCGATGGTCTCGGCAACGCCGAGCAGCAGTGCGCTGGCGTGGGCCAGGGCGTCGGGGGCGATCATGTCGGTTTGGATGGAGAAGGCGGGATTGGTGATGAGGGTGAGGCGGGGTGGGTCGGGGACGCGTTTTTTCATGGCTACAGCTCCGTCTTGTTAGAGCTGCCGCAGATCCGTGGCTAAACGAATAGGTGGCAGCTGTACGCGGGTTAGCCAACCGGGAAGACGGCACCCGGCGCACCCGAAGGTGCCCCACGCACAGCCGCCATGAAGCACCAGAGCAATACTCTGGAATAGTGGAGGCGAGGTGCGACCGTCTTTGATCCGAGTGGCTAAACCCGATCGTTGATTTGGCAACGAGCGGGCGAGCCTAGAGCGCGCCGCAGGCCTCTCGCAATGGCTTGAGTGCGGCAAAAGTGTCTTTGGGAAATGGACTACGCGCAATGGGGAAAATCTGATGTAGGACTTGCCCAGGGCCAGGCTTCATTGTCGAAAAATGCAAAAGAAAGCTCGAAATTCCTTCTCGGATGACCGATTATCGCAGTACTACTCAGCCTCGTACGCAGCGATTAAGTTCGCTGGCCGTTGAGGTGAAAAAACCGGCCTCGAGCCGGTTTTTTCGTTTCTGGGGTGGAAATTTTCGTGAGTCTTTCCAGCACATCACGATCCAAACTATCCATATGCCATATCGATATTTCCCCCAACCCCGCTTATACCCCTATCCTCTGGTCACAACTTGTTATAACAAGTCAGCCAACTAGCGAAGAGACCCATGGCCGAACTGCTCCCCCTGTCCCCGGTACCGCTCTACACCCAGCTCAAGGAACTGCTGCGCGAGCGCATCCTCGATGGCACTTACCCGCCGCACAGCCGCATGCCGTCGGAAAGCGAGCTGGGCAAGGCGTTCGAGGTCAGTCGTATCACCGTGCGCCAGGCGCTGGGTGATCTGCAGAAAGAGGGGCTGATCTTCAAGATCCATGGCAAGGGCACCTTCGTCGCCAAGCCCAAGGCGTTCCAGAACGTCAGCACCCTGCAGGGCCTGGCCGAGTCGATGACGCAGATGGGCTACGAAGTGCTCAACCGCCTGCGCAGCTTTCGCCATGTGCCGGCCACTGCGCTGGTGGCGGCGCGCTTGCAGGTCGAGGAGGGCAGCCTGGTCACCGAGATTCGCCGGGTGCGGCTGATCAACCGCGAGCCGATCTCGCTGGAGCTGACCTGGCTGCCCAAGCATGTCGGCGAGAAGCTGGAAAAGGCCGACCTGGTCACCCGCGACATCTTCCTGCTGCTGGAAAACGACTGTGGAATCGCCCTGGGCCATGCCGACCTTGCCATCGACGCGGTACTCGCCGACAGCGACCTGACCCAGGCGCTGGAAGTGGAAGAGGGCTCGCCGATCATGCGCATCGAGCGCCTGACCCACGCCGCCGACGGCACGCCGCTGGACTTCGAACACCTCTATTACCGCGGCGATGCCTTCCAGTACCGCCTGCGCATCGACCGCCAGAAAGGGGGCAAGGCATGAGCATCCAGACCCAGGACTACGACATCATCGTCATCGGCGGCGGCACCGCCGGGCCGATGGCGGCGATCAAGGCCAAGGAGCACGACAAGCGCTTGCGCGTGCTGTTGCTCGACAAGGCCAACGTCAAGCGCAGTGGCGCCATCAGCATGGGCATGGATGGCCTGAACAACGCGATCATCCCCGGCCACGCCACCCCTGAGCAGTACACCAAGGAAATCACCGTCGCCAACGATGGCATCGTCAACCAGGCCACGGTGCACGCCTATGCCACCAAGAGCTTCGAGACCATCGAGCAGCTCGACCGCTGGGGCGTGAAGTTCGAGAAGGACGAGACCGGCGACTACGCGGTGAAGAAGGTCCACCACATGGGCGCCTACGTGCTGCCAATGCCCGAAGGCCACGACATCAAGAAGGTGCTGTACCGCCAGCTCAAGCGCGCACGTGTGGAGATCAGCAACCGCATGGTCTGCACCCGCGTGCTGCTTGACGCTGAAGGCGCTGCGGCCGGGGTGCTGGGCTTCGATTGCCGCAGCGGTGAATTCCGCGTGGTCCGTGCCAAGGCGGTGATCCTCGCCTGCGGCGCGGCCGGGCGCCTCGGCCTGCCCTCGTCGGGCTACCTGATGGGCACCTACGAGAACCCGACCAACGCCGGCGACGGCTATGCCATGGCCTATCACGCCGGTGCTGAGCTGGCGAATCTCGAGTGCTTCCAGATCAACCCGCTGATCAAGGACTACAACGGCCCGGCCTGCGCCTACGTCACCGGCCCCCTGGGCGGCTACACCGCCAACAGCAAGGGCGAGCGCTTCATCGAGTGCGACTACTGGAGCGGGCAGATGATGTGGGAGTTCCACCAGGAGCTCGAGGGTGGTAACGGCCCGGTGTTCCTCAAGCTCGATCACCTGGCCGAGGAAACCATCCAGAACATCGAAGAGATCCTGCACAGCAACGAGCGCCCCAGCCGTGGCCAGTTCCACGCCGGGCGCGGCACCGACTATCGCCAGCACATGGTCGAGATGCACATCTCCGAAATCGGTTTCTGCTCCGGGCATTCGGCCTCGGGGGTGTGGGTCAACGAGAAGGCCGAGACCAGCGTCAAGGGCCTGTATGCTGCCGGTGACATGGCAGCGGTGCCGCACAACTACATGCTCGGTGCCTTCACCTACGGCTGGTTCGCCGGGATCAATGCCGCGCGTTACGTCGCCGGGCGCGAGCTGGCCGAGGTCGATGTGGCCCAGGTCGAGCGCGAGCAGGCGCGGGTGTTCGCGCCGCTGCAGCGCGAGCACGGCCTGCCGCCGGCGCAGGTCGAGTACAAGCTGCGGCGCATGGTCAACGACTACCTGCAGCCGCCGAAAGTGACCAAGAAAATGGAGATCGGCCTGACCCGTTTCGCCGAGATCGAGCGCGACCTCGAGCAGATGAAGGCCAGCAACCCCCATGAACTGATGCGAGCCATGGAAGTAAGCGTGATCCGCGACTGCGCCGAGATGGCGGCACGGGCCTCGTTGTTCCGCCAGGAGAGCCGCTGGGGACTGTACCACCACCGGGTCGATTTCCCCGAGCGCAACGATGCCGAGTGGTTCTGCCACTGCCATCTGAAGAAGGGTGAGGACGGCGAGATGACCAGCTTCAAGAAGCCGGTGGAGCCGTACCTGATTGCCCTGGATGCCGAGGAGCAGAGTGCCTACGACCGACTGCGGGTGAAGGCCGACGCCGCTTAGAGCGCCGCAAGCCCTGTGGGAGCGGGCTTGCCCGCGAACCAGGGCGAAGCCCTGGCCATACCCGCAGTGACTTCTTCGCGGGCAAGCCCGCTCCTACAGGGGGCCGTGGACACCGTTACAGAGATAGAGGGCCAAAGGCCCCGAGGACCCCGTGAAATGGCCTACCAACCCCAGGAAATCTTCTTTCGCAGCAGCGCCCCGGTCACCATCGACGAAGACAAGTGCATCGCCGAAAAAGGCTGCACCGTCTGCGTCGAGGTGTGCCCGATGGACCTCTTGGCCATCAACCCAGCCACGCAGAAGGCCTACATGGCCTTCGACGAGTGCTGGTACTGCATGCCCTGCGAAAAAGACTGCCCGACCGGCGCCGTGAAGGTGGATATCCCCTACCTGCTGCGCTGAAAACACCCCCGCCATCCGGCGAACCACCGGACGCCCACACCGCAAGCCCCTCGTTTCCCACCACCCAAGCCTGGTGGCGGAGACGATTCCAATACCTAGACGATTCGAGGGGAAACACCCATGCGCCTTGCAGCAACCGTGGCCGGCCTCGCGCTGGCGATCACTGGCCTGAACGCCAGCGCCGAAACCATCCGTGTGGCCATCGGCACCCAGGACACCACCATCAACTGCGCCACTGGCGGCCTGCTGATCCGTGAGCTGGGCCTGTTGGAGAAGTACCTGCCCCACGACGGCAAGTACAAGGACGCGACCTACCAGGTCGAGTGGAAGAACTTCACCAGCGGCGCGCCGCTGACCAACGAAATGGTCGCCGGCAAGCTCGACTTCGGCGCCATGGCCGACTTCCCCGGCTCGTTCAACGGTGTCGCCCACCTCGATGCCGGCAAGCGCAGCCTGTTCATCAGCGTGCTGTCGGGCAGCGTGCATGGCAGCGGCAACGGCATCGTGGTACCCGCCGCCTCCAGCGTGCAGTCGCTGGCCGAACTCAAGGGCCAGACCATCTCCGTGCCCTTCGCCTCCACCGCCCACGGCATGCTGCTGCGCGCCATCGCCGCCCAGGGCTGGGACCCGCAGAAGGATGTGCGGATCATCGCCCAGGCCCCGGAAATTGCAGGTTCTGCCCTGCGCAGCAACCGCATTGAAGCCCACGCCGATTTCGTGCCCTTTGCCGAGCTGTTCCCCAACCGTGGCTTCGCTCGCAAGATCTACGACGGCTCCCAGGCCAACGCGCCGACCTTCCACGGCGCACTGGTCGATGCGGACTATGCGAAGAAATACCCGGAGGTGGTCACCGCCTACCTGCGCGCCAGCCTTGAAGCCGATCGCCTGATCGCGGCCGAACCTGAAAAGTACAGCGAGCTGATCGAGAAGGTCACCGGCATCGAGGCCGAGGTCAATTACCTGTTCCACGGCCCCCTCGGCCTGCAGACCCGTGACCTGACCTGGAAGCCCGAGTATCGCCAGGCCGTCGCCACCTCGATCGACACCCTCAAGCTGCTGAAAAAGACCGATCGCGGCCTGGATACCGACCGCTTCATCGACGACCAGTACCTCCGCGCCGCTTTCAAGCAGGCTGGCCTGGACTACGACAAGGCACTCAAGAACTATGCCCCATCGCCGCTGAATGCCAATGACGCCTTGACCGGCAAGCCGATCACCGACTTCAGCCGCCTGGCGCAGATCTGGGTGCGCGGCGAGGACAAGGTCCGTCATTACGCCTCGCCGGAAGCCGCCCTTACCGCCCTCGCCCAGCTCGAGCAGGAGGGCAAGGATATCCGCGCGATCTACGCCCAGGCCGCCGACAGCGGCATCAAGCTGCTGGCCAACCAGGCGTGGTTCGTGCGCAACGCCAAGGGCGAGCTGTCAGCCTTCCTGCTCAAGGACCAGGCCGAGCAGTACGCCAAGGCCCACGGCGGCGAAGCGCTGGACTTCGGTGACGCCAACCGCAAGCTCATCGCTCAGCGCTGAGTGAATGGAGCCGGGAGAATCCACATGAGCCGTTCCTTCGCGCGCTGGCCGTTGCGCCTGGCTTCGTTGCTGGCCTGCCTGCTGTTCTGGCAGGTGGCGGCCAGCCACAAGCTGAACTTCGGCCTGTTCACCTTCACCTATGTGCCGACGCCCGGCGCGGTGCTCGATGCGGCCTGGCAGCTGCTGGCCTCCAATGCGCTGCTGGCGCACCTGGGCAGCAGCCTGTCGCGGGTATTCGCCGGCTATCTGGCCGCAGCAGTGCTGGGGGTGGTGTTGGGGCTGTTGATCGGTCGCTCGAAATGGGCCGAAGACACCCTGTTGCCGCCGCTGGAAGTGCTGCGGCCGATCCCGGCGGTGGCGTGGATTCCCCTGGCGATCCTGATGCTTCCGTCCTCGGAGCTGTCGATGGTGTTCATCACCTTCACCGGCGCGTTGTTCCCGATCCTGCTCAACACCGTGCATGGCGTCGAGGCGGTCGACCCACGGCTGGTCGCCTCGGCGCGCAGCCTGGGAGCAGGGCGCTGGGCGATCCTGCGGGAAGTGGTGCTGCCTGGTGCATTGCCAAGCATCGTCACGGGCCTGGCCATCGGCATGGGCACCTCGTGGTTCTGCCTGGTGACCGCCGAGATGATCTCCGGGCAGTTCGGCATTGGCTACTACACCTGGGAGTCCTACACCTTGCAGAACTACCCGGACATCATCGTCGGGATGTTGCTGATCGGCCTGTTGGGCATGGGCAGTAGTGCCCTGGTCAAGCGCCTCGGTGCGCTGGCCACGCCCTGGTACCGCGCGCGGAGGAGTTCGTGATGGGCCGTTATCAACAGGCGCCAACGCCGGGGCGTATCGAGGCGCAGGGCGTGTCGATACGTCTGGGGCAGGGCCGCGAGGCGTTCGAGGCCGTGCAGGCGCTGGATTTTGCCATCGCCCCGGGCGAATTCGTGTGCATCCTTGGCCCCTCCGGGTGTGGCAAGTCTACTCTGCTCGGTGCCCTGGCCGGCCACCTGATGCCGGCCGGCGGCCAGTTGCACGTCGATGGCCAGCCCATCGACGGCCCGTCGCCCGAGCGCGGCATGGTGTTCCAGCACCACACCCTGCTGCCCTGGCGCAGCGTGCTCGACAACGTCGCTTTCGGTCTGAAGATGCAGGGGGTGGCCAAGCCCGAACGCCAGCGCCGCGCCCATGAAATGCTTCAACTCGTGGGGCTTGCCGACTTCGCCGAGCGTTGGCCCAGCCAGTTGTCTGGCGGCATGCAGCAACGGGCCGAGATTGCCCGGGTGCTGATCAACCATCCGCGCCTGCTGTTGATGGACGAACCCTTCGGTGCCCTCGACGCACAGACCCGCTCGCGCATGCAGGAGTTGCTGCTGGATATCTGGACGCGCATCCGCACCACCGTGGTGTTCGTTACCCACGATATCGACGAAGCGCTGTTCCTGGCCGACCGCATCCTGGTGATGAGCCCGCGCCCTGGGCGCTTCATCGAAGACCTGCGGCTGGACTTCGCCCGCCCGCGTCGCGCGAGCCTGCTGACCAGCCCGGCGTTCACCCACCTCAAGCGTCACTGCCTGGCGCTGCTGCGCCATGAAGAAGGCCGCGAACTGCCGCGCCTGACACCGTTGGGCCTGCCCGACACCGACCCTCCTGCGCTACGGATCGCCCTATGACTGATCGAATCACCGACAACCCCGATATCCTCGACCTGCTGCCACGCTTGGGCGATGGCGACGCTGGCGTACGGCGCATCGCGCTGATCGAGCTGGCCGATCTCGAAGACCCCGAAAGCCTGCCTTGGCTGACTGATGCGCTGCTGGTCGACACCCACGCCGAAGTGCGCGCCGAGGCCGCGCGCCTGCTGGAGGCCTGGGAGGAACCCGAAGTGGTGCAGGCCCTGTGTGCGGCGTTGGCCGATGCCGCCGAACCCGTGCGCCTGGCGGCGGCCCAGAGCTTGAGTGAGCTTAAGAGCTTGGAGGCAGGGCTGTTGATCTTGCCGTGGGTCAACCACGCCGAGCCTTTCGTGCGTGCCAGTGCCCTGCGCGCCCTGCGCGAGTTGCGCCTGGAAGAAGCCGCCGCACCTGCGTTGCTGGCGCTGGGCGACAGCGAGGCAGCGGTGCGCCGTGAGGCGGTGGGGATTCTTGGCTGGCTCAAGCATGAGCCGGCCTTGCCGGCCTTGGCACGGCTGGCTGGTGAAGAGGTGGATACCGACGTGCGCCGCGCGGCCATCGGCGCACTGGGCCTGGCCCGTGACGGCAGTGTATTGCCGGCGTTGATTGCCGCGCTGGGCGACCCCGCCTGGCAGGTGCGCGAAGAAGCCGCCACGACCTTGGGCAAGGTGGGCGAGGCGGAGGCGGGCAATGCACTGATTGCCGCGTTGAATGACAGCTATTGGCAAGTGCGTCTGCGGGCCGCCCGGGCGCTTGGCCGCCTGCGCCACCGCCCAGCGCTGGACGGCTTGGCCGTGCTGCTCGGCCATGGCATCGCCAACCTGCGCAAGGAGGCAGCCCTGGCCCTGGGCGAGCTGGGCGATGCGCGGGCTTTGGCGGTGCTGCGGGGGGGCGAAGACGACAGCGACCCCGAAGTGCGCAAGGCAATACGTATCGCCCTGGCGCAGTTGCAGGGTGTGGCGTGATGGATGTGCCCAGTGGCGTGTCGAACCAGCGCAGCGAGGGCGAGCTGGCGCTGCAATGGGGCGAGGTGCGCCAGGTGATCAGCCATGCTCGCCTGCGCGGTGCCTGCCCTTGCTCGCAGTGCCGTGCGGCGCGATTGCGCGGGGGTATCAGCCTGGTGGCGGAAGGTGTGCGGATAGAGCGCATCGAGCTGCAGGGATATGGCCTGCAACTGATGTTCAGCGATGGGCATGATCGAGGGATCTATCCCTGGGCGTATTTGCGCGAGCTGCAGTGACCGGGCAGGCTCCTTCCCGGGCAAGCCCGCTCCCACACAAGTTGCACGCGAACCCAAGCCTCCAAGAGCAGGCTTACCCGCGAAGCACTCACAGTGCAATCAGCTCCGGCCGCAACCCCTCCACCCGGCTCGGCGCGGGTCTCAGATGGTCACCCGCCCCGGTGATCTGCTGCAGCACCTTTTCGCGCAGGCCGTGCAAGGCCACGCCCGTGCGCAAGCGCGGATGCGGCAGCTCGATCTCGACCACCGCCTTGATCCGCCCTGGCCGTGGCTCCAGCACCACCACTCGGTCGGCCAGATACGTGGCTTCTTCGGCATCATGGGTGACCAGCAAGATGGTCACCCCCGACCGTTCGCGAATCGCCAGCAATTCGTCCTGCAACTGCTGCCGGGTCAAGGCATCCAGTGCGCCGAAGGGCTCGTCCAGCAGCAGGATGCGCGGGCTTGCCACCAGCCCGCGGGCGATCGCCACGCGCTGTGCCATGCCTCCGGATAGCTGGTGCGGATAGGCCGACTCGAACCCCGTCAGCCCCACCAGTTGCACGAACTCATGCACCTTGCGCGCTCGCTCGCCCTGGGTGAGCGGGTCGTTGACCAGGCCCAGGGCGATGTTTTGCTCGACCGTCAGCCAAGGGAACAGGCGATGCTCCTGGAACACGATGCCGCGTTCGCCGCCGATGCCGGTCACCGGCTTGCCGTCGATGCGGATGCTGCCGTTGAAGTCGGTGTCCAGCCCCACCAGCAGGCGCAACAGGGTGGACTTGCCACAGCCCGAGGCGCCCACGATGGCGATGAATTCACCTTCGTTGATCGACAGGTCGAAGCCGAGAATGGCCTCGAACGGTTGGCCGTCGACGCTGAAGGTCTTACCGACGTTTTCGAAGCTGACCAGCGGCGGGGTGGCGTCGGGTTGATTGGCGGCGTGCAGGGCCGAGGTGTTGAAGGCGTTCATGCGGTTCTCCAGCGCGTGGCGCGCGATTCGAGGCGTTGTCCGAGGTTGCCGAGCAGGGCACCGACCAGGCCGATCAGCACCATCGCGGCCATCACCTGGTCCATGCGAAACAGCTGTTGAGCGCCCAGCATCAGGCTGGCGATACCGCCGTCCGAAGGCATGAAGTATTCCGCGCCGATGGTGCCCAGCCAGGCGTAGATCAACGACAGGCGCAGGCCGGCGAAAATAGCCGGGGCGGCGCCGGGCAACACCAGCAGGCGCAGGCGATGGGGCAGGTCCAGGCGCAGTGTGCGTGCCGCTTCCCCAAGCTGCGGCGACAGGCTGGCAATGCCACGCTGGGTGGCGATCAGCAACGGGAAGAACGCTGCCAGCCCGACGAACACCAGTTTCGACCCTTCACCCAGGCCGAACCAGGCGGTCAGCAGCGGCACCCAGGCGAACAGCGCGACCTGGCGCAGCGCCGACAGGCTTGGCCCGAACAGGCGCTCGCCGGTGCGCGACAATCCCAGCACCAGGCCCACGGCAAAGCCTGCGCCCCCGCCGAGCAGCAGGCCGAGCAGGGTGCGCTGCAGGCTGCGCGCCATGGCGTCGGGGAGCGAGCCATCGAACAGGCCGCCAATCAGGCTGCGCAGCACCTCGAGCGGTGAGGTGAGGATATTGCCGTCGACCCAACCGAAACTGTTGCTGGCCTGCCACAACGCCAGCAACGCCAGCGGCAGTAGCCAGCCCTGCCAGGCGCGTGAGGTATCACGCAGGCGTTGTTCGCCGGTCGCCGATTGCGGCCAGTACAGCAGCCGGCGCTCCAGGTGCGAGAAGCCGTGTTCCATGCCGGCCCCGACCACACCGATCAGCAGGATGCAGAGAAACACCAGGTCGAGCATGAACAACTGCCGGCCCCAGACCATCAGGTAACCGATGCCTTCACTGGAGGCCAGCAGTTCCACTGCCAGCAATGAGGTCCAGCCGGTTGCCAGGCCCAGGCGCACGCCGGCCAGGAACGCGGGCAGGGCGGCGGGTAGCAACAGGCGCAGGAACAACAGGTGTGGCGGCAGGCGCAGTACGGCGGCGGCCTCGCGCAGCCGGGGCTGGGCGTCGCGTATACCGATCAGTGTGTGCAGGGTGACCGGTACCACCACGGCCTTGACCAGCACGACCAGCTTGAGCCATTCGCCGATGCCGAAGAACAGCATGAACAGCGGGATCCAGGCCAGTGTCGGGATCTGCGCGAGGGCGATGAAGGTGGGTAGCACCAGGGTTTGGGCGCGGCGAGAGCTGCCCAGCCAGGTGCCGAGCAACAGGCCGCTGACGATCCCGGCGAGCAGACCCCAGAGCAGGCGCTGCAGGCTTATCCACAGGTGGCCCCAGAGCTCGCCCGAGCCGTACTCCAGAGCCGTCTGCCAGACCAATGACGGAGCCGGCAGGATCTGCTCGCTCATCCAGTGCCGCTGGCTGGCCACCCACCACAAAAGCGCCACGGCGACCGGGATCACCCAAGGGATCGCCTTGTCTGCCCAGCCGCGCCTCGCGAAGGATACCCGCCAACCGCCCTGGCTCAACGCTGTCGTGCTCTCGCTCATCGATCCCTCTCTTGAAGCGTTTCAAGCTTATGCGCTAAAGGAATAAAAAATATTCAATGCCAATATCAAAGAAATAAGAGCATGCATCCTGTGCATCGGGAAGCCCCCGGACATTGCGTTTTGCTCATATTTGCGATGCGTCCTGCGCAAGCCGGGCGCAGAGCCGCGTCTTTGCTCATTTATAGCTTTCGGTTACTTGAGCATGAGTTTTCGGTCTTTGCCGGTTCTAAGCGGGGCGGCCTAGCGTTTGGCCAACGCGCCGGTCATCGCCGGCGGCAGCCTGCCAAGGAGCCACGCCATGAAAACCCCGTTCCGCCACCTATTGCTCGCCGCACTGTGCAGCGTCCTGCCGCTGACCGCTCAGGCCGCTGACAGCACCAGGCCCGAGGTCATCCGTATCGCCGTGCCTGACCTGAGCGCTGGCAGCAAACCCAGCGCCGGGGGCGTGGTCGATGTGCTACGTGATCAGCAACTGCTGGAAAAAGCCTTCGCCCAGGACGGCATCCGCATCGACTGGCGCTTCTTCAAGGGTGCCGGGCCTGCAGTCAACGAAGCTCTGGCCAACGGCCAGGCAGACTTCGCCTACCTGGGCGACCTGGCCGCGATCATCGGCAAGTCCAGCGGCCTGGACACCCATGTGCTGGCGGCCGGGGTGCGTGGGGTGAAGAGCTACCTGGGGGTGGTGCCGGGCTCCGGCATCCGCAGCCTGGCGGATCTGAAGGGCAAGCGCGTGGCGGTGTTCCGTGGCACCGCCAACCAGCTGTCGTTTGCCAGTGCCCTGGCCAGCCAGGGGCTCTCGGAGCGCGACCTGAAAGTCATCAACCTGGACTTCAACGCGTCCAACGCGGCGCTCGCCGCCAAGCAGATCGACGCCACCTGGGGCCTGTCGAACCTGCTGTCGCTGCGTGACCGCGGGCTGGTCGAGCTGCCGGTCAACTCGCGCGACCTCAAAGGCGCTGGCAGCACCCAGTCGGTACTGGTAGGCACGGGCGAGTTCATCCGCCAGCACCCGGACCTGGTCCAGCGCCTGGTCAGCACCCAGCAGCAGGCGGTGAACTGGCTGCGTGACGAGCGCAACCGTGAGGCGTACCTGGATCTGGTGTCGAGCACCGCCAACTGGCCGCGCAGCGTGCTCAGTGACGACCTGGCCCAGGAAAATCTCGCCCACTATTTCGATCCGCGCCTGGATGGCGAATTCGTCGGCCTGCTGCAGCAGGGCGTCGACCTGGCCGCCAAGGAGCGCCTGATTCGCCGCAGTTTCCAGGTATCCGACTGGATCGACCCCCGTTTCATCGATACCGCCCTGCAACAGGAACAGGCCGTCCAGGCCGCCCGCTGAATCCATCGTAAGGAGCACGACATGAGCAACGCCGCATTGGCCGCCGCGCCACAAGCCCTGGAACTCGATATCCATCCGGTCGCCGGCCGCATCGGTGCCGAAATCCGCAACCTGAAGCTGTCCGCTGACCTGGACACTGCCACCGTCGACGCCCTCCAGGCGGCGCTGGTGCGGTACAAGGTGATCTTCTTCCGTAACCAGACCCACCTCGACGACCAGGGCCAGGAAGCCTTCGCCAAGCGGCTCGGCGAGCCAATCGCTCACCCCACCGTGCCGGTGGTCGATGGCACCCGCTACCTGTTGCAGCTCGACGGCGCCGAGGGCCAGCGCGCCAACTCCTGGCACACCGACGTGACCTTCGTCGACGCCTACCCCAAGGCGTCGATCCTGCGCAGCGTGGTGGCGCCGGCCTCCGGTGGCGATACGGTCTGGGCCAACACCGCGAGCGCCTATCAAGAGCTGCCTGAACCGCTGCGCGAGCTGGCCGACAAGCTCTGGGCCGTGCACAGCAACGAGTACGACTATGCCGGCGCCAAGCCGGATGTGGACCCCGAGCGGCTGGAGCGCTATCGCAAGGTGTTCACCTCGACCGTGTACGAGACCGAGCATCCGCTGGTGCGCGTGCACCCGATCAGCGGTGAACGGGTGCTGCAGCTGGGGCACTTCGTCAAGCGCATCAAGGGGTATTCACAGGCGGATTCGAACCACCTGTTCAACTTGCTGCAGGGGCATGTGACGCGTCTGGAGAACACCGTGCGCTGGCGCTGGCAGGCGGGGGACGTGGCGATCTGGGATAACCGCGCGACGCAGCACTATGCGGTGGACGATTACGGCACCCAGCCGCGGATCGTGCGGCGGGTGACCCTGGCCGGTGAAGTGCCGGTGGGGGTGGATGGGCAGTTGAGTCGGACCACGCGCAAGGGGTGATCCTGTAGCGGGTGTCTCGGCTTCTTCGCGGGCAAGTCCGCTCCCTGTGGGATCGCGCTTGCCCGCGAAAAGTCCACGACCGATCCCTAACCTTCCCCGTCACAAGCAATCAACTGCCGCACCAACCCCTGCGCCAATGGGGACAACCCATAGCCCACCCGGCTGACGATGCCGTAGCGGGTATGGCAAGCCTCTTCCTGTTCCGCCGTCAGGTCCACCAGCTCCAGCGCCACCAGCCGCTCTTCGTCCTGATAAGGCCGCAAGTTGCCCCGGCAGGCGATGCCGATGGTGTCCGATTGCATCACTACGTTGAGCAGCGCATAGCCATGCTCGCACTCCACGTTGGGCAGGAAGTCCTGGCGGCCGCTCATCTCGCTGAGCACCTTGCGGATGTTCGGCGGGCGCAAGGTGGTGGCCATCGGGTAGTCGAACAGGTCACGCGCGCGCACCTCGTTGCGCTCGGTCAGCGGATGCCCGGCGCGGCAACAGAAGTACCAGCGTTGCGGCGTGAGTTTGTGCACCCGGTAGTCCGGGTCGGCTTCGAACTGACGGGTGTCGGCGACGAAGAACTCGATCTCCTCGGCCATCAGCCTGCGGTTCAACGCCTGCCAGTTATCCACCTGGAAGCAGGTGCGCGCCGCCGGAAACTCGGTCACGAAGCGCGCCACCGCGCGCGGCACCAGCCCACCGGCAGGCGCCGGCCCCGAACCGAAGCGCACCATGCCGGTCGTCGCGCCATTGAACTGGTTGATCTCGTTGACCAGGTTGTGCGCGCCATGCACCAGGCGCCGCGAATGCTCCAGTACCAACTGGCCCTGGCGGGTCGGTGCCAGCTCCTTGCTGGCGCGGTCGACCAGGCGACAGCCGACGTTGTGCTCCAGCGTCTGGATGCTGCGGCTGAAGGCCGATTGCGACAGGTTCACGGCCGCGGCGGCGGCGACGAAGCTGCGGTGCTCGACCAGGGCGATGAAGTGGCGAAGCTGACGGAGATCGATATGCATTTTCTACATGAAAACTTTCGGTGAAATGCAATTGCTGACAAGGGTTGTGAACCTTATAAATGCAGTTACTTATTCCACAAAATATGAAATGCAAATATTTATATCTCTTAAAAGAATATAAGCCCCTCTGACTGCGATTCGGTTCCGTCAACGGAAATGCTCGCCAGGGCCCATGCCTCAAGGAGCATCTGCATGTCGCGAGTTTTCCGTTGGCCGACGCGTGCGTCGCTGTTCACCCTGCAACCCCTGGCCGCTGGTGTGCTGTTGGCGACCGCCGGTCATGTCCTCGCCGAGCCGGCGCCTGCCGACGCTGCGCCCACCGTCGAACAGGACGCCAAGCTTGGCACCGTCACGGTCAATGCCCGGCGCCGCGAGGAAACCTCGCAGAGCGTGCCCACGCCCATCAGCGTGCTGGGCAGCGAAACCCTGGAAACCCAGCGTATCTACCGAGTGCAGGACCTGCAGCAGCTGGTGCCCAGCACCAATGTCGCCTACGTCCATGCGCGCCAGTCGAGCATCTCGATCCGCGGCCTGGGCAACAACCCGGCCAGCGATGGCCTCGAAGGCAGCGTCGGGGTGTATCTGGACAACGTCTATCTTGGGCGCCCCGGCATGGCCGTGTTCGACCTGCTCGACGTGGAGCAGCTCGAAGTGCTGCGTGGCCCGCAGGGCACGCTGTTCGGCAAGAACACCACGGCCGGGGTACTCAACATCACCACACGCAAGCCGACCTTCCAGCGCGAGGGCAGCGTGCAATCGTCGCTGGGCGAGGACGGCTACTGGCAAACGCAAGGCAGTTTCTCCGGCCCGATCACCGACACCCTCGCCGGGCGCATCAGCGCTTACCGCACCGAGGACGACGGCTATGTGAAGAACCTCTACAACGGCGACGATCTCAACGGTGGCAAGCGCCAGGGTTTTCGCACCCAGTTGCTGTTCAAGCCCAGCGATACCTTCAACCTGCGCTGGATCGGCGAGTACAACGAAGAGGACTCCAACAACGGCATCCTCAGCCTCTACAGCACCGGCCCGACCATCAACGGCGTCAACCGCTACGAAAGCCTGGCCAGCCAGGCTGGCGCTACCTTGGTGTCGGGCAAGAAGCGCAAGGTCAACTTCGATGCCGACCAGATGGTCAAGGTGTTCCAGGGCGGCACTTCGGTCGAGGCCAACTGGACGCTGCCCAACGACTTCACCCTGACCTCGATCACCGCCTACCGCTGGTGGGATTTCACGCCACGCAACGACGACGGCCTCAACGTGCCCGCCGCCTATAACGCGGGCGTGTCGGTGCGCGACAAGCAGTACTCGCAGGAACTGCGCCTGGCCTCGCCCACCGGCGGCTTCTTCGACTACGTGCTGGGGGCCTACTACTTCAAGCAGGACCTGGACAACAAGTCGTTCACCTATTACGGCCCCCAGGCCGACATCTGGAACGCCACCCCGGCCGGTGCCTTGGCCAACGTCACCACCCTCGGCAACGGCCACATCGATACCGACAGCTATGCGTTGTTCGCCCAAGGCACCTGGCACCTGACCGAGCGCCTGGACTTCACCGCAGGCGTGCGCGGCACCTATGAAGAGAAGAATGCCTGGGTGACCCGCGACGATCCCTTTGGCGGTGCCGCGGTCACCGGTGCAGCAGCGACAGCACGCCAGGGCCGGGTCGGGGCCTACGATTCGGGCGACCTCAGCCAGTACAGTTTCGCGCCGTCGGGGCTGCTGAGCCTGAGTTACCGCTTCAACGACGAGGTGCTTGGCTACGCCAGCCTTTCGCACGGCGAAAAGTCGGGTGGTGTGAACCTGACCGTCGGCGCCGCCCCGCGCTTGGGCACCGACTCGCTGCAGGTCGGCACCGAGCGGGTCAACAACGCCGAGCTCGGGGTCAAGAGCACGCTGCTCGACAACCGCCTGCAACTCAATGCCAACCTGTTCTGGGCGCAGGTACATGGCTACCAGGCCAACGTCTACGACCAGGTCAATCGCGTGCAGTACCTGGCCAACGCCGGCAGCGTGCGCTCGCGTGGTTTCGAATTCGAGGCCACGGCCGTGCCATTGCGCGGCCTGACCTTGAACTTCAACGGCTCGTGGAACGACGTGCGCTACACCGAGTACAAGGACGCCCCGTGCCCGCCGGAGGTCAGCCTGGTCAACGCCGCCGCGACTTGCGACCTGTCCGGCCACCAGGTGGTCGGTGCCTCCAAGTACATCGCCAACCTCAATGCCCAGTACAAGTGGCAACTGGCCGAGCGCATCGAGCCCTATGTCACCGCCAGCTACGCCTTCCGCTCTCGCGCAGTGGGCACCATCGACGACTCGGACTACGGCCAGATCCCCAGCTACGCCATCGTCAACCTCTCCACCGGCGTGCGCCTGGACCAGGGCGACGGCGTGCTCGACCTGTCGCTGTGGGTGAAGAACGCCGGCGACAAGACCTATTTCACCAGCCTGTGGAATTCCGCCAACGGCGGCTATGCCGGCGTGCTCGGCACGCCGCGCACCGTGGGCGCCACCGCCCGCTACGACTTCTGAGGACAAGGAGCTTTGCCATGAACGCCAAGACCGAAACCCCCGCACTGCCCGAGGGCGCCTGCATCACCGCCAAAGTGCCCACCGACGACCAGGCGCTGCTCGGGGACATCGTCGTCAACCCGTACCGCCTGGCGCCGCTGACTGCGATCATCCGCGACGGCGGGCGCACCATCAGTAACGCCCATGTGCGTGTGCTGGGCCGTGGCGAGCGGGGTGTGGACATCGCCTATGACGTTTCCGACCGCTCGCTGTGGACTTACGGCGGCATCCCGGTGTTCGGGCTCTACCCGGACCACGTCAACCAGGTCGAGGTCAGCTACAAGCTCGACGGTGAGCGCGTGCGTGAGCGTTATGAAATCTACGCCCCGGCCGTGCGCCTGCCGGTAGTGGCGAAACAGACGGCGGCGTTGCCGCTGGTCGAACCGATCAAGGTGGCGCCGGGCTTCGAGAAACGTCTCTACCTGTTCAACCACCTGCTGGGCGAGATCCCCGGTGGCCGTGCCTTCAAGTGGAACGGCCTGGGCGGTGCTGCCGAGTGGGATCAGGTCGGCAACAACTGGATCGCCGACAGCAATGGCGATGTGCGCTGGTACCTGGATATCGAGCAGATCCACGACTCCAACCGCCGCGATGGCCTGGGCGGGACCATGGGCTTCCAGCAGACCCGCGACGGCAAGCTGATCTGGGGCCAGGGCCAGACCTACTCCAAGTTCGACCTGCTGGGGCGGCGTGTCTGGCAGCGCAACCTGCCGGACAAGTTCGCCGACTTCTCCCACGAGATCCGCGAAACGGCACAGGGCACCTACCTGCTGCGGGTGGGCACCAGCGACTACCGGCGTCCGGACGGCAAGCGCGTGCGCTCGATCCGCGACCACATCATCGAGGTTGACGAGGCGGGGGATGTCCTGGACTTCTGGGACCTCAACCAGATCCTCGACCCCTACCGCGGCGACCTGCTGGAAACCCTCGGCAAGGCGGCGATCCAGTTGCCGGCGGGCGTGCACAAGCAGGACGAGCGCCTGGCCAACGAGCTGGCCGAAGGCGACCTGCCGTTCGGCGACACTCCCGGCGTCGGCACCGGGCGCAACTGGGCGCACGTCAATGCCATCGACTACGACGCCGATGACGACAGCATCATCGTTTCAGCGCGTCATCAAGGGGTGGTGAAGATCGGGCGTGACAAGCAGGTGAAGTGGATCCTCGCCTCGCCCCAGGGCTGGCCCGTGCGGCTGAAGGCCAAGGTGCTGACGCCAGTGGGCGGCGATGGCTTCGACTGGTCGTGGACGCAGCACACCGCCTGGCTCACCGGCAAGGGTACGCTGACCGTGTTCGACAACGGCTGGGGCCGCGATTTCGCCCCGACCAAGCTCAGCGGCAACTACAGTCGCGCGGTGGAATACCGGATCGATGAGGCCGAGGGCACGGTCGAGCAGGTGTGGGAGTACGGCAAGGAGCGAGGCGACGAGTGGTATAGCCCCATCACTTCGGTGGTGGCCTACCGTCCGGAGACCGATACCCAGTTCATCTATTCCGCCTCGGTGGGCTACCTGACGCCGGAGAAGCTCACCACTACGGTGCTCAATGAGGTGCGCCGGGGGACCCAGGAGGTGTTGGTGGAGTTGAAGGTGCACAGCCGTCAGCCGGGGAGTGTGGGGTATCGGGCTTTGGTGATCGAGTTGGACAAGGCCTTCTGATAAAGCGGCATCACATTTTCGTCAGCTCGATCGTCTAATCTTTGCTGGCCCTATCGCGGAACAAGCCCGCTCCCACAACCTGTGGGAGCGGGCTTGTTCCGCGATAGGGCCAGCGCTGTCTAAAGACCATTCGTTCTTTTTTTCGAACAGCCTATTGTCCAACACCCCAGCACCCGCTTAGCATTCGTTTGAGATTTCAAACGCTCGATACCCAATATTGAACACTTGGCTCGTTTGGGTGCCAGAATTCCTGACGGCAGCCCCACCAGGGGCGCCTTTCAACAATCAACAAGACGTTCCGTGCCAGCGCGGCGCGGTCAAGGGAAGCCGACATGCAGCTCAAAGACGCTCAGTTGTTCCGCCAGCAAGCCTTCATCAACGGTGAATGGCTGGATGCGGACAGCGGTCAGACCATCAAGGTGACCAACCCGGCCACCGGCGAAGTCATCGGTACCGTGCCGAAGATGGGGGCTGCGGAAACCCGCCGCGCCATCGAAGCCGCCGACAAGGCCCTGCCGGCCTGGCGTGCCCTGACCGCCAAGGAGCGTTCGAACAAGCTGCGCCGCTGGTTCGAGCTGATGATCGAGAACCAGGACGACCTGGCTCGCCTGATGACCACCGAGCAGGGCAAGCCCCTGGCCGAAGCCAAGGGCGAAATCGCCTATGCCGCCTCCTTCATCGAGTGGTTCGCCGAGGAAGCCAAGCGCGTCTACGGCGACACCATCCCAGGTCACCAGCCAGACAAGCGCCTGATCGTCATCAAGCAGCCGATCGGTGTCACCGCGGCCATCACCCCGTGGAACTTCCCGGCGGCGATGATCACCCGTAAAGCCGGCCCGGCCCTGGCCGCTGGCTGCACCATGGTGCTCAAGCCTGCTTCGCAGACCCCTTACTCCGCCCTGGCCCTGGTCGAGCTGGCCACCCGCGCCGGTATCCCGGCTGGCGTGCTGAGCGTTGTTACCGGCAGCGCTGGCGAAGTCGGCGGCGAGCTGACTGGCAACTCCCTGGTACGCAAACTGTCCTTCACCGGCTCGACCGAAATCGGTCGCCAGCTGATGGAAGAATGCGCCAAGGACATCAAGAAGGTTTCCCTGGAGCTGGGCGGCAATGCTCCGTTCATCGTGTTCGACGACGCCGACCTGGACAAGGCGGTCGAGGGCGCGATCATCTCCAAGTACCGCAACAACGGCCAGACCTGCGTCTGCGCCAACCGTATCTACGTGCAGGACGGCGTCTACGACGCGTTCGCCGAGAAGCTCAAGGCTGCCGTTGGCAAGCTGAAGATCGGTAACGGCCTGGAAGAAGGCACCACCACTGGCCCGCTGATCGACAACAAAGCGGTCGCCAAGGTCCAGGAACACATCGAGGACGCCGTCTCCAAGGGCGCCAAGGTGCTGTCCGGTGGCAAGCTGATCGAAGGCAACTTCTTCGAGCCGACCATCCTGGTCGACGTACCGAAGACTGCCGCCGTCGCCAAGGAAGAGACCTTCGGCCCGCTCGCGCCGCTGTTCCGCTTCAAGGACGAGGCCGAAGTCATCGCCATGTCCAACGACACCGAGTTCGGCCTGGCCTCTTACTTCTATGCCCGCGACATGAGCCGCGTGTTCCGCGTCGCCGAGGCCCTGGAATACGGCATGGTCGGTATCAACACCGGCCTGATCTCCAACGAAGTCGCGCCGTTCGGCGGTATCAAAGCCTCGGGCCTGGGCCGCGAAGGTTCCAAGTACGGCATCGAGGACTACCTCGAAATCAAATACCTGTGCATCAGCGTTTGATGCGCTAAGGGCTTTACCTCTGCCAGCGGGGCGCGAGAGCGACGTCTCGCTGGTTTTTTTGACATGCAGTACCTGGTGGCCAGGGCGCCGGTGACAGTCGATCAACGAATACTGTTCGCAGGCACACCCAGCCACCCCCGAATAACAGCGCCGTCAGAGTCGGCGCGAATGAGGGCATTATGAGCAAGACCAACGAATCCTTGATGCAACGCCGTGTCGCCGCCGTCCCACGTGGCGTTGGCCAGATCCACCCGATCTTCGTCGAGTCGGCGAAGAACTCCACGGTGATCGACGTTGAAGGCCGCGAACTGATCGACTTCGCCGGCGGCATCGCAGTACTGAACACCGGCCACCTGCACCCGAAAGTGGTCGCTGCCGTTCAAGAGCAGCTGACCAAGGTCAGCCACACCTGCTTCCAGGTGCTGGCCTACGAGCCTTATGTCGAGCTGTGCGAGAAGATCAACAAGCTGGTTCCGGGTAACTTCGACAAGAAGACCCTGCTGGTTTCCACCGGCTCCGAAGCCGTTGAAAACGCCGTGAAGATCGCCCGTGCCGCCACTGGCCGTGCCGGTGTGATCGCCTTCACCGGTGGCTACCACGGCCGCACCATGATGACCCTGGGCCTGACCGGCAAGGTCGTGCCGTACTCCGCAGGCATGGGCCTGATGCCAGGCGGCGTGTTCCGTGCCCTGTTCCCGAGCGAGCTGCACGGCGTGAGCGTCGATGACGCCATCGCGTCGGTCGAGCGCATCTTCAAGAACGACGCCGAGCCACGCGACATCGCTGCGATCATCCTCGAGCCAGTACAAGGCGAAGGCGGTTTCCTGCCAGCGCCGAAAGAGCTGATGCAGCGCCTGCGCGCCCTGTGCGACCAGCACGGCATCCTGCTGATCGCCGACGAAGTGCAGACCGGCGCTGGCCGTACCGGCACCTTCTTCGCCATGGAGCAGATGGGCGTCGCGCCTGACCTGACCACCTTCGCCAAGTCCATCGCTGGCGGCTTCCCGCTGGCCGGTGTGTGCGGCAAGGCCGAATACATGGACGCCATCGCCCCAGGTGGCCTGGGCGGCACCTACGCCGGTTCGCCGATCGCCTGCGCCGCGGCCCTGGCCGTCATCCAGGTGTTCGAGGAAGAGAAACTGCTGGACCGCAGCAAGGCCGTTGGCGAGCGCCTGACCGCCGGCCTGCGTGAAATCCAGAAGAAGCACTCGATCATCGGTGACGTCCGTGGTCTGGGTTCGATGATCGCCGTGGAAGTGTTCGAGAAGGGCACCCACACCCCGAACGCTGCCGCCGTGGCCCAAGTGGTCGCCAAGGCCCGTGACAAGGGTCTGATCCTGCTGTCCTGCGGCACCTACGGCAACGTCCTGCGGATCCTGGTTCCGCTGACCGCCGAAGACGCCCTGCTGGACAAAGGCCTGGCCATCATCGAAGAGTGCTTTGCTGAACTGGCTTGATCGCCGATCCGCGTAGCCGATAAAAAACGCCCAGGCATTGCCTGGGCGTTTTTTTTCAACCTGAGGATCAGGTGCTCGAAGGGCTGGGAGGTGTCCAGTCGGCAGCAGGGAAGAAGCGTTCGACCAGGGCGTCGTTCTTGAGCATGGCGGCGTACTCGTCGCGCTTGAACGGGTTGCCAGTGCGCAGATCGTATACCGGGTGCACCACGGGCGCTGTGCTCGGGATCTCCTTGAGCTTCACATTGACGAAGCGGAAGTCGTCACCCACGACCTCGCCGATGTCTTCGATCTCGAAACGGCACCCTGGCGGGAACAGGGTTTCCGCCTCTGTTGCTGTCCATGACAGTGGGGCTATGGGCACCCCGCTCTGGTATTGGCCCGCGGGTATCTCGAAAACCACCGATGTGTCGTCGAACGTGCCCTTCACGATGTCCGGCGAGGACAGCTCATCGCTGGCGAAAGCGCGTATCACGTAGGGATTTTCGGTAAAGGACGTCAGGTCCGAGTTGACCAGTACGTCGCCTTTCTTGAGTTTTCCGCTGCGAAAGTGCTCGCCCGAGGTGCTTCTCGATCCGTTGCCTCCGCGGTAGAGAGCGACCGTGTTGCTCTTGGGCAGGGTTTCCAGCGAGTCCACCAGCTTGTCGACGAAAGTGTCCGAGTCGCAGAACGGGAACTCATGCACCCCGCGGCGCAGGTAGCTGTTGATTTGCGAGCTTTCATCCGTGTAGTTGCCGATGAGGCGGTTTACGTAGTCTTCGTTTTCCCTGTAGGTGTAGGTGATGCCTTCATCGGTTCGCAGGCACTCGAAGTCAAGTTCATCCATGTGCGCATCTTCGCCATCTTCCAGGCGGGCGATGTCGGTATCGTCCAGCAGCGCGCGATGGCGGGCCTGGGCCTGGTTCGAGAGCAGTTCGCTTTGTGCCGCGTCCTCTTTCATGTGGGTATCCCAGAAGCTCGAGCGATCGCTGGGCAGGCTCACGACGTTGTCGCCACCCGCCACAGGTGGGGTTACGGTTTCAGGCGGGGGTACCAGGTTGTTATCGCCAGGGTTCCCTCCCCGCAACCCACCACTGTCGACGCGCTTCCAGGTACCGTCCGCCTGGCGCGCCAATGGCTGGCGTCCGAAGAAGGCGAAGGGATTGTCCGGGTCGATGATCGACCATTGCGCGGTATGCGCATCGAATTGCACCTGGAACACCTGGTCGTCGATCTGCACGTAGGGGCGGCCATTGACCAGGGTGATGCCTTGCGCGTGTGTGCCACTGGCCGGTGTGCCACCTTCCAGCGAGATGGCGACGGCGTGCTTGTCGGGGGCTGGCTGAACTACAGCGTTTTCCGCGTGCTCCACCGGGGTCCAGTCGCCCAGTTTGTCCTGCCTGGCGTAACGTCCGGTGTCGATCAGTTCACCGCCCGCGTTACGCCTGGCGATCCGCGCCAAACCCTGGGTAGAAGGGGGGCCGAGCAGTACCGACTGGCCCTTCAGCTCGACGGGCTTGAGCTCACGCTCGGTGAGGCCCAGCACTGCTGTTTTCGTGTCTGCCCAGCGCCGTGGTTGGCTGGGCAGCCGCTCGGCATTGCGCAGCAGGCTGCCAAAACCTTTCATGCCGTGCGCCAGGTCACCATAGGCGCCTGCGCCGTTGAGCAGCGAAGACAACAGGTACAGGCTCGCGGTGCCGGCATCGCGATTGATGAATGCGCTCAGTGCGCCGACATAGTCGCGCAGGGCAAGTGCGGCGCCCACTGTGAAGGCAGCGGGCGGGAAGGGCAGCGTCACGATCTGGGCCACCGTTTCCAGCGTGTTCCAGACGATGCTCGCGATCATATCGGCGCGACCCTTGGTGACATCGCGTACATCGACGATGCGCTGGCGCAGCCCATCGTCGTAGCACAGGATGCGCAGGTCGTCCGTGGGGGCTTCGGGCACGCTTGGCACCGGGCTCGCCCCGCCCTCGCGCAGGTCCTTGAACAAGAAGGCCAGCAGTTGCCCGGCTTGCCTGCGACTGCGGTCCTTGTAGTAGTCGATCATGCCTGGGGTGGCGAGCGACTGGACGAAGCTGCTGAAGGGCCGAAAGTCGATGCCGTCTGCAGCCGCGGGAGTGTAGAGCAACGTCTGCGAGGGTTGCCCTTCCGGCGACTTGAGCAGGTAGCAACCGTGGATGATTTCTTCGCGGTAGGGCGGGGTCTTGTCCATGATCCGGTAGAGCGCGTTGAACAACTTGCCGATTGCCGGCTCGTCGGCCAGGAACTCGTTGTCGATACGCACTACCAATCGGTAGAACGCATGACGCTTGCGCTGGGTGTCGGCAGTCTGGTGCATGCTCTGGATGCTCGCCAGCACCCAAGCGTACTGGTCGGCATCCAGATGCCCTTGCAGGAGGCTGCGCAGCGCCGCCAGTTGCATCTGCAGTTGTACGATCAACACGCTCTGCCGACGACGCCAGGCGTAGCCGGTGTGTATGGGGGAGAGCAGGGTTTCCTCGATCAGGCTGACGTAGCGGTCCGATACCCACTGACCGCGTACGGAGCCGGTGACCGACTGCGGCGTCAGCGCTGTCAGATCGACCCCGGCGGGGCCTTCGAAGGTTGCCGTGGTATCGGCTGTGGCCGTGAACAGGCCCAGGCTGTCGTCATAGCCGTTGCGCAGCAATTGGGTGTAGGTAAGGGTCTCCCTGGGTGACTTGATGATCACGCTGTCCGGATCGATGCTGTCGTCGTTGTTGCCGAGCAACTGCTTGAGTTTGTCCTGGGCCTGGGCGTGGACATACGCCTCGAAATCCGGCAGTTGCGCATGCTTGGCCTTGGCATACTGCTGCTCTGCAGCCTGGATCTGGTCTTCCAGGCGTGTCAGCTGGCCACGCTGGGAGGCACTGGCCGCCAGCAACCAGGCGGGCGCGCGCGCGGCTGTGTTGGCCTCGGCAACCTCGATGCGGTTCTGGGTCAGGGCTTTGACCCCCTCCTGGCCAGTGAAGCGCACCAGTGTCAAGAACTGCTCGTAGAGCTTTTCCGGAGTAGGGATCTGCTGAGACTGCCCGTAGATATCCAGGTACCAGGTGTCCCAGACCTGCGTCTCGGTGCTGGCTGGCTGTTGCTGTGTTTGCGGGAATGGCTTGTTGGCGATCTGAGTGATCAGGGCGGCGAACGAGGTGCGCTGCTGGGCTACAACGTTCTGCAGCAGGTAGGCCTGGGTGTCCGCTTCTGCGAACCAGCCCACCACCTCGACGAGCAACTGCCGTTCGCTGTCGAAACCCAGTACCGGCTTGTGCGGATGATGCGGGCAGCAGAGCAGCAGGCGTTGCAGGGCGCCCTCGGCGTCTTCCTGGCGCACTAGCAACGCGTCGCTGAGCAGGTACTGGTCGGCCAGGAGCAGGTTGGCACTGGACAACCTGTCGTAGCCCGTGCCGCTTCCGGCCGCGAAGGTTGCCAGCGTCTGCTGGTCCTCGGGCTTGATCTGGCCTTGCAGGCGTGCGCACCAGGCTTGGGCCGCGATCTGCTGCAAGAGCGCGGCGTTCATCAGCGACCTGCTGCTTTCTTGCTTGTGTGCGGCTCTCTGAGCGGGGGCGAACTTGCCGTGCAGCGCCAGTGTTTCGATCAGCTTGCAGACATAAGCGGGCGTGAGTGTGGCGTACGCCTCAGGCAGTGGCCGGTCTTGTTGCTCGAAGCGCGTGGCGGTGATGAATTCCGACGCCGGTTGGTCGTCGCCGTCGTGCAGGCCCTGCAACGCCAGGTGTACAAGGCTGCGCCGGATCTCGTAGGGGGCGGCGGTTTCGGGCAGCGTACGCTTGGTCACCAGCATGATCTGCTCGGGGTCCAGATCCAGGCCCAGGTCGTTGGCGATACTGCTGCGCAGATGGGTCGCGGCGAAGCTTTCGATACTGTCGCAGCCGCCCAGCGCACTGAGCATGGCGGCACGCGCGTGATCGTATTCCTGGAGTGCCTTCAGGTATTGATTGGCCTGGTCCTCAGGCGCGTATCGCAGCCAATCGGGTGCTTTGGGCGGCGTCTTGAGCGCTTCGTCGAGGGTGGCGTCGAGCGCGCTGCCTGGCCCGAGGGCAAGCGGCAGGCGCAGGGCATCCTCGACGCGCCCGGAACGGGATTCACCAGGCACCAGCCCCGCCTGCAGGGCGTGCTTGATATCGTGCAGTTGCAGGCTGCGCAGTTGTCGATGCAGCTCGGCAAAGGCCTTGCGCGGTGCGGGCCTGATCACCCAGTGGCGCTGTTCGTAGGTTTGCACTGCCGATGCCCGGGTCATTGCGAGGCGCTGCGTGCGGGGCAGGGTATCGGTGATGCTGGCCCTGGCCACCGGCTGGTTCATCAGCGCGGTCAGCGCTGCGAGTGCCAGGTCGCGCGTGGCGAAGGCGGCCCATTGCCGGCCTGCCAGCCACACGAGGGTCGGGCCGCTGTCCAGGTTGAACATCAGGCAGCCATGCAGTGTGGCTGTGCGGCTTGCCTCGAGCTTGAGGCTCAGGGTGCTGATGGTCAGGTCATTCTGATCGAGCGAAGCGGGCAGGCAGGTGGCATAGATCGGGTGGATCCTGCCGGCGGCGATCTGGACATCGAGCAATTGGCGCAGCGTGGCCTCGATATCTTCGATGTGACACTGGCGCCTCGTCATGGCGGGCTTTTCGAGCGACTCCCAGTAGGCGTGCAGGGTGCTCCTGATCGTCAGCTCGATGCTCGCAGCTTCTGCGTCTGTCAGAGCCTGGTCCAGATTGACCAGCCCCATGCGCTCAAGCGAGGGGTGCTCTTCAAGGCGTTGGTCGATACGGGTGCGCAGGGTCGAAAGGGCTTGTTGGGTGATGGATGAAAGGTTGAGCGTCATGAGCTCCTCGCTGGCCGTGCGTGTTGTACGGCTTTGTGATGGGGGCATCACTAGAGCCGGGCGGGCGCTGGGCGAGGTGGTAGTTAATGCATGCACGGATGCTGCGACGAAGATGAACAAACTGTGAACTGCATGCCATCGCGGGTTTTTTTATGCCAATTCGCGGCAGGTGGCGCTATGGTTAACCGATGGACGTATTTGGAAGCGGCGATGGACTGCGTGTCAGGATTATTCAGGAGTTGCCCATGAGCGCTGCAGACCCCCTCCCACCCCGCGTGCTGATCGCCGAGAGCGATCCCTGGGTGCGCGACATGCTTCGCGAGATGCTGCTCAGCGTGCGCTGCGATGCCCGTCTGGAAGTCTGCGCCGATGGCTCCCAGGCCCTGACGGCGCTGTCGAGCAAGCCCGACCTGATCATCGCCGCCCGAGAGCTGTCCGGTGTCGATGGCCTCGACCTGTTGCGCAAGGTGCGCGCCAAGAGCGACAAGCCTGGGCTGCCGTTCATCCTCATGAGCGAACGCACCGACAGCGCCAGTGTGAAAGAAGCGCTGCCGCTGCATCCCACCGCCTACCTGAGCAAACCGCTGAACCTGGACAACCTGCGCAAACGCCTGGAAAACCTGTTGCTCGAAGTCGGCGAGCAGATCGCCTGCCCGGTGCCGCCCCTTCAGCCGGGTGCCAGCCTGCCGGCCTACCTCGAGCAGCGCCGCGCTACTGCCGATGGCGGCCCGCTGTTTGCCGATGTACAGGTGGCGATCAAGCGCGCCCTCAACCCGCAGGGCCTGAACCTGCGTGTGCTGGAAGAGGAAGTGCGCAATGACCCGCAGATCACCGGGGTGCTCATCGCCGCGGCCAACAGTGCCGCCATGCATAGCGATGCGCCGGTGCAGACCCTGCTGCAGGCGCTGAACAAGCTGGGCAGCACCCAGAGCATGAACCTGATCCTGGGCCTCACGCTGAAGCGCAGCGCACGCTTGAGCGACCCGCTGCTGGCGCAGCATGCCGCGCGCTTCTGGAACATCTCGCTGCATACCGCCGAATTCGCGCGTACCTTGGCACGCATGCTCGAGCTGGACCAGGAGCGCTGCTACTGCGCGGGCCTGCTGCATTGCCTGGGTGACCTGGCCGTGTTGCGTACCCTGCAGGAGTGGCGTCTGGCCGGTGGCGAGCTGGACGAAGACCAGGTGCAGTTGTCGCTCAATGAGTTTGGCGCGCCATTCGGTTCGGCCCTGCGCACCCGCTGGCGCCTGCCGCTGAACCTGCGCGAGCTGATCGCTGCGATCTATCAGCTGGGTGGTGGCGTGTATTCGCGAGAGATTCTGGCGATGAACCTGGCCGGCCAGTTGTCGCGGGCGCTGCCGACCCAGGGCAACGAGAAGATCGCCAGCAGCAAGACCGCACGCCTGCTCAAGCTCGGCCTGCCTGAGCTCAACCGCCTGCGCGAGCCACCCGCGCCGCCGGCGGTGATCACAACGCCTGAGGTCGAAGCGGCGACCGTTGAAGCTGAGGTTGTGGAAGAGATGCCTCAGGCCCCGAACACCGACGAAGACAGCGCCACGGAAAAACCGTGAGCGCTACCGCTCATCCGCGCACGATCTGGTTCTTGCCCTGGCGCTTGGCCTGGTACATCGCCGCGTCGGCGCGACCGAACAGGTTGTCCAGGTCGGTGTCCTGATCGCTCAGCTCGGTCAGCCCCTGGCTCACGGTCACGCCGTAGGTCTGCTGGCCGTAGGTGAAGCTCAGGCGCTGGATTTCTCGCTGCAAGCGCTCGGCGATCTGCTCGGCGACCTGTGCCGTGCAGCCTGGGAATACCGCCGCGAATTCCTCGCCGCCAATACGGCCGAACAGATCGCCCCGACGCAGCACTGCCTTGCCGCTGTCGGCGATGCGCTGTAGCACCTGGTCGCCTTCCGGATGCCCGTAGCTGTCATTGATGTGCTTGAAGTCGTCGATGTCCAGGAGCAGGAATGCCATTGGCGTGCCGTCTTCGCGGGCGCGGTCGAAGGCTTGCTGGGCGCATTCGAAGAAGTGCCGACGATTGCTGCTCTGGGTCAGGACGTCGGTGGTGGCAAGGCGCTGCAATTCGCCTTCGAGCTGTTTCTTCTCGGTGATGTCCTCGGCAATGCCGACGATGATCACCCGCTCGCCTTCGCGCTGCTGGTTGATGTAGCACTTGTCGCTGAGCCAGCGCACTTCGCCTGCGCCGTTGATGATGCGGTATTCGCGGTCCTCGACCGTGCCCTGGAGGAGTACTTGGGCCAAGCTGCGCTCGGCGTAGTCGAGGTCGTCGGGGTGGATTGCGTCGCGCCACTCGTTGTAGTCGGCCATCACCAGGCTGGCCGGGCGGCCAAAAATACGCTCGTAGGCGGGGCTGACGTACAGCACCTGGCGGGTTTCCCAGTCGAAGGCCCAGAGCACGGCGTTGACGCTGTCGAGCAGCGAGCTGTAGAGCTGCTCGCGCTCGCTCAGGCGCGCCACTTCACCCTGGGCATGCAGCAGGGCGAGCAGGGTCTGGGCAGCTTCGGGGCGGGGCGGACCGGCCTGGATCGAGGGGTGACGTTCTTTGGCCATGTGCACGGATCGGATCTCGACGAATGTGCGTGCGGCCACGACTCGGCCCGCCACGCGGGCGATATGCCGATTTTGAGTCGAGCAGGGGGGGTGAAGTTCCGGTCGGCATGCCCTCGGGCGGGGCATGCCGATCAACGGCAGTCAAGCGCCGGTAGGGCGTAGGGAGTAGGTCTTGAGCTGTGCGGCGAAGTCGCGCAGCGACTGGATACCGCTGGCTTCGGCCTCGTGTACCCAGTCTTTCATGGCCGCCAGCATGTCGTGGCCGTTGGCGCTGGTGCGTGCCCAGATCTGTTGCAGCGCCAGACGCTTCTCGTAGATGGTCTTGAGCGTCTGGCTGTGCGTCAGCATCGATTCGATGCGTACGTGGTGGCGATCCTGCAGCAGGCTGGTCTCGCGTGACAGCAGGCGCTTGGCGCGGCGGAAGTGGTGGCGCACCGAGGTATCGACCTTTTCCAGCTCCTGCTTGACCAGCGGGCCAATCACCAGCTTGCGGTACTGGGCCATGATCTGGAAGCGGTTGTTGAGGATCGCCATGGCGGTGTCCATGTCCAACGAGGCCTTGCCTTCGACTCGGTGGGCGATCGGCGCCACGCGCTGCACCTTGGCCAGGCGCAGCAGGCACAGCAGGCGAATCCACATCCAGCCCATGTCGAACTCCCAGCGGCGCACCGACAGCTTGGCCGAATTGGGGTAGGTGTGGTGGTTGTTGTGCAGCTCTTCGCCGCCGATGATGATGCCCCAGGGCACCAGGTTGGTGGCGGCGTCGCGGCATTCGAAGTTGCGATAGCCGACCGCATGGCCCAGGCCATTGACCACGCCGGCGGCCCAGAACGGAATCCACATCATCTGGATGGCCCAGATGGTGATGCCGATGGTGCCGAACAGCAGCAGGTCGAGCACGGCCATCAGGGCGATGCCGCCCATTTTGTAGCGCGAGTAGAGGTTGCGTTCGATCCAGTCATCCGGGCAGTTCTTGCCGTAGATGCGCAGGGTTTCCTCGTTGCGCGCCTCTTCCCGGTACAGCTCCGCGCCTTTGCGCAGGACCGTGCCCAGGCCCTTGTACACCGGGCTGTGCGGGTCGTCGGGGGTTTCGCACTTGGCGTGGTGCTTGCGATGGACCGCTGTCCATTCACGCGTGTTCTGCGCCGTGGTCAGCCACAGCCAGAAGCGGAAGAAATGCTTGAGCCCGGCATTGAGCTCCAGGGAGCGGTGCGCCGAGTAGCGATGCAGGTAAATCGTGACGCTGACGATGGTCACATGGGTCATCAGCAGGGTGACCGCGACCAGTTGCCAGGCCGACAGGTCGAGCAGACCGTTGTACCACATAGTTGGAAAGACCCTCGGGAAATCAGGGGAAACAACGGGCGCATTATCCCTTGACGGGGAAATAAAACCAGTCGTGCTTTCGCCGGGATCGTCACCGCCGGTCACCTTGCCGTCGACGAGGGTGTCGCCAAGGCAGGCTGGACGGGCCAGGGCGGCGGGAACCGCGACTTATTTATGAGCCGGGATTTAAAGTCACGGCATGTTTCAACCTTTATACTGCGCCATTATTTTCCATGGACTGATGCACCCGACATGTCTGTTTCTGTTCGCGACGCCTTGCGCATGGCTGCGCTCTACGTTGTGTTGTCGTTCCTCTGGCTGGTGCTGTCGGAGTGGGTGCTGCGTGGCATGACCGACAACGACCTGGCGCTGACCGTCGGGCGGCAGATCAACGTGGTGGTCTGGGTGCTGCTCAGCGCCTTGCTGATCTTCGTGTCACGGGCCCGGCTGCTCAACTTCATCGGCGTGGGTGCGCGTCTGCGCAGCGAGGATCGCGAACGCCTGCGCATGGCGGCAGCGGTCTTCGACAGCACCTTGGAAGGCGTGCTGGTGACCGATCGCAACGGCCTGATCGTGCATGTGAACCGCGCCTTCATGCGCATCACCGGTTATCACCAGGACGAAGTGCTGGGCCAGCGCCCGAGCAAGTTCAAGTCGGGACGCCATGGGGCGCCTTTCTACCAGCAGATCTACGCGACCCTGGCCGAAAAAGGCGAGTGGAGCGGAGAAATCTGGAATCGCCGCAAGAGTGGCGAGATCTATCCGCAATGGCAGACGATCTGCGCGATTCGCGACGACAGCGGTGAGCTGAGCCACTACGTTGCGGTGTTCAGCGACATCAGTGCGATCAAGCATTCCGAGCAAGAGCTGGCCTACCTCGCCCATCACGACCCCTTGACCGGCCTGCCCAACCGCCTGCTGTTCAGCGACCGTGCCGAGCAGGCGTTGGCGGCGGCGCAGGCGAACAAGCGTGGCTGCGCCTTGCTGCTGCTCGACCTCGACCACTTCCAGAGCATCAACGACAGCCTGGGGCACACCATTGGCGACCAGTTGCTCAAGCTGGTGGGCGAGCGTTTGCAGGAGCAACTGGGTAGCGGCGTGACCCTGGCGCGCCTGGGCGGCGACGAATTCGCGGTACTGCTTGAGGGGTGCCAGCAAGTCGCCCAGGCGGCGACCACTGCACAGGGCATCCTCGAACGCCTTCGCCAGCCGTTCGCGTTCGAAGGGCAGCAGTTGTTCATCGGTGCGAGCATCGGTATCAGCCTGTTCCCCAGCGACGCGCTGAGCGCCGAGCAACTGTTGCGCAATGCCGACTCGGCGCTGTTCAAGGCCAAGAGCAATGGCCGCGCCTGCTATGCGCTGTACACCGAAGAACTTACCGCCCACGCCCAGCATCGCGTCGAGACCGCCGGTGAACTGCGTCGTGCCCTGGCCCAGGAAGAGCTGCGCGTGTTCTACCAGCCGGTGCACGACCTGTTCACCGGGAGCATGGTCGGGGTCGAGGCGCTGGTGCGCTGGCAGCATCCCGAGCGCGGCCTGGTGCCGCCGGGCGAGTTCATCCCGATCGCCGAGCGCACCGGGCTGATCGTCGATATCGATGCCTGGGTGCTGCGCCAGGCTTGTCGGCAGATGGTGCAGTGGCAAGCCGAGGGGCGAGTGCTGGACTTCGTCGCGGTGAACCTGTCGAGTCGCCTGTTCGGCCAGCGTGGCCTGTATCGACAAGTGGCCGAGGTGCTGGACGAGACCGGCCTGGACCCGGCGCTGCTGGAACTGGAAGTGACCGAGAGCGCGGTGATGGAGGACCCGGAGGTGGCGCTGGAGCAGTTGCACCGTCTGCGCGAGCTGGGCTTGCGCTTGGCGATCGATGATTTCGGCACCGGCTATTCGTCACTGTTGCGGCTCAAGCGCCTGCCGGTGCAGAAGCTGAAGATCGACCAGGGCTTCGTCGCCGGATTGCCCAATGACGAAGACGACATCGCCATCGTGCGGGTGATCATCGCCCTGGCGCGGAGCATGGGTATGCAGGTGCATGCCGAGGGGATCGAGCAGGCCGAGCAGGCGCGACTGCTGCTGGAGCAGCAGTGCGACCTGGGGCAGGGCTACTGGTTCGGACGGCCCGTGGCGGCCGAGAACCTGCGCTGGTCGTAGGAACTCGATTTCAGCTCAGCGCTTGTTCAAGCCTTTGGCCAACCGATCCCCGCCCAACTGGATCACCGCCACCAAGGCCACCAGCATGACGATCACCGTCAGCATGATCTGGCTGTCGAAGCGCTGGTACCCATAGCGGTAGGCGATATCGCCCAGGCCACCGGCACCGATCGCGCCGGCCATGGCCGAGGAGTTGATCATGGTCACCAGGGTGATGGTGAAGCCGCCGACGATCCCTGGCAGCGCTTCAGGCAGCAGCACATGCCAGATGATGTGCCAGCGTCGGCAGCCCATGGCCTGCGCCGCTTCGATCAGGCCGTGGTCGACCTCGCGCAGGCTGACTTCGGCGATTCGGGCGAAGAACGGCGTGGCAGCGATGGTCAACGGCACCACGGCCGCCCAGACGCCATAGGTGGTACCGACGATCAGCCGGGTAAAGGGGATCAGTGCCACCATCAGGATCAGGAAGGGGATCGAGCGGAACAGGTTGACGAAGGCGCCGAGCACGCGGTTGAGCAGCGGCGCTTCGTAGATGCCGCCCTTGCCGCTGGTGACCAGCAGCACCGCCATCGGAATCCCCACCAGCAGCGCGATCAACGAAGACACCCCCACCATCAGCAGGGTATCGATCAGGCCTTGCAGCAGGCGTTCAGTCCACATAACCCAGCACCTCCACATCGGCAGCCCAGCGCCGGGCACGTTCGAGCAGTTGATGAGCCCCGAGCGCGGAGCCGCGCACGGCCAGGACCAGTTGGCCCAAGGCGTGCTCGCCAATGGTCTCGACACCCCCCTGGAGCAGACGCACACGCCCGCCGAGATCGGTGAACAATGCCGACAGCTCTGGCTCGCCGACCAGTTGCAGACGCAACACCACGGCAGCGTCCTGGCTGACCGGTTGAGCCCGCAAATTGGCCTGCAAGGCTGCGGGTAGCTTGGTCTGCAAGGGGGCGAGCAAGGTGCGGGTCACTTCGTGGCGCGGCGCGCCGAATACCTGCCAGACCTCGCCCTGCTCGACTACTTCGCCACGTTCGAGCACCACCACGCGCTGGCAGATGTCGCGGATCACCGCCATCTCGTGAGTGATCAGCACGATGGTCAGGCCAAGGCGCTGGTTGATATCGCGCAGCAGGTCGAGGATCGAGGCGGTGGTTTCAGGGTCCAGTGCCGAGGTCGCTTCGTCGCACAACAGGATCTGCGGATCGTGCACCAGCGCGCGGGCGATGCCGACACGCTGCTTCTGACCGCCGGACAACTGCGCCGGATAGACGTGATGCTTCTGTTCCAGGCCTACCAGTTCCAGCAACTCGCGCACTTTGCGCTGACGCTCGGCCTTGGCCACGCCGGCGACCTTCAAGGGGAGCTCGACGTTCTGCCACACGGTCTTGGCCGACATCAGGTTGAAGTGCTGGAAGATCATGCCGATGCGCCGGCGCAGCGACACCAGGCGATCCTCGTCGAACGGAGCGATGTCGACCTGGTCGATCAGCACGCGCCCTTCGCTGGGTTGCTCCAGGCGGTTGATGGTGCGCAGCAGTGACGACTTGCCGGCGCCGCTGCGGCCGATGATGCCGAAGATCTCGCCGCGGCGGATGTTCAGGTCGATGCCGTGCAGGGCAGGGTGAGCTTGCCCGGGGTAGGTCTTGCCCAACCCGATGAAGCGTACATGAGCCTCGTTCACCTCCGGGCGCAATACCTGCTCGCGCGCCGGGGCCGGCGTGGCGTGGGGGACGGGCGCCCTGAGGGCGCTGGCGCGACTCATCTCAGCCCTCCCAGCCGGCCTGGTACAGGCTGCCGTGGGCCTTGTTCAAGGCTTCACGCACGGCCGGCGAATGCTGGTAGATATCGACGAACTTGGCCAGGCGCGGGTCGTCCTTGCTTTGCGGGCGGATCACGAACTGGATCACGTACTCCTTGTTCTCCAGGCCGTCGAACAGCAACGCCGAGGTGGCATCGAAGCTGTTGGCCAGGCGAATGTAGGCCGGGTAGCCCTGCACCAGGTCGGCATCGTCGTAGGCCCGCACCAGTTGCACGGCCTCGACCTGAAGAATCTTGAGCTTCTTCGGGTTGGCGACGATGTCGTCTTCGGTGGCCTTGTAACCCACGCCAGGCTTGAGCGTGATCAGCCCGGCCTTGGCCAGCAACTGCAGGCCGCGCCCGCTGTTGATCGGGTCGTTGGCGATGGCCACGCTGGCGCCTTCGGGCAGTTCGGCGAAGCGCTTGTACTTCTTCGAATACAGGCCGACGTTGTTGATGATCCCCGGTGCATAGGGCACCAGGTTGAAGCCTGCTGCGGCCTTGGCGTTTTCCAGGAAAGGAATGTGCTGGAAGTAGTTCACGTCGATGTCGCCGCTGTTGAGGCTGACGTTGGGGGCGATCCAGTCGCTGAACTCGATCAGCTTCACCTCCAGGCCTTGCTTGTGCGCTTCTGCCACGGCCGCTTCGAGCGGAATGGCGAAGGCGGCCGTGGTACCGATCTTCAGGGGTTCAACTGCCAGCGCGGCGCCGGCAAGGCCCAGGGACAGCAGGGCGGCCGCGACGGGCCGATAGAGTTTCTCAAGCATGATGCGCGGCTCCGGTGGGGGCGTTGGTCGGGGTGCGATAGGTGCTGCCGGGATGGTCGGCGGGCAGATGTGCGCTAGGGCTGGCGAACAGCTTCTGGCGCAGGCTGCCCTCGGCGTAGGCGGTCTTGTAGCGGCCGCGGCGTTGCAGTTCGGGGACCACCAGGTCGATGAAGTCTTCGTAGCTTTCCGGGGTGACGGTGCGTGCCAGGTTGAAGCCGTCCAGGCCGGTCTCGTCGATCCAGCCGATCAGTTGCTCGGCGACCTGGTCAGGCGCACCGACCAGGGTCACGTAGCGTCCGCCCAGGGCGTGTTGTTCCAGCAGGCGGCGGCGGGTCCAGACGTTGTCCTGCAAGAGCTTGGTGGCGGACTGGATCGCATTGCCCTGGCCTGCGTTGATTGGCTCGTCGAGGTCGAAGGCAGCGAAGTCGATGCCGGTGGAGGCGGCAAAGTGCGCCACACCGGCTTCGGCGCTGGCGTGACGCAAATACTCGGCGTGCTTGGCGCGGGCCTGCTCCTCGGTGGGTGCGACGATCACGGTGATGCCCATGAACACCTTGATCGCCTGAGGGTCGCGGCCGGCGGCGAGGGCGGCTGCGCGCACCTTGTCGACCTGGGCACGGGTGCCTGAGTGGGTCTGGCCGCCGATGAACACGCACTCGGCGTGGTTGCCGGCAAATGCCAGGCCGCGTGCCGAGCTGCCCGCCTGGAACAGCACCGGTGTGCGCTGCGGCGAGGGTTCGCACAGGTGATAGCCCTCGACCTTGTAGAACTCGCCTCGGTGCTCGACCTTGCGCACTTTGTCGGGCCGGGCATAGACGCGCTGCTTGCGGTCTTCGACCACGGCATCGTCCGCCCAACTGCCTTCGAGCAGCTTGTACAGCACCTGCAGGTATTCGTCGGCCTGGTCGTAGCGCCGGTCGTGCTCGGGCTGCTGTTCCAGGCCCATGGCACGGGCCGCGCTGTCGAGGTAGCCGGTGACGATGTTCCAGCCGACCCTGCCCTTGCTCAGGTGGTCGAGGGTCGAGAGCCTGCGGGCGAACAGATACGGCGGCTCGTAGGTGAGGTTGGCGGTAAGCCCGAAGCCCAGGTTGCGGGTCACCGCGGCCATGGCCGAGACCAGCAGCAGCGGGTCGTTGACCGGTAGCTGGATCGATTCCTTGAGCGTGACGTCGACCGAGTCGCCGTAGATGTCGTAGGTGCCGACGATGTCGGCGATGAACAGCCCGTCGAACAGCCCGCGCTCCAGCAGGCGCGCGAGGTCGGTCCAGTACTCGATGTCCTTGTAGCGGGTCGAGGTGTCGCGCGGATGGGTCCACAGGCCGTGGTTGATATGGCCAATGCAGTTCATGTTGAAAGCGTTGAGCAGGATCTGCTTGCTCATCAGATGGTCCCTCGCAGCGGTGGGTTTTCGCCGTTGAGGTAGTAGTTGCCGATGGCGTGGTACTTCCAGCGCACCGGGTCGTGCAGGGTGTGGACCCGGGCGTTGCGCCAGTGGCGGTCGAGGCTGTGTTCGGCCAGGGTGGCGCGGCTGCCTGCCAGCTCGAACAGAGTGCTGCCGGCGGCCAGGGAAATCTCGGTGCTGATCGCGCGGGCCTCGGCGACGGCGATGGAGGCGGCGGCCACGCTGCTGGCGTTGCTGTCGCGCTGGGCCTGGTCGAGGATTTCACCGGCCCGTTCGAGCAGTGCTTCGGCGGCGTGCAGGCGGATGCTCAGGCGACCGAAGCTGTTGAGTGTCAGTGGGTCGGCCGAAGCCTGGTCGACACCTGCGTCTATCCATGGGCGGCTGTGGTTGCGCACGAAGTGCAGGGCGTCCTCGACTGCGGCGCGAGCGATGCCGGTGTCGATGGCGGCGTGGAGAATCTGGGCCAATGGGCCGACTGTGGTCGGGCGTTCGAACGCGGCCTGGAAGGGCACCAGGTCGGCAGCCTCGACACGGACATTGTCGAACAGCACCGAACCGCTGCCGGTGGTGCGCTGGCCGAAGCCGCTCCAGTCGTCGATCACCTGCACACCGGGGCTGTCGGCGGGTACGAACGCCAGTTGCTGCACGCCCTCGTCATCGACCACCGAGGTGGGGATGCGCTGGGCGTAGATCGCGCCGGTGGCGTAGAACTTGCGGCCGTTGATGCGGTAGCCGCCGCCGTCGCGGGTCAGGCGGGTGGTGCGGTCGCTGGAGGTCCTGGTGCCGAGTTCGGCCAGGGCGTTGCCGAAGCGCTTGCCGGCCAGCACCTCGGCGTAGAGACGCTGCTGTTGTTCGAGGGTGCCGTTCACGCGCAGTACTTCGAGGGCGTAGAAGTGGTTCTGCGGAATCTGCCCGAGCGAGGCGTCGGCCTGGGCGATGCGGGCGATGACCTTGGCCAGGGTAACGTTCGACACTTCGGCGCCGCCGAAGGCCTTGGGTACGCTGATGGCCCACAGGCCGGAGCGGGTGAACAGCTCCAGTTCGGCGTGCGGGAGGCGACGCTCGCGGTCGCGCAGGGCGCTGTCGCGGTGCAGTTGCCGGGCGATGTCTTCAGCGACGGCCAGGGCTTGGGCGTCGCTGGTGATCACGGATGTGGTCATGTTGTTCTCCGGGGCGTTTCGCGGGCAAGCCCGCTCCTACAGAGGATCGCGATCACCTGTAGGAGCGGGCTTGCCCGCGAAAGGCCCTCAAGTCAGATCCAGGAATGCCGCGCAGGCAGCGTGCCGTTGAGGTAATAGGCGCCGACCGCGTGGTACTTCCAGCGCACCGGGTCGTGCAGCGTGTGCACCCGGGCGTTGCGCCAGTGGCGGTCGAGGTTGAATTCGGCGAGGGTGGCGCGGCTGCCGGCGAGTTCGAGCAGCTTCTCGCTGGCCTGCAGCGAAATCTCGGTGGTGAGCACCTTGGCCTCGGCCACGGCAATCGAGGCGCGCGCCGCCGCAGCGGCATCGATGGGCGCCGCATTGACTTCGTCCAGCACCTGCGCGGCCTTGCGCAGCAGCGCCTCGGCGGCGTGCAGCTCGAGCTTGAGACGGCCGATGTCGGCGATCACGTAGAGATCATCGCTGGCCCGTTCGACCTTGGCATCGATCCACGGCCGCGACTTGTCACGCACGAAGGCGATGGCGTCGTCGATGGCCGCTTCGGCGATTCCGGCGTCGATGGCAGCCTGGATCAGTTGCGAGACCGAGCCCTGAATATTGGGCTGGTCGGCCTGACGCCAGTTGTCGATCACCAGGTCCGCGTCCACCGGCACCTGGTCGAGCAGCACCGTGCCGCTGGCGGTGGTGCGCTGGCCGAAGCCGGACCAGTCGTCGACGATGCGCAGCCCAGGGCTGCCACGGCGTACGAAGGCCAGGCGCTGGCGACCTTCGTCGTCCAGGGCCTTTACCGCCACCCAGTGGGCGAACAGGGCGCCGGTGGAGTAGAACTTCTCGCCGCTGATCCGGTAGGTGTCGCCGTCGCGGGTGATGCGGGCCTTGAGGGTCAAGGTGTCTTTGGTGCTGCGTTCGGGGCCGGCATTGCCGATGCGCCAGCCGTCCAGCACCGAGCGGAAGATCAGCGCCTGCTGCGCCTCGCTGGCGGTCAGGCGCAGCAGTTGCAGCAGGCCGAACTGATTCTGCGGGATCTGCCCCAACGCCGGGTCGGCGGCGCTGATCAGGCGAAAGACTTCGGCGATGGTCGCGAACGACACATCCGGGCCGCCATGGGCCTTGGGCACGCTGATGCTGCCAAGCCCCGAGCGGGTGAACAGCTCGATCTCGGCCCACGGCAGCTTGCGTTGCTGGTCGCGGCGCGAAGCCTGCTGGCGCGCGACTTCGGCCAGTTCGCGGGCCGCTTGCAGGGCCTCGGCGTCATTGCGCAACACCTTGGCCGGCAGCAGCAGGGGCGAGCTGTCGATATCGCTGTGGAATTGGGTATTGGGTTGGCTGGACATCAGTGCCGCTCCTTGGCTGCACTCAATGCCCTGGCGTTACGCACTGGGGTGATTGTGTTCCTGACCATTCCTGAACCTCACGAAGTAGATGCGTCGCTACAGCTGGTCGCGACGGATGTAGGCGGGTCCGGTGGTCCGGTCTATATACCTTATGTGCTTATAAAAAGTTTATGAACTAACTCTTTGGAATATGAATAGAAGAGAGGCATTTGTCTGGCTGTGCCGGACTCTTCGCGGGCAAGGCCCGCACCCACAGAGAACCGCACAGGCTTCATCGCCGGTGCGGCTCCTGTGGAAGCGGGACTTGCCCGCGAAGATCCAGCCGAGCTTTTCAGTCTTGCGAAGCAGTGGTCCCGAGGAACTTGCGCAGGAACTGCCGGGTGCGTTCCTCCTTCGGATCGGCGAACAGCGCCTTGGCCTCGCCCTGCTCGACGATCACGCCCTTGTCGAAGAAGATCACCCGGTTCGCCACATCACGTGCAAAGCTCATCTCGTGGGTGACGATGATCATGGTGCGCTTCTCTTCGGCCAGGCCGCGGATGGTCGCCAGCACTTCGCCGACCAGCTCGGGGTCGAGCGCGGAGGTCGGTTCGTCGAAGAGGATCACTTCAGGCTCCATCGCCAGGGCACGGGCGATGGCCACGCGCTGCTGCTGGCCGCCGGAAAGGCGCCTTGGATAGGCGTCTTCCTTGCCGGCCAGGCCGACCTTGGCGAGCAGCTTGCGGCCCAGCTCCAGGGCCTGGTCGCGCGGGGTCTTCTTGACGATCACCGGCCCTTCGATGACGTTCTCCAGGGCGGTGCGGTGCGGGAACAGGTTGAAGTTCTGGAACACGAACCCGGCCTGCTGGCGCAGACGGCGGATCGCGCTTTGCTGGCTGCCGAGCGGGCGGTCGGCGTCGATATCGATATCGCCGATGCGGATCTTCCCGGCATCGGGTGTTTCCAGCAGGTTCAGACAGCGCAGGAAGGTGGTCTTGCCCGAGCCGCTGGGGCCGATGATGGCGACGACTTCACCGGCCTCGACTGTCAGGTCGATGCCCTTGAGCACGGTCTGGCCCTTGAACTGCTTGGTCAGGCCTTCTACTACGATCATCTTCAGTGCTCCTGGTCATGCTGGTTGACCCGCGCTTCCATGCGGTTCTGGAAGTGCGCCAGGATACTGCAGAGAATCCAGTAGATGACGGCCACGGCCAGATACATGGTGAAGACTTCGAAGGTCCGTGCGGTGATCAACTGTGCCTGGCGGAACAGCTCTGGCACCTGGATGGTCGCTGCCAGGGCGGTATCCTTGACCAGCGAGATGAAGCTGTTGCCCAGCGGCGGCAGGGCGGTGCGCATGGCCTGGGGCAGGATCGCCCGGCGCATGGCCTGGGTACGGGTCATGCCGATGCTGGCTGCGGCTTCCCACTGGCCGCGGTCGATCGAGGAGATCGCCGCGCGCAGGATTTCGCAGATGTACGCCGCCATGTTCAGCGACAGGCCGATCAACGAGGCGGGGATCGGATCGAGTTCGATGCCGATCTGTGGCATGCCGAAGTAGATCACGAACAGTTGCACCAGCAGCGGCGTGCCGCGGAAGAACGACACGTAGATCCGCGCCAGCCAGTCCAGCGGCAGGATCTTCGACAGGCGCATCAGTGCCAGGGCAAAGCCCAGCACCAGGCCGAAGAACATGCCGCCGACACTGAGCAGTACCGTGTAACCCGCGCCCTTGAGCAGGAAGGGCGTAGAGTCGATAACGAGTTGCAGGCTTTCAGAGATCATTTGGTGACGTCGGCACCGAAGTATTTCTCGGACAGCTTGGCCAGGGTGCCGTCAGCCTTGAGCTTGTCCAGCGCCTTGTTCACTGCCGCGAGCAGCTCAGGTTCGCCCTTGCGCAGGGCAACGCCGCTTTCCAGGCGCGAGAAGGCTTCGCCGGCAAGTTGAGTGTCCTTGGCCTTCTGTGCGTATTCCAGGGCGGCCAGGCGGTCGATCAGGATGGCGTCGATACGGCCGTTGCGCAGGTCGGCGAACTTGCTCGGATCGTCTTCATAGGTACGCACGTCGGCCTTGGGTACGTCCTGCTTGACCCATTGCTCGTAGTTGGTGCCCAGGCCCACACCGACCTTCTTGCCCGCCAGGTCCTGCGCGGTCTTGATGTTCAGCTGCTCGGCCTTCTTCTTCAGGATCAGCGCCTGGATGCCGGAGATGGTGTAGGGCTCGGAGAAGTCATACTTCTTCTTGCGCTCTTCGGAGATGGTGACCTGGTTGATCACCACGTCCAGGCGCTTGGATTCCAGCGCGGCAAGGATGCCGTCCCACTTGGTTGGCTGGACCTTGGCCTTGACGCCCAGCTCCTTGGCCAGCAGTTCGGAGAGTTCCACTTCGAAACCGGTCAGCTTGCCGTTTTCGTCGACGAAGCTGAAGGGTGGGTAGGTGCCTTCCAGGCCGACGTTGATCACGCCTTTTTCCTGGATGGTCTTGAGCTGCTCACCCGCAAAGGCGTGGCTGAACAGGCCGGTGCCCAGCAGGATGGCCAGGCTGGCATTGAGAAGTGGTTTGGTGAATTTGGTCATGGCTGTCCCCGCGCTTTGTTTTAAGTAGTGGGTGGCGACTATAGGGTGGGCTGTATAGCTCAGGGAATAATAAAAAATTATCTATTATTCCTTTCTGTTATTTCGTCCCTGAAGGGCAGTTTTGAGGGTAGCCGTGAACCGGGTCCCCGTCATCGCTGCTTATGCCCGACTTAGTGCAGGATGGAATAAAGCGTTGTTTTTTCCAAGGGAAGAATTTGCCGTAGAGTGATTTCTACAAGTGGCGGCTCTACCTACCGACACCGTCGCAAGCCAGGAGAACACCGTGAGCGAACAACCATCGACCGGCCATTGGCAATTGCCGGGCATCGTCAGCGAACTGCGCCAGGCCCGTGACCAGTGGCGCAGTCGCAATGGCCGTTGCAGCAACAAGCAGGGCGGGCGCGAACTGCCCTCGCGCGAGGCGATGCGCGACATCCTCGAGCAATTATGTGGAGCGTTGTTTCCCATGCGCCTGGGGCCTGTGGACCTGCGTGAGGAGGGCGAGGATTTCTATGTCGGCCACACCCTGGATGCGGCGCTGACCGCACTGCTCGACCAGGCGCGCCTGGAACTGCGCTACGCCGCGCGGCACGGCAATACCGAGGTTGAGCCCAAGGACGTCGATGCCCACGCACTGGGTCTGATCCAAGGCTTTGCCAAAGCGCTGCCGGGGTTGCGTGTATTGCTCGACACCGACGTGCTGGCGGCCTACCACGGCGACCCCGCGGCGCGCAGCGTGGATGAGGTGTTGCTGTGCTATCCCGGCATTCTGGCGATCATCCACCACCGCCTGGCGCACCACCTCTACCAGGCCGGGCTGCCGCTGCTGGCGCGAATCAGCTCGGAGCTGGCGCATTCGGCCACCGGCATCGACATTCACCCCGGCGCACAGATCGGCCAGAGCTTCTTCATCGACCACGGCACAGGCGTGGTGATCGGCGAGACGGCGATCATCGGCGAGCGCGTACGCATCTATCAAGCGGTGACCCTTGGCGCCAAGCGCTTCCCGTCGGACGAGTCGGGCACCTTGCACAAGGGCCTGGCGCGCCACCCGATCGTCGAGGATGACGTGGTCATCTATGCCGGTGCGACCATTCTGGGGCGCATCACCATCGGCAAGGGTTCGACCATTGGCGGCAATGTCTGGCTGACGCGCAGCGTGCCGGCCGAGAGCAACATCACCCAGGCGAACCTGCAACTCGATTGCCAGGACAAACAGTGAGGTAGGCCCGGCGGGCCCTATCGCAGCACAAGTCCGCTCCCACAGAGTGGAGCGGGCTTGTCCCGCGATAGGGCCGGAACTGCTGGCAAAGAGCAAAGGTCAACTGGTCGCCCGCCAGCGACCACAGGTCGCATTGAAATCCGATCCATGTTTAACTTGAACGCTTGTTCAAATTAAAACGCTGGTCCGCTGCCGGTGTTCAACAGGAGGATTCCCTTTGCTGAACCCGTTCAATCCGAGCCTTTTCACTGCTGTAGAGGTGCCCGTTTCATGAGTGCACCGACGCCTTCCCTTGCCAATGGCAAGATCCGCATGAACCCCCCGGTGTTCTACTTCGCGGCAAGTTTCATCCTCATCTTCGGCCTGGTGGTCATCGCCAACCCGCAAGCGGCGGGCGACTGGTTGCTGGCTGCACAGAACTGGGCGGCCAACACGGTCGGCTGGTACTACATGCTGGCCATGACCCTGTACCTGGTGTTCGTGGTGGTCACTGCGGTGTCCGGCTACGGCAAGATCAAGCTCGGCGCCGACCATGACGAGCCCGAGTTCAGCTACCTGTCCTGGGCCGGCATGCTGTTCGCTGCCGGCATCAGCATCACGTTGTTCTTCTTCTGCGTCTCCGAGCCCCTGACCCACATGCTCCAGCCGCCCCAGGGCGAGGCGGGCACGGCCGAGGCCGGGCGCCAGGCGATGCAGATCCTGTTCCTGCACTGGGGCCTGCATGGTTGGGGCGTGTTCGCCTTCGTCGGCATGGCCCTGGCGTATTTCGCCTACCGCCACAACCTGCCATTGGCATTGCGCTCGGCGCTGTACCCGCTGATCGGCAAACGCATCAACGGGCCGATCGGCTACGCAGTGGACGGCTTCGGCATCATCGCCACGGTGTTCGGCCTGGGTGCGGACATGGGCTTTGGCGTGCTGCACCTCAACGCCGGCCTCGACTACCTGTTCGGCATCGATCACAGCCAGTGGGTGCAGGTGCTGCTGATCGCCCTGATGATGGGTGCAGCGGTGGCCGTTGCAGTTGCCGGGGTGGAGAAGGGCGTGCGGGTGATGAGCGACATCAACCTGTTCCTGGCCTGCGCGCTGCTGTTGTTCGTGCTCTTCGCCGGCCCCACGCAGCACCTGTTCAACACCCTGATCCAGAACCTTGGCGATTACCTCGGCGCCCTGCCGCGCAAGAGTTTCGACGTGTATGCCTATGGCGAGAATCGCGACTGGCTGGGCGGATGGACGGTGTTCTACTGGGCCTGGTGGATCGCCTGGGCGCCCTTCGTCGGGCTGTTCATCGCGCGGATCTCGCGTGGCCGCACCATTCGCGAATTCGTCTTCGGCGTGCTGCTGATCCCGCTGGGCTTCACCCTCGCGTGGATGTCGATCTTCGGCAACAGTGCGCTGGACCAGGTGATCAACCATGGCATGACCGCGCTGGGGCAGTCGGCGTTGGACAACCCCTCGATGAGCCTGTACCTGCTGCTGGAGACCTATCCATGGAGCAAGACGGTGATTGCCGTCACCGTGCTCATCAGCTTCGTGTTCTTCGTCACCTCCGCCGACTCCGGCACCGTGGTGCTGTCGACGCTTTCTGCCAAAGGCGGCGACGCCGACGAGGACGGGCCGAACTGGCTGCGGATCTTCTGGGGCGCGATGACTGCGCTGGTCACCAGCGGCTTGCTGTTCGCTGGCAGCATTGATTCGCTGAAATCGGCGGTGGTGCTGACGTCGCTGCCATTCTCGCTGATCTTGCTGTGCATGATGTGGGGCTTGCACAAGGCGTTCTACCTGGAGAGCCAGCGGCAGATCGCGCAGATGCACTCGCTGGCACCGTTCGCCCAGTCCCGCCGCGGACGCGGTGGCTGGCGCCAGCGTTTGAGCCAGGCCGTGCACTTCCCATCACGCGACGAGGTGTATCGCTTCATGGATGACGTGGTGCGCCCGGCGATTGCCGACGTGACCGAGGTGTTCGAGCAGAAGGGCCTGGCGCTGATCACCCAGGACGACCCGAGCCACGACAACGTCAGCCTGAAGATCGGCCATGGCGAGGAACAGCCGTTCATCTACCAGGTGCAGATGCGTGGCTACTTCACCCCGTCGTTCGCGTTGGGTGGGCTGGGTACGCAGGAGCTGAAGAACCGCCGCTACTACCGCGCCGAGGTGCACCTGGCCGAAGGCAGCCAGAACTATGATCTGGTCGGCTACAGCAAGGAGCAGATCATCAACGACATCCTCGACCAGTACGAGCGGCACATGCAGTTCCTGCACCTGGTCAGGTAACGCGCGGCGCTTCCATTCGCGGGCAAGTCGGAGCGCCGAACCGCCGCTCCGACTTGCCCGCGAATGGTTTCAGAACGGTGCGTCGCCGAGAATCGTCGCCCGGTGCATCACCCGCCGCTGCGGCCGGTAGTCGTCCACCGCGTAATGCTGGGTCACGCGGTTGTCCCAGAACGCCACGTCATTCTCCTGCCAACGCCAGCGAATGCTGAATTCCGGTCGTGTGGCATGGGCGAACAGCAGCTTGAGCAGCGCCTCGCTCTCGTGGTCGGCAAGCTCGTTGATCCGCGTGGTGAACCCTTCGTTGACGAACAACGCCTTGCGCCCGCTCACCGGATGGGTGCGCACCACCGGGTGCGACAGCGGTGGGTTGTTGCGGCGGGTGGTTTCCCAGCGCTCCAGGTCCTGGGCAGTGGTGCCGAAGCGCTCGAGCGGGAACGACTTGGTGAAGTCGTGGGTGGCCGTGAGGCCGTCGAGCAGGGTGCGCAGGGGCGCCGACAAGGCTTCGAACGCAGCGATGCCGCTGGCCCACAAGGTGTCACCGCCGTAGGCGGGCAGTTGCTTGGCGCTGAGCACCGCGCCCAGTGCCGGGGTCGGCAGGAAGGTAACGTCGGTGTGCCAGATCGCGTTGTCGCGCACGTCGGTGACGGCGGTGTCGAGAATCAGCACCTGCGGGGTTTCCGGCACGTTGGGGTAGATCGGATGGATGTGCAGGTCGCCGAAGCGCGCAGCGAAGCGGGCCTGCTGGGCGGGGTCGATCGATTGTTCGCGGAAGAACAGCACCTGGTGCTCGAGCAGCGCCTGCTCGATGGCGTCGCGCTGTGCGTCGGTGATGTCGCGGGACAGGTCGACGCCGCTGATCTGCGCGCCGAGGGCCGGGCTGAGGGGGGTGATGGTCAGGCTCATGTCGGTCTCGAATGGGGGCGGTTGGCGGTGTCGTTGCGGGCCTCATCGCGGGGCAAGCCCGCTCCTACAGGTAGCTCTGTGAACTTGTAGGAGCGGGCTTGCCCGCGATGAGGCCGGAAAGGTCAGTGACTTTGTCCATGCCAAGGCACGAGGCGGCGCTGCAGGGCACGCAGGCCCATCTCCAGGGCAAAGGCGATCAGCGCGATCAGCAAGATGCCCAGCACCACCACATCGGTGACCAGGAACTGCGCGGCTGACTGGACCATGAAGCCCAGGCCGCTGGTAGCGGCGATCAGTTCGGCGGCGACCAGGGTCGACCAGCCGACCCCGAGGCCGATGCGAATGCCGGTGAGGATGTCGGGCAAGGCGCTGGGCAGGATCACATGGCGAATCAGTTGTACCTTGCTCGCTCCAAGCGACTGCGCGGCGCGCAGCTTGGCCGGGTCGACGGTGCGCACGCCGGTGGCGGTGGCGATGGCGATCGGGGCGAAGATCGCCAGGTAGATCAGCAGCACCTTCGACAACTCGCCGATCCCGCACCAGATCACGATCAGCGGCAGGTAGGCCAGCGGTGGGATTGGCCGGTAGAACTCGATCAGTGGATCGAGGATGCCGCGGGCCACGCGGTTGTAGCCGATGGCGATGCCGACCGGAATCGCGGTCAGGGTTGCCGCCAGCAACGCCACGCCAATACGCCCCAGGCTCGCGCCCAGGTGCTGCCAGAGGCTGGCGTCCATATAGCCTTGGGTCAGCAGCACCCAGGCCTTGGCCAGGATGTCGCCGGGGGCGGGCAGGAACAGTGGCTCGACCCAGCCGGCAGCGGTCACCAGCCACCAGGCCAGCAGCAGGCTGCCCAGGGTCAGGGCGCTGATCCAGCGGGTCGGCAGCGGGCGGCGGGCCTTGATCGCCGACGCGGTGCGGGTGTCGGTTTTGCCGGCGACCGGCAGGTCCAGGCTGCTCATGCGGACTCCTCGCGGCGGGCGGCACGTTGGGAAAAGACTCGCGACAGCACATGCTCGCGGGTTTCGATGAAACGTGGATCGGACTTGATCGCCCGCGCCGGTTCGCCCGCGGCATAGCGCTGGCCGAAGTCCAGTTGCAGGCGCTCGACCACGCGCCCCGGATTCGGTGCCAGCAACACCAGTTCGCTGGCCAGGAATACGGCTTCCTCGATGTCGTGGGTGATCAGGAACACCGGCTTTGCGGTGCGCTGCCAGACCTGCAGCAGCAACTCTTGCATCTGCTCGCGAGTGAAGGCATCGAGGGCGCCGAAGGGTTCGTCCATCAGCAGTACGCGGGGGTCGGCAGCCAGGGCGCGGGCCAGGCCCACGCGTTGCTTCTGTCCGCCTGAAAGCTGCCAGATGCGCCGGTCGCCGAACCCGGCCAGATCGACCAGTGCCAGCATCTCACGTGCCTTGGCTTCACGCTGTGCGCGAGGTACGCCGGCCAGCTCCAGGCCGAAAGCGACATTGCCGAGCACGTCCTGCCAGGGCAGCAGGGCGTCATCCTGGAACACCACGCCGCGGTCGGCGCCTGGGCCTTGCACGGGCGCACCGTCAAGGGTGATGCGCCCGCCGCTGGGGGCGACGAAGCCGGCGATGAGATTGAGCAGCGAGGTCTTGCCGCTGCCGGAGGGCCCGAGGGCGACCAGCAGTTGGCGTGGCCCCAGCGTCAGGTTGATGTCATCCAGCACCGGGGTGGTGGCGCCGGGGTACTGTGCGCTGATGCGCTCCAGCTCGAGCAAGGCCATGATGGGCTCCGGTTCGGGGCGCAGGGCGCCCCTGGGTTCGATCGGTTGGGCGGGTGCTTCAGTTGGGCAGGAACTTGGCCGTTACGTACGGCGAGTAATCCGGCAGCACCGCCTCGACCTTGCCCTGCTCCTTGAGGAACGTCGCGGTGTCGGTCAGTGCCTGGGTGGTGGGCGCGCCCAGTGCCGCGGTCTGGTCGGCGGCCAACGGGTAGACGTTGCCCTCCAGCAGGCCCGGGATGTCGCCGGTCTTGGCGCCGGACAGCTTGGCGAGCTTGTTCACGTTGTCTGGATTGGCCAACCAGGCTTTCGGGTCCTTGCGGTAGTCGGCGTAGGCGTCAAGGGTGACCTTGGCGAACGACTTGACGATCTCCGGGTGCTTCTCGGCGAAGTCCTTGCGCACGATCCAGGCATCGAAAGTCGGGGCGCCTTTCTTTGCCAGTTCGCCAGAAGTGATCAGCACCTTGCCGTTTTCCTTGGCCACGCCCAGCGCTGGGTCCCAGACGTAGGTGGCGTCGATGTCGCCGCGTTTCCAGGCGGCGATGATCGCCGGTGGCGCGAGGTTGAGGATCTGCACCTTGGACGGGTCGATGTTCCAGCTCTTGAGTGCCGCCAGCAGGCTGTAATGCCCGGTGGAGACGAAGGGCACGGCGACTTTCTTGCCGATCAGGTCCTGTGGACTCTTGATGCTGTCGCGGGCGACCAGCGCTTCACCGGCACCGATCTGGGTGGCGATGAGGAAGGTTTCCACCGGCACCTTGCGGGTGGTCGCGGCAGCCAGCGGGCTGGAGCCCAGGTAGCCGATCTGCACGTCGCCGGAGGCGACGGCGGCGATGATGTCGGCACCGTTGTCGAATTTGCGCCAGTCGATGCTGGCGTGGCTGGCTTTTTCGTAGCTGCCATCGGCCTGGGCCACCTTGGCCGGGTCCACGGTGGTCTGGTAGGCCACGGTCAGGTCGGCGGCCTGGGCGAACCAGCTGGCGCTGGCCAGGGTCAGCGCGGCGAACAGGCGCAGGGGGGCGTGGGGGATCATGATCGAACCTCTCGTCAGGCATCGGGTGATGAATGACGTGAAGACTAAATGATCTAAGAATTACAAAATAAATAACTTTTCAGAATTAGCTTAGGAGACAAAACGCTTAGAAATCGGCGCCTTCAGAGGACGGGTTGTGAAATTTTTGTGAAAAGCTACGCTTTCACAACTTTTCACGGAGCGCCCTCTGGCAAAGGGGTGCAGATAACCGGAAGCTATGAGCGAAGGATGTGCATACACCAAATGACGCTTAAGGTTCCGTAGTTATTCCGGAAAAATCTGACGATTTCATAAAACGGTCATTTTGGATTTATAGGATTGTCATTATCCTGTAGCGCAGGTGCATTAGACCAAAGTCGTGAAATTTCTGGTAACGATTGACTTACCAGTCACACTTTGGTGCTAAATCGCTTACCCGTGGCGAGGGGGGCAGCAGATCCCTCCGCCTTGAGAGTACAAAAATTAGAACGTAGAGGAGCAAAGCATGTACAAGTCTAGCCTGGCCCTGGCCGTGGCACTGGGGGTTCTCGCCCAACAAGCGGGCGCCGCTGGCTTCATCGAAGACAGCAAGGTATCCATCAGCTCGCGCACCATGTACTTCAACAACGACGACCATGAAGTTCGCACGAACGCTCAGGGTCGTAACGGTGACCAGCGCGAAACCGCCCAAGGTTTCAAGCTCGACTACCTGTCCGGCTTCACCCAAGGCACCGTTGGTTTCGGTGTCGACGTTCAAGCTCTCTGGGGTATCCACCTCGATGGCGGCCGTGGCCGTCACCCGGATAACAACACCTTCTTCCCAAGCGACAGCGACGGCTCTGCCGTGAGCCAGTGGGCTCGCATCGGTGGTAACGCCAAGGCTCGCTTCTCCAAGACCGAAGTCCACTACGGTAGCGCCCTGGCGCCAAACCTGCCGATCCTGGTCTCCAACGATGGTCGTCTGCTGCCGCAAACCTTCGAGGGCGGTACCGTCCAGTCGAAGGAAATCGACAACGTTACCCTCAACGCGGGTCAGCTGACCCACGCCATGGGTCGTGCCTCGAGCAACCGCACCGGCCTGTCCGTTGGCGGCGCTTACCGCGACAGCAACAAGTTCCAGTTCGCCGGCGGCGACTGGAAGGTCACCAAAGACCTGACCCTGCAGTACTACTACTCGAACCTGGAAGACTTCTACAAGCAGCACTTCCTGGGTCTGACCCACGTCTACCAGATCGCCAACGATCAGTCGTTCAAGACCGACCTGCGCTGGTTCAAGAGCAGCAGCGACGGCAAGAACGGCGAAGCCGGCTACACCTTCAACAACAACGGTGGCTACGCCAAGAACGCAGGCGAGGTCGACAACAAGACCTGGTCCGCGATGTTCACCTACACCATCGGCGGCCACGCAATCATGCTGGGTCACCAACAGGTTGGCGACGACGGCGGTTTCGTCTGGCTGAACCAGGGTAACGTTCGCAAGGACGGCAGCACCTCGCCGCTGGAAGGCAACGGTGGCTCGAGCTTCTACCTGTTCACCGACAGCATGATCAACCAGTTCGCCCGTGCTGGCGAGAACACCACTTTCGGTCAGTACTCCTATGACTTCGCACGTCTGGGCGTACCGGGCCTGAAGGCATCCGTGGCCTACCTGCGCGGTGATGACATCAAGAACGCCCGCACCAGCGGCACCTACAGCGAGTGGGAACGCGACGCGCGTATCGACTACGTACTGCAGGAAGGCACCCTCAAGGGCCTGGGCGTCAGCCTGCGTCACGGCACCTACCGTGGCGGCGGCGAGAGCATCAACGATGCCGATCAGACCCGTCTGATCTTCAACTACACTTACAACTTCATGTAAGTCGTAGCTGCAACGAAAGAGCCTCGCCTGGTGCGAGGCTTTTTTGTGCCTGCGAATTCGTATTCTTTCCGGTTATAAATAAATCAGTATTTATTCTTTTTGTTTTTAATCGGAAGCAGGCACATTGAATCCCACAAGGCCAGACACAGCACAGGAGCCGCTTCCATGAGCCTCAAACTCGGCGACATCGCCCCCGACTTCGAACAGGATTCCAGCGCCGGCAAGATCCGTTTCCATGAGTGGCTGGGCAACAGCTGGGGCGTGCTGTTCTCCCACCCGGCCGACTTCACCCCGGTGTGCACCACCGAACTGGGCCTGACCGCCAAGCTCAAGGATGAGTTCGCCAAGCGCGGCGTCAAGGCTATCGCACTGTCGGTGGATCCGGTCGACTCGCACCACAAGTGGATCGATGACATCAACGAGACCCAGAACACCGTGGTCAACTTCCCGATCATCGCCGATGCCGATCGCAAGGTGTCCGACCTGTACGACCTGATCCACCCCAACGCCAACGACACGCTTACCGTACGCTCGCTGTTCGTGATCGACCCGAACAAGAAGGTACGCCTGACCATCACCTATCCAGCCAGCACCGGGCGCAACTTCAACGAGATCCTGCGGGTGATCGATTCGTTGCAGCTGACCGACAACTACAAGGTCGCCACCCCAGGTAACTGGCAGGACGGCGACGAGGTAGTGATCGTGCCTTCGCTGAAGGATGAGGACGAGATCAAGCAGCGCTTCCCGAAAGGTTATCGGGCAGTCAAACCCTATCTGCGCCTCACCCCGCAACCCAATCGTTGAATCCTCGTTGCATTGTTCTTAGCCATAGCAGGGATTTCGGGCCGTTTCGACGGCCCTTTTTTATGCCTGCTCTTCGTGCGGGCAGGCTTGCCCGTGAAGCGAATGAGAGGGCGCGCTTCAGGGTGAAAAGCTATATCTCCATAACGAATAAACAAATGAAAAAATATGATTTCTAGATATATGTGGCGAGCTGCTAATGTCGGAGTCATTCACAGGGGCCACACCCCGGAACCGAATTGAAGGAAGCGCTGCAATGCTGGTTGTTTCGATAGGTGGTAGCCCCAGTACCCGTTCACGCTCCGGCGTGCTGCTCGAGCGTTCGCGCCAGTGGTTGCAAGATCGTGGTGTGGAGGTGGTGACCTTCCAGGTGCGCGAGTTTCCGGCAGAGGACCTGCTCCACGCACGTTTCGACAGCCCGCAGGTGCAGCACTTCCAGCAACTGGTAGCCCAGGCTGATGGGCTGGTGGTGTCGACCCCGGTGTACAAGGCATCGTTCGCCGGGGCGCTGAAGACGTTGCTCGACCTGCTGCCCGAGCGCGCGCTGGAACACAAGGTGGTCCTGCCGATCGCGACCGGCGGCAGCATCGCCCACATGCTGGCGGTGGATTACGCATTGAAGCCTGTGCTGTCGGCACTCAAGGCGCAGGAGACCCTTCAAGGGATCTTCGCCGACGACAGCCAGGTCGCTTACGCCGAAGGCAATCGCCCGGCACAGTTGGCCGAGGCCCTGGAGGCCCGCCTGCTGGACTCGCTGGAAACCTTCCACAGTGCCCTGGCGCGTCGGCCCAAGCCGGTCGCTCCAGGTGTACTCAACGAACGCCTGATCAGTGCTCGCTGGAGCATCTGAACGACCCCGCACATGCGTCACCGTTTTTCCACCTTACTCGCCCGACAACGAGGCAAGCAGGTGCAACCCGAACCTCATTCGCACAGGAGAGCGCCATGCGCACAGTCTTCTTGCGTCGTGGTCTGGTCGCCCTGTTTGCGGCGGCTGTGTCCTTCGGCGCCATCACCCAAGCCCAGGCCGAGAGCCTGCGCATCGGTTACCAGAAATACGGCACCCTGGTGCTGCTCAAGGCCAAGGGCTCGCTGGAAAAGCGCCTGAAGGAACAGGGCATCGACGTGCAGTGGACCGAGTTCCCCGGTGGCCCGCAGCTCCTCGAAGGGCTGAACGTCGGCTCGATCGATTTCGGTGTCACCGGCGAAACGCCACCCGTCTTCGCCCAGGCCGCCGGTGCCGACCTGCTCTACGTGGCCTATGAGCCGCCTGCGCCGCACAGCGAGGCGATCCTCGTGCCCAAGGGCTCGCCGATCCAGTCGGTGAAGGAGCTCAAAGGCAAGAAAGTCGCGCTGAACAAAGGCTCCAACGTGCACTACCTGCTGGTCCGCGCCCTTGAGGACGCCGGCCTGAAATACAGCGACATCCAGCCCGTGTACCTGCCGCCTGCCGATGCCCGCGCCGCCTTCGAGCGTGGCAGCGTCGATGCCTGGGTGATCTGGGACCCGTACCAGGCTGCCGCCGAACAGCAGTTGCAGGCCCGTACCCTGCGTGATGGCAAGGACCTGGTCGACAACCACCAGTTCTACCTGGCCACCCGCAGCTACGCGACCCAGCACCCGGCGGTGATCAGCGCCCTGATCGACGAGGTGCGCGCCGTGGGTGAGTGGTCCCAGGCCAACCCGCAGCAAGTGACCGACCAGGTCGCGCCGCTGCTCGGCCTGCCGGCCGACATCACCCTGACCTCGGTCAAGCGCCAGGGCTACGGCGCTGCGCCGCTGACGCCCGAAGTGATCGCCGCGCAACAGAAGATCGCCGACACCTTCCAGGCTCTGAAGCTGATTCCCAAGCCCTTGAGCATCAAGGACGTGATCTGGACCCCACCGGCCAAGGTCGCCAGCGCACCTTGAACGATTCGCCTGCGCCGCAGCATCGCTGCGGCTTGAGCCACCCTTGAGGAGACAACTCCAATGAGCCTTAACATTTTCTGGTTCCTCCCCACCCACGGTGACGGCAAGTACCTGGGTACCACCGAAGGCGCACGCGCCGTCGATCACGGCTACCTGACCCAGGTCGCCCAGGCGGCCGATCGCCTGGGTTTCGGTGGCGTGCTGATCCCTACCGGTCGCTCCTGCGAGGATTCCTGGCTGGTTGCGGCATCACTGATTCCGGTGACCCAGAACCTGAAGTTCCTGGTTGCGCTGCGCCCGGGCATCATTTCGCCGACCGTGGCCGCTCGCCAGGCAGCGACCCTGGATCGCCTGTCCAACGGCCGTGCGCTGTTCAACCTGGTGACCGGTGGCGATCCGGACGAGCTGGCCGGTGATGGCCTGCACCTGAACCACGAGGAGCGTTACGAAGCCTCGGTCGAGTTCACCCGCATCTGGCGCAAGGTGCTGGAAGGCGAAGTGGTCGACTATGACGGCAAGCACATCCAGGTGAAGGGCGCCAAGCTGCTCTATCCGCCGATCCAGCAGCCGCGTCCGCCGCTGTATTTCGGCGGTTCGTCCGAGGCCGCACAGGATCTGGCCGCCGAGCAGGTCGAGCTGTACCTGACCTGGGGTGAGCCACCGGCTGCCGTAGCGGAGAAGATTGCCGCAGTGCGTGAGAAAGCCGCTGCGCAAGGCCGCGAGGTGCGCTTCGGTATCCGCCTGCACGTGATCGTGCGGGAAACCAACGAAGAAGCCTGGGCTGCCGCCGATCGCCTGATTTCGCACCTGGACGACGACACCATTGCCCGCGCCCAGGCCTCGCTGGCGCGCTTCGATTCGGTTGGCCAGCAACGCATGGCAGCCCTGCACAACGGCAACCGCGACAAGCTCGAAGTCAGCCCCAACCTGTGGGCGGGCGTCGGCCTGGTGCGAGGCGGCGCCGGTACCGCACTGGTGGGCGATGGCCCGACGGTCGCGGCACGCGTCAAGGAATACGCCGACCTGGGCATCGATACCTTCATCTTCTCCGGTTACCCACATCTGGAAGAGTCCTATCGCGTCGCCGAGCTGCTGTTCCCGCACCTGGACGTGCAGCGCCCGGAGCAGGCCAAGACCGGGGGCTATGTGAGCCCGTTCGGTGAAATGGTCGCCAACGACATCCTGCCCAAGTCCGTGTCGCAGAGCTGAGGGTCAGGCCATGAGTCGTGCAACTTCTTCCACCCTGACACAGCGCCTGGCGCCATGGGCCTTGCCCGTGTTGCTGCTGGCGGTGTGGCAGCTGGCGGTCAGCGCTGGATGGTTGTCCACGCGCATCCTGCCGGCACCGAGCGCGGTGGTCAGTGCCGGTGTCGAGCTGGTGCGCAGCGGCGAGATCTGGACGCACCTGGCGATCAGCGGCTGGCGCGCCGGTGTGGGCTTTCTGATTGGCGGCAGCATCGGCCTGTTGCTGGGGTTCATCACCGGCCTTTCGAACTGGGGCGAACGCCTGCTCGACAGCTCGGTGCAGATGATCCGCAACGTGCCGCACCTGGCGCTGATCCCGCTGGTGATCCTGTGGTTCGGCATCGACGAGTCGGCGAAGATTTTCCTGGTCGCGCTGGGCACGCTGTTCCCGATCTACCTGAACACCTACCACGGCATCCGCAATGTCGACCCGGCGCTGGTGGAAATGGCACGCAGCTATGGCCTGTCCGGTTTCTCGCTGTTCCGGCAGGTGATCCTGCCCGGTGCGTTGCCGTCGATCCTGGTCGGTGTGCGCTTCGCCCTGGGCTTCATGTGGCTGACCCTGATCGTTGCCGAGACCATCTCGGCCAATGCCGGCATCGGTTACCTGGCGATGAACGCCCGTGAATTCCTGCAAACCGACGTGGTGGTCCTGGCCATCGTCATGTATGCCGTGCTCGGCAAGCTCGCCGACCTCGCCGCCCGTGGCCTGGAGCGTGTCTGGCTGCGCTGGCACCCCGCCTACCAGGTGGCGAAGAAGGAGGGCGCATGACCGTGCTCAAGGAACAACCGCCGCGCCTGCTGCGTGGCATCCCGCTGGCTGCCAACGGCCTGCGCAAGACGTTCGGCAAGCGTGAAGTGCTGCGCGGTATCGACCTGCACATCCCGGCCGGTCAGTTCGTTGCCATCGTCGGCCGCTCCGGCTGCGGCAAGAGCACCTTGCTGCGCTTGCTGGCCGGTCTGGACCAACCCAGTGCCGGTGATTTGCTCGCCGGTGCTGCGCCGCTGGCCGATGCGCGCGAGGAAACCCGCCTGATGTTCCAGGACGCCCGTCTGCTGCCCTGGAAGAAGGTGATCGACAACGTCGGCCTGGGCTTGTCCGGTGACTGGCGGCCGCGCGCGGTGCAAGCGCTGGAGGAGGTGGGCCTGGCCGATCGAGCCAACGAATGGCCTGCTGCGCTGTCCGGCGGACAAAAACAGCGCGTGGCCCTGGCCCGAGCGCTGATCCACCAGCCGCGCCTGCTGCTGCTCGACGAGCCGCTGGGTGCGCTGGATGCCCTGACCCGGATCGAAATGCAGCAACTGATCGAGCGCCTGTGGCGCGAACACGGCTTCACCGTTCTGCTGGTCACCCACGACGTCAACGAAGCCGTCGCCGTGGCCGACCGGGTGATCCTGATCGAGGACGGCGAGGTCGGCCTGGACCTTACCGTCGACCTGGCAAGGCCGCGGGCGCGTGGTTCGCACCGCCTGGCTGCGCTGGAAAGCGAAGTGCTCAACCGTGTCCTGTCCGTCCCTGGCACCCCGCCCGAGCCGGAGCCTGTAGCCCCTTTGCCCACGCAACTGCGTTGGGCCCACTGAATCTGCGAAGCCAACCAAAGGAATCAAGCCATGACCATCAAAGCGATCAACGTCCGCAACCAGTTCAAAGGCACCGTCAAAGAAATCCTCGAAGGCCCGGTATTGTCGGAAATCGACGTGCAGACCGCCTCCGGCATCGTCACTTCGGTGATCACCACCCGTTCCGTGCGCGAGCTGGAACTGCAGGTTGGCAGTGAAGTGATTGCCTTCGTGAAATCGACCGAGGTGTCTATCGCCAAGCTGTGATGGCGTTCGACTCCCAGGTCCTTGTGAAGGCCTTCGCGGGCAAGCCCGCTCCCACGGTGCCCCGTAGGAGCGGGCTTGCCCGCGAAGGTTTCAGTTTGAGCGTCTGGCCAGGAAAGGCGGCAGGTAAAGCCCCAGATACGCTTCGAAGACCCGCATCCCTTCCTCCGCCATGCGCGGCGTGATCTGTTCGTGCAACTGCATCGACCGGGCATAGACCCGGTCGCTCAGTTCCATCGCCAGGGCAAACACATCCACGTCGGTGGGCATGCTGGGTAACTGGAAATGCCGGTCGAATAAGCTGTGCATCAGCTTGCCGAGCTCCAGGTCGTGCTGGCGGTCGGCTTGCGCCACTTCACTCAGCCCATGCTGGGCAAGGATCAACTGCCGGGCGGCGGTGTCCTGGCGGTAGATCTCCAGCGTGCGTTGCTCGACCAGGCGTGACAAGCCCTGCCAGGTGCTGAAGGCGTGGGCGTCGATCGGCGCGCTCAGCGCCTCGCGAAAAGCGCGGTGCACATCTGCGGTCAGGGCTTCGAGCAACGCCGGAACGCTGGCGAAGAAGTGATAGACCGAGGACGGAGGGATCTGCGCCCGTTCGGCCACGCTGTAGATCGACAGCCCCGCCACACCTTCGCCTGCCAGCAGCTCGCGAGCGGCCGCCAGGATCGCTTCGATCCTGGCCTGGCTACTGGCGCGGGGCTTGCGCGGCGAGGGCGTGCGGCTCATCAGTTGCTGATCGCCAGGATGCTGGCCTGGTAGGCACCGACGAACAGGTCGAAGTCGCCGACTTCCTGCTGCTCCAGACGCGACTGTTCGGCCAGCGAATCACGGGCGAGGGTTTCGAAGGCTTGCTGGCGCTCGCCAGGCAGCGCTTGCTCGCGGAAGGTTTCGGCGTGCAGCTTGCTCTGGCGCAGCGAGAATGCGACGAAGCTTTCGTCGTGCTCGGTCATGCGCGCCAGGACCTGTGCAGAAGGTGTCAGCTCAGGGTCGTCGACCTTGGCTTGCTGCGCCTCCAGGGCCTTGGCGTGGTCGTCGCCACCTTGCGCCTGGTCAAGCAGTCCGGCCAGCTGGCCGATGCGGGCGATCAGCTCGCTGGCCCATTCGCGCAGGGTGACCGGCTGGCCATCGCGCTGCAGCTCCAGGCCTGGGCGGCGCCCCTCCTTGACTACGGTGAGGAAGTTGCTGGTGCACTGGCCGCATTCGCCGTTGTCCAGCGACGGGCTCTCATCAAGCGCGCAGAACAGCAGGAAGGCGTCGAGGAAGCGCGCCTCGGTGAGGTCGATGCCCACCGGCAGGAACGGGTTGATGTCCAGGCAGCGCACCTCGACATACTGCACGCCGCGCGAGATCAAGGCCTGGATCGGACGTTCGCCGGTGTAGGTCACGCGCTTGGGGCGAATGTTCGAGTAGTACTCGTTCTCGATCTGCAGGATGTTGGTGTTCAACTGCACCCATTCGCCGTCCTTGTGCGTACCCACTTCGACATAGGGTGGGTAAGGCGTGCCAACGGCCTTGCGCAGGCTGTCGGTGTAGCTGGACAGATTGTTGTAGCAGGGCGTCAGGCCTGCCTGGGCGTTGCTCTGGTATCCCAGGTCGCTCATGCGCAGGCTGGTGGCGTAGGGCAGGTAGAGGGTGTCGGCGTCCAGCTCTTCGAGCTGGTGCGGGCGGCCGCGCAGGAAGCCTTTGTCCAGCGCTGGCGAGGCGCCGAACAGGTACATCAGCAGCCAGCTGTAGCGGCGGAAGTTGCGGATCAGCGCGATGTAGGCCGACGACTGATAGTCACGGTCGTCCTGTTCGCTGCCTTCGGCTTCACGCAGCAAGGGCCAGAGGGCCTCGGGCAACGAGAAGTTGTAGTGGATGCCGGCGATGCACTGCATGGTGCGGCCGTAGCGCAGGGCCAGGCCCTTGCGGTACACGTGCTTGAGCTTGCCGATGTTGGAGCTGCCGTACTCGGCGATCGGAATGTCTTCCTCGGCGGGCAGCGCGCACGGCATCGACGGGCTCCACAGGTATTCGTCGCCGAGCTTGGTGTAGACGAAGCGGTGGATCTCCTCGAGGTTCTCGAGCACCTTGGCCGGATCAGGCAGGGCCGGGGTGATGAACTCCAGCAGCGATTCGGAGTAATCGGTGGTGATCTGCTCGTTGGTCAGTGCCGAACCCAGGGCTTCGGGGTGTGGGGTCTGGGCCAGCCGACCTTCGTCGGTCACTCGCAGGCATTCGCGCTCAATGCCGTGCAGGCACTGCTTGAGCAGGGAGAGATTGGCGCCGAGCAAGCTCAGGCGGCGATTGAGGAGGTCGCTCAAGATGGATTCCTTCACGCGTCAGTCGCCCCAATATGGGGGTAGAAATGACGGTCTACAAGGGTAGGGACAAAGGAACTGGCGTTGTCGCCTGGTTTACGCGGTTCCGGTGCTGGTAGCGCAGATACTTCGGGGCCTTGCCGAACCCATCGCGTGACAAGCCCGCTCCCACAAAAGCACCGAGGCACCAGTGGGAGCGGGCTTGTCCCGCGATAGGGTCAGTGACAGCGCCCGACCAATACCGGCAAAAATACCGCAGTTATCACTCGGGCAGCTAGAGAACCGCGAAGGTTCCCTGTGCCTTGGCCACCAGCTTGTCGCCCTGGAGCACGTCGGCGTCGACCACCAGCGTGCGCCGCCCTGCGTGTATCACCCGGGCGGTGCACAGCACTTCGCCGTCGCTGACAGCGCGCATGTAGTTGATCTTGCATTCGATGGTCACGCTTTGCTGGTCGAAGCCATGGCTGGCCGAGCAGGCCAGGCCCATGGCGATGTCCACCAGGCTGAAGATCGCCCCGCCGTGCAGTTTCTGGCCACGGTTGCGCAGGTGTGGTTCCAGCGCCAGGGCCACCTCGGCAACGCCTGTGTCCAGGCGTTGCAGGCGGCAGCCCAGGAGCTGGCTGAAGGCGCTTTCGACGTATTCCTTCGGGACGTCCATCACTTCTTCTTCAACTGCTTGGCGTTGGCGAACAGCGCGGCCATGGCGTTGTTGGCCGGCGCGGCGGTGGCGGTTTCGCGCGGGCGTGGTGCCTGTTGCGAACGGTTGCCGCCGTTGCCGCGTGGGCCGCCACGGTTGCCTTCGACCTTCTCGCCTGGGGTATCGCTCATGCGCATGGACAGGCCGACGCGCTTGCGCGGGATGTCCACTTCCATGACCTTGACCTTGACCACGTCGCCGGCCTTGACCGCTTCGCGCGGATCCTTGACGAACTTCTCCGACAGCGCCGAGATGTGCACCAGGCCATCCTGGTGCACGCCGATGTCGACGAAGGCGCCGAAGTTGGTGACGTTGGTCACCACGCCTTCGAGGATCATGCCGGGCTCCAGGTCCTTGAGGTCCTCGACGCCATCCTGGAAGGTCGCGGTCTTGAACTCAGGGCGCGGGTCGCGGCCGGGCTTGTCCAGCTCCTGGAGGATGTCGGTGACGGTCGGCAGGCCGAAGGATTCGTCGGTGAATTTCTTCGGGTCGAGGCGCTTGAGGAAGCTGCTGTCGCCGATCAGCGAGCGGATATCGCGGCCGGTGTCGGCGGCGATGCGTTGTACCAGCGGATAGGCTTCGGGGTGCACGGCAGAGGCGTCCAGCGGGTTGTCACCGTTCATCACGCGCAGGAAGCCTGCGGCCTGCTCGAAGGTCTTCTCGCCGAGGCGGCTGACTTTCTTCAGTGCCGCCCGGGTGGCGAACGGGCCGTTGGCGTCGCGGTGGGCGACGATGTTCTGTGCCAGCGTCGCATTGAGGCCGGAGATGCGGGTCAGCAAGGCCACCGAGGCGGTGTTGACGTCCACGCCCACGGCGTTCACGCAGTCCTCGACCACAGCGTCCAGGCCGCGCGCCAATTTCACCTGCGACACATCGTGCTGGTACTGGCCTACCCCGATGGACTTCGGATCGATCTTCACCAGTTCGGCCAGCGGGTCCTGCAGGCGACGGGCAATCGACACCGCGCCGCGGATCGAGACGTCGAGATCGGGGAATTCGCGGGCAGCCAGTTCGGACGCTGAATACACCGAGGCGCCCGCCTCGGAGACCATGATCTTGGTGATCTGCAGTGCCGGGTATTTTTTCACCAGGTCAGCGATCAGTTTGTCGCTTTCGCGGCTGGCGGTGCCGTTGCCGATGGCGATCAGCTCCACCGAATGCTTGGCGCACAGGGCTGCCAGTACGGCGAGGGTGCGGTCCCAGTCGTTCTTCGGTGCGTGCGGGTAGACGGTGGTGTAGTCCAGCAGCTTGCCGGTGGCATCGACTACCGCAACCTTGCAGCCAGTGCGCAGGCCCGGGTCGAAGCCCAGGGTGGCACGCGGGCCGGCGGGGGCGGCCAACAGCAGGTCGTGCAGGTTATGGGCGAAGACGTTGATCGCCTCGCTTTCGGCGTTGTCGCGCAGCTCGCCGAACAGGTCGGTTTCCAGGTGGGTGTAGAGCTTGACCTTCCAGGTCCAGCGCACCACCTCGCCCAGCCATTTGTCGGCCGGGCGGCCGCGGTTCTCGATACCAACGTGGCTGGCGATCATCAGCTCGCAGGGGTGCAGTGTGCCCGGTAGTTCCTCGCCGACCTTGAGCGAGGCGCTCAGTACGCCTTCGTTGCGACCGCGGAAGATCGCCAGGGCGCGGTGCGACGGGGCGTTGCGCAGCAGTTCGTCGTGGGCGAAGTAGTCGCGGAACTTGGCGCCTTCCTCTTCCTTGCCCGGCACCACGCGCGCGGTGAGCACCGCCTCCTGCTTGAGGAAACCGCGCAGTTTGTCGAGCAGGGCGGCGTCTTCGGCGAAGCGCTCCATGAGGATGTACTTGGCGCCTTCGAGGGCGGCCTTGACGTCGGCGACGCCTTTGTCGGCGTCGACGAAGCGCGCGGCTTCGCTTTCAGGGTCGCGCTGCGGGTCGTCGAACAGGCCGTCGGCCAATTCACCCAGGCCGGCTTCCAGGGCGATCTGGCCCTTGGTGCGGCGCTTTTGCTTGTAAGGCAGGTAAAGGTCTTCGAGGCGGGTCTTGGTGTCGGCGAGCTTGATCTCGCGGGCCAGTTCCGGGGTCAGCTTGCCCTGCTCCTCGATGCTGGCCAGGATGCTGGCGCGGCGCTCGTCGAGTTCACGCAGGTAACGCAGGCGCTCTTCCAGGTGGCGCAGTTGCGTATCGTCCAGGCTGCCGGTCACTTCCTTGCGGTAACGGGCGATGAAGGGCACCGTCGAGCCTTCGTCCAACAGGCCCACGGCCGCCTCGACCTGTTGTGGGCGCACGCCCAGTTCCTCGGCGATACGGCTGTTGATGCTGTCCATGAGAACCACCTGACAAATAGTGAATACTAAGGCCGCAGTGGGGGTTCAGGCCCGGCGGCACTGGATGAAAGCCGCGCATTATACCCATCGAGTCCGGCTTGCGGTGATGGCGCTGAGCCATGTGTGTCGAGCGAGAAGTGGCACCCGGGGAAAAATCTGCTAACAATGCACACGGCACGCGTCGCAATGGCTACGCCATAATGCGCGGCGATATCAGAGGAGTTATTGATGACCAGCACCGCAAACATTGCTGAAGGCGAAAAGATTCTCATCGTTGACGACGATCCGGGGCTGAGCAGCCTGCTGGAGCGTTTCTTCACCAGCAAGGGCTTCCGTGCCCGCGCCGTGCCGAACGTCGAGCAGATGGACCGCCTGCTGGCCCGTGAAGTGTTCAACCTGGTGGTGCTCGATCTCATGCTGCCGGGCGAAGACGGCCTCTCCGCCTGCCGCCGCCTGCGCGCGGCGAACAACCAGATCCCGATCATCATGCTCACCGCCAAGGGCGACGAGCTTAGCCGCATCAAGGGCCTTGAACTGGGCGCTGACGATTATCTCGCCAAGCCGTTCAACCCCGACGAGCTGGTCGCGCGGGTCAAGGCCGTGCTGCGGCGCCAGGCTCCGAGCGTTCCTGGCGCCCCGGGCAGCGAGGAAGAAACCGTCACGTTCGGCGACTACGAGCTGTCGTTGGCCACCCGCGAACTCAAGCGCGGCGATGAAGTGCACATGCTCACCACCGGTGAATTCGCCGTGCTCAAGGCTCTGGTCATGCATGCTCGCGAACCGCTGACCCGCGACAAATTGATGAACCTGGCCCGCGGCCGTGAGTGGGATGCCCTGGAGCGCTCCATCGATGTGCAGATCTCGCGTCTGCGCCGCATGATCGAGCCCGATCCATCGAAGCCTCGCTACATCCAGACGGTCTGGGGTGTGGGTTATGTCTTCGTGCCGGACGGAAATGCCGGTAAATGAACCGCTGCCATGACACGGCAGGGCGGCCCGCAAGGGTCGCCCTGTTTTCGTCTGTGGTCCCCGCCTTGCTTGTTCCCGCCGTGCAGTAATCGTCGCCAATGAAAACGCCTCTCTGGTTTCCGCAAAGCTTCTTCGCCCGCACCTTGTGGCTGGTACTGATCGTCGTCCTGTTTTCCAAGGCGCTGACGCTGGTGTACCTGCTGATGAACGAGGACGTTCTGGTCGACCGCCAGTACAGCCACGGTGTGGCGCTGACCTTGCGTGCCTATTGGGCGGCCGATGAAGAGAACCGGGACCAGATCGCCGAGGCGGCCGGTCTGATCCGCGTGACCGGCTCGGGTGTGCCGGAGGGTGAGCAGCACTGGCCGTACAGCGAGATCTACCAGCGCCAGATGCAGGCTGAGCTGGGCGAGGATACCGAGGTACGCCTGCGCATCCATGCGCCGCCGGCACTGTGGGTCAATGCGCCGAGCCTGGGGCCGGGTTGGCTGAAGGTGCCGTTGTATCCGCACCCGTTGCGCGGGCAGAAGATCTGGAACGTGCTCGGTTGGTTCCTGGCCATCGGCCTGCTGTCCACCGCGTCGGCCTGGATCTTCGTGCGCCAGCTCAACCAGCCGCTCAAACGCCTGGTGTTCGCTGCCCGTCAGCTTGGGCAGGGGCGCAGCGTGCGCCTGCCCATCAGCGATACACCCAGCGAGATGACCGAGGTGTACCGTGCGTTCAACCAGATGGCCGAGGATGTCGAGCAGGCCGGGCGCGAGCGCGAGCTCATGCTGGCGGGTGTCTCCCACGACCTGCGTACGCCATTGACCCGGCTACGGCTGTCGCTGTCGCTGATGGGGAACGAAAGTGAGCTCAGCGACGACATGGTGCGCGACATCGAAGACATGGACGCCATTCTCGACCAGTTCCTGGCCTTCATTCGCGATGGCCGCGACGAGCCGGTGGAGGAGGTCGACCTGGGTGATCTGATTCGCGAGGTGGTGGCGCCGTATAACCAGCCCGAAGAGCGCGTGCGCCTGTGCCTGGAGCCTATTCCACCCTTCCCGCTACGGCGCGTGTCGCTCAAGCGCATGCTGGGCAACCTGATCGGCAATGCCCTGCACCATGCGGGCAAGGGCGTCGAGGTGGCGGCTTATGTGTCAGGTGAGCAGGGGGCGCCGTACGTGGTACTCAGCGTGCTGGACCGGGGCACGGGGATCGACGAATCGGAACTGGAGACCATCTTCAATCCGTTCATTCGCGGCGACCGTGCACGTGGGGGCAAGGGCACCGGGCTGGGCCTGGCGATCGTCAAGCGGATCGCCGCCCAGCATGGCGGCAATGTCGAGTTGCGCAACCGCTCCGGTGGCGGGATCGAGGCGCGGGTACGCTTGCCCTTGGGGTTGTTGCTGCCGCGCGATGCCGTGTGAGGTTCTGTGGTCTCTTTATGGCTAAAACCGCGAAGAGACCTACACGATTTCGAATCAACCCTTGCCTTTGGTCCGGGTCTGGTTCGGTCCGCCGTTCTTCTCCAGGTGTTCGATGATCATCCCGGCAACGTTCTTGCCGGTGGTGACTTCGATGCCCTCCAGCCCCGGCGACGAATTCACCTCCATCACCAGCGGGCCATGATTGGAGCGCAGGATATCCACACCAGCCACGCTGAGGCCCATGACCTTGGCCGCGCGAATGGCCGTCATGCGTTCCTCGGGGGTGATCTTGATCAGGCTGGCCACTCCACCGCGGTGCAGGTTGGAGCGGAACTCACCGGGTTTGGCCTGGCGCTTCATCGAGGCGATGACCTTGTCACCAACCACGAAGCAGCGGATGTCGGCGCCGCCAGCCTCCTTGATGTATTCCTGGACCATGATGTTCTGCTTCAGGCCCATGAACGCTTCGATGACCGACTCGGCAGCCTTGGTCGTTTCGCACAGCACCACGCCGATGCCCTGGGTGCCCTCGAGCACCTTGATCACCAGCGGTGCACCATTGACCATCTGGATCAGGTCGGGAATGTCATCCGGCGAGTGAGCGAAACCTGTGATCGGCAGGCCGATGCCGCGGCGTGACAGCAATTGCAAAGAGCGCAGCTTGTCGCGCGAGCGGGCGATGGCCACCGATTCATTGAGCGGGTAGACGCCCATCATCTCGAACTGACGCAGCACTGCGCAGCCATAGAAGGTTACCGAGGCGCCGATACGCGGGATCACTGCATCGAAACCTTCCAGCGGTTTGCCGCGATAGTGGATCTGCGGCTTGTGGCTGGCGATGTTCATGTAGGCGCGCAGGGTATCGATCACGACCATTTCATGGCCGCGCTGGGTGCCGGCTTCGACCAGGCGGCGGGTGGAATACAGACGCGGGTTGCGCGAAAGCACGGCGATCTTCATGCAGCACCTGTGACAGGGGAGAGAGTGGCCGGGAAGGCCGGTTTGTCCTGAACGTACTTGAGGCCGGGGTTGACGACCAGTTGACCGTGGACCAAGGCTTTCGATCCAAGTAACAACCGATAGCGCATGCTCTTGCGGCAAGCCAGGGTGAATTCCACTTCCCAGACCCGGTCGCCCAATGCCAGTGGCGTTCGGATCACATAGCGGGTCTGGGCATGGCCGTTGGAGCTCTTGATGGTTTTCATGGTCACCAGAGGCGCTTCGCAGCGGCGATGACGCAGTTGCACTACAGAACCCAGGTGCGCGGTGAAACGTACCCAGGACTGGCCGTCGCGCTCGAAGGGTTCGATGTCGGTGGCGTGCAGGCTGGAGGTGCTGGCGCCGGTGTCGATCTTGGCCCGAAGCCCGGCGAGACCGAGGTCGGGCAGGGCGATCCACTCGCGCAGGCCGATCACTGTCAGATGGTCAAATGTTTTCACGAAGCACACCCTGCGAATGAGGTGGTGAACTGTAAGCATGGCGCGGACTTTTTGCATCCGACAGTTACGGTAGTACAGTTCCGTTAAAGACAGAATTCTAGGTAGAGGGATGGCACAGAAAGCGGAAGACGACGACAAGGTCCGCCTGGACAAATGGCTGTGGGCGGCGCGCTTCTACAAGACGCGTGCGCTGGCCAAGGCGGCGATCGAGAGCGGCAAGGTGCATTGCCGTGGTGAGCGCTGCAAACCGGGCAAGGAACCGCGGGTAGGTGACGAGTTCGTGCTGCGCACCGGTTTCGACGAGAAGACCGTGGTGGTCAAGGCGCTGTCGGTGGTGCGTCGTGGGGCGCCCGAGGCGCAGACCCTCTACGAGGAAACCGCCGACAGCGTGAAGCGCCGCGAGCAGGCCGCCGAACTGCGCAAGGCCGGGGCGATGGGTGTGACCACCGACGGCCGGCCGAACAAGAAGCAACGGCGGCAGATCCACCAACTGCATGGCAGTTTCGAGTAGACCTGCGCCGTCAGTTGCGCTTAGAAGGCTGTACGCATCACGCTCATGCGCCCGATCAGCGGCAGCTTGCCGAGTACCCTGAACAGCGGTGAGGTCCAGCGCACCAGTGCCGCGCTGGCCTTGGCCGCGAGAGGTGTATGCACGGTCCAGCCCAGAGCCAGTAATGCCATCCCCAGACCACCGATGTAGTCATCCTGCCCCCAGTGCGCACCAGCAACCAGACGCGGCAGCATGAACAGCACGGCCAGCCCCCAGATCACCAGGCTTTGCACCAGCCGGCGACTGAACAGACTCATGAACAGCGCCCAGAGGAGCAGTACCGAGGCGTGATCGCCCGGGAAGCTCTTGCTGGAACGGTCCTTCAGTTCCCAGTGGGCTTCAAGGTTCGGGTAGTAGTGGCTCAGGCGCACGGCGTCGTCGAATACGATCGACGGGCTGTCATGCTGCCATCCGGATGCATCCACCCACTTGGAAAACAGCGCGCGAACCACCACTAAGAGGAGCAGGCTGACGAAAAAGCCGAAGAATGCCTGCCGTACCTGCACGGCCTTGAACACCCAGTCGCCCTTGATCAGCAGCAGGAGCAGGATCAGACCGACGACGATGTCGAAGGGGCGCAGGCTGCCCAAGGTCCAGATGTAGCGCCAGGTGGTGCTGTCTGCCAGTGGGCCGTTGAGTGCACGGAATAGCCACTCGTCGAAAGTCAGGAACAGGATCTGGCCAAACGGCCACAACCAGAAACACAGTAGAGCGATCGGCAGTAAAGTGCAGGCTGCCAGAGGTCCCCAGGACCACTTTTCTTGGAACAGTGGTCGATTATCCATAAAATACCTCAATTGCCAGCTGAATTTCCGCGCGTCGTGCGCGCTTTAACACGGGCCTTTGTAGGCTCCTGTAATCATTTTGTCACTCTTTTCAGAATTTTCAGATAGCCAAAACCATGAGCGATTTACCGGATACCGATTTCACCCAACGCTTCCTGTTCGAAGAGCGCGATGTGCGCGGCGAATGGGTCGAGCTCGACAAGAGCTACAGCGAAGTGCTTGCCCGTCACCCTTATCCGCAGCCGGTTGCCGCTCTGCTGGGTGAGCTGATGGCTGCCACCTCGCTGCTGGTCGGCGCACTCAAGTTCGATGGCCTGCTGATCCTGCAGGCGCGCTCGCAAGGGCCAATCCCGCTGCTGATGGTGGAGTGCTCGGGCGAGCGCGACATCCGCGGCATGGCGCGTTACGAGGCCGAGCAGATCGCGACTGACGCGACCCTGGCCGACCTGATGCCTGGTGGTCACCTCACGCTGACCATCGACCCGGTCAAGGGCCAGCGCTACCAAGGCACCGTTGAGCTCGATGGCGCCAACCTGTCCGAATGCTTCACCAACTACTTCGTGCAATCCCAGCAGCTCAACACGCGCTTCTGGCTCGACACCTCGACGGGCAAAGCCCGTGGCCTGCTGCTGCAGCAGTTGCCGGTCGACCGCCAGCGTGATGAAGAAGAGCGCGAAGACAGCTGGCAACACGTCGTGGCCATGGCCAGCACGCTGAAGCCCGAAGAGTGGGCCGAAGGCAACGAAACCCTCCTGCACCGCCTCTATCACGAGGACGCCGTACGCCTCTTCGACATCGAGCCACTGCGCTTTCACTGCAGCTGCTCGCGTGAGCGTTCCGGCAACGCCCTGGTCAGCCTCGGCGAGGCGGATGCCAAGGCGCTGGTGGAGGAATGCGGTGGCCAGGTCGAGATCGATTGCCAGTTCTGCAACGAGCGGTATTTCTTCGATGCCAGCGATGTAGCGCAATTGTTTGCGGGTGGTGGCACGGACGAGGCGTCAGAAACTCGCCACTGAAACGCTTCACTACAGGAGATGCTCCTGTCTAATTGCGTGAAAGCGCAGTTACGACAGGAGGGGCCTACTTTTTTTGGGCGTTTCTGGCATAATCCGGCCACTTTTTTCGCTGTAGTAGTTTGAAACAGGCCACTACAAAACGTTTGGAGCACTCGGCCTCGGGCCGGATGGGGTATCTCATGACGCAAGCCAACAACACCGTGTACACCGACCTGACCGTCGACGAGCTGGTAAAACATGCGCTGCAACGCGGTGAAGGCGTGCTGGCCGATACTGGCGCACTGGTCGTGGAAACCGGTCACCGTACTGGCCGTTCGCCCGCTGACCGTTTCATCGTCGATGAACCGAGCACCTCTGCCGCCATCGCCTGGGGCCCGATCAACCGCAAGTTCCCGGCCGACAAGTTCGATGCCCTGTGGGACCGCGTCGAGGCGTTCAACAACGCCCAGGAACACTTCGTCTCCTACGTTCATGTCGGTGCCGCGGCCGAGCACTACCTGCCGGTCAAGATGACCACCCAGACCGCCTGGCAGAACCTGTTCGGCCGTTGCCTGTTCATCAATCCGGAAAAAGGCCAGTTCAACCCGGCCGGCCGCGACCAGTGGCAGATCCTCAACGTCGCCAACTTCGAGTGCGTTCCAGAGCGTGACGGCACCAACTCCGATGGTTGCGTGATCCTCAACTTCGCCCAGAAGAAAGTGCTGATCGCTGGCATGCGCTACGCCGGCGAAATGAAGAAGGCCATGTTCTCGGTACAGAACTTCCTGCTGCCGGAAGTCGACGTGCTGCCGATGCACTGCGCGGCCAACATCGGCGAAGACGGCGATGTGACCCTGTTCTTCGGCCTGTCCGGTACTGGCAAGACCACCCTCTCCGCCGACGAAAGCCGTTACCTGATCGGTGACGACGAGCACGGTTGGGGCGAAGGTGTCGTCTTCAACATGGAAGGTGGTTGCTACGCCAAGTGCATCGACCTGTCCGAGAAGAACGAGCCGGTCATCTGGAAAGCCATCAAGCATGGCGCGGTGCTGGAAAACGTCGTCATCGACGAAGCCGGCCACGCCGACTACACCAATGTCAGCCTGACCCAGAACAGCCGTGCCGCCTACCCACTGGAGCACGTCGCCAAGCGTGCCGAAGCCAACCTGGGTGGCGAGCCTAACGCGGTCATCTTCCTGACCTGCGACCTGACCGGCGTTCTGCCTCCGGTGTCGATCCTGAACAACGAGCAGGCGGCCTACCACTTCCTGTCGGGCTACACCGCGCTGGTCGGTTCCACCGAAATGGGTTCGGGCGGCGGCATCAAGTCGACCTTCTCCACCTGCTTCGGCGCGCCGTTCTTCGCCCGTCCTGCAGGCGAATACGCCGAGCTGCTGATCAAGCGTATCAACGGCTTCAACTCCAAGGTTTACCTGGTCAACACCGGCTGGACCGGCGGTGGCTACGGTGTTGGCAAGCGCTTCAGCATCCCGACCACCCGTGGCGTGATCGCCGCGATCCAGAGCGGTGCTCTGGTCGGTGCTGAAACCGAGCACCTGGACATCATCAACCTGGACGTACCGAAGTTCGTTCCAGGCGTCGATACCGAGCTGCTCAACCCGCGCGCCACCTGGGCTGACAAGGCCGCTTACGACGAGGCCGCCAAAGGCCTGGCCAAGCTGTTCATCGAAAACTTCAAGAAGTTCGAAGTTTCCGACGCCATCAAGGCCGCTGGCCCGCAGCTGTAAGCTGTACTGCCCGCAGTGAAAAGCCGCCCTTCGGGGCGGCTTTTTCATGTCTGGCGAGCGAGCACTGTGTTTGCGGCTATGGTTTTCCAGACCAGATGTGGGAAGCTCCCCTTTCCTGCCACCCGCCTTGGATACCCCATGACCGAGACCATCCAACGCAGCGCCTTTTCTCATTTCCACCCCATCCTCACGCGTCCACAGGACAACGACCACAACGGCCACCTTGGCGGTTCCACGGTGCATGCCTTCTTCGAGACGGCCATTCAGGCATTTCTCGTCGAGCAGGCCGAGCTGGACCTGCGCGACGGTGAGCTGGCCGGGTTCGTGGTCAGTTCTGCCGCGGATTTCTATGCCTTGCCCGGGTTTCCCGATGTGCTGGAGGTTGGCCTGGGAGTAACCCGGCTTGCTGGCAGCACAGTGGAGTTTCGCCTGGCGTTGTACCGGCCGGGCGAGGTCGAGCCCTGTGCGGCGGGCACCGTGGTGCAGGTGTTCATCGAACGCAGCACGGGGCAACCGGCAGTGCTGCCGGAAACCCTGCAACTGATCCTGGCGGGGCTGTCGCTCAATCGTTGAGGCGGATGATCCCCTCGCGCACGGCAAACAGCACCAACCCTGGAACATCGTGGATCTGCAGGCGGTGCATGATCTGCGAGCGATGGGCCTCGATGGTCTTGATGCTCAGCCCCAGCCCATCGGCGATGGAGCGGGTGCTCTCGCCGCGAGCGATCAGGCGCAGGACTTCCAGCTGACGCGTGGTCAGCGGCGCTTGTGCGGGGCTGGGCGGACGTTTACGACTGTGCTTGAGGGCCTGCCCGATGACCATTGGCAACACTGTCGAGGAAAGGTATTGTCCGCCGCTGCGCAAGGTCTGCAAGGCCTGCTCGAATTCTGCGACGGTGGCGCTCTTGAGCAGGAAGCCCTGGGCGCCGAGTTGCAGGCAACTCATCACATGCTCCAGTTCCGAGCGGGTCGAGAGCATCAGCACGCGTGTGGCCGGAACCCGGATGAACAGCTCCTGCAACACCTGCTGACAATCCAGCGCATCGCTGTTCATATCGAGCACGACGATCTCCGGCCGCAGCTTCTCCGCCAGCGCCACGGCGCTCATGCCGTCGTTGGTGTCTCCGACCACGGCATATTCCTTCTTCTGTTCGAGCAGGGCGCGCAGGCCGGCGCGGAAAAGTGGCGAGTCGTCGGCAAGCAGGATTCGGCAGGGCATGGGTCAAGGCCTGTTTCGCAAGGGATGGGGGGCGGCAGGCCTGCTCGATCCACAAGCGCACTGCCGCGCGGGGGCGCGACCAGTCCTTGTCTGCCGTTCGATGCGGCAGTGCTATTCATCATAGGCGTTCGAACACCGACGGCAGTAGTGGCCGCAGGGGCAGATCCAGGCCGTGGATGCTTTCGCTGTGGCCGATCATCAGCAGTCCGCCCGGACGCAGGTGAGGCATCAGGCGCAGCAGGACATCGGCCTTGCATCGCGCGTCGAAGCCCGCGAGCAGGTTGCGTAGCAGGATCACATCGAACTCGCCCAGATCGGTCGGCAATGGCTTGATCAGGTTGATTGTCTCGAAGCGTACCCGTTCGCGCAGGCCCGGTGCGATACGTAGACGACCGGCTGCTTCGTCGGCGCCACACAGGCAATGGCGGTCCAGCCAGCCATGGGGAAAGTAGCGGGCCTGGGCGATGTCGTAGACACCGGCCTCAGCCTGTCGCAGCAGTGCGCTGTCGTAGTCGCTGGCGAGCACCTGCCAGCCGGCGGATGTGCTTTGTTGCGCGACCATGGCCAGGCTCCAGGCTTCTTCGCCACTGGCACAGGCCGCACTCCACAGGCGCGCAGGATGAGCAAGTGTGGGAAGCCAGCGCAGCAACTGTTCGAAGTGGCGGTGCTCGCGAAAGAAGTAGGTGTCCCGGGCGATGAGCAGGTGCAGCAGGTGCGTCTGTTCGCTGGGGTGTGCATCGATCAGGTCGAGGTAGGCCTCGAAGCTCGCCAGCCGGTGTAACCGCAAGCGTGCATGCAGCCGATGGGCGACCACGTTCTGGCGATCGTCTGCCAGTTGCAGGCCGGTGGCCTGGGAAACCCGCTGGCGGATGCGCTGGAAGCAGGCGTGGTCGAGGCGTGGCGGGCGCGTATCGTCCGTCATCCTTCTGCTTCCCCGGCGTCGGGCTGGCGTATTGGATCGACGAGGCTCGTGCGCATTCCCTGCGTCCCCTGTTGTGATGGCGGTGGGAAATGATAGCTAGTGGCTAGTTGCCTCCATATCGGGGTGTCCCTTAAGCCCTCGACCTGCCAGAATGCAAAGGCCCCGCCGGGTGAGGGCGGGGCCTTAGGCATCAGGCGTAGGTGAATGGACGCCGATCAGTCACGCCAGTGGCGCTTGTGCTTGCGATGGCCATAGTGATGGCCGTTGTCCCAATGGCGACGGTCGTCGCCACGGCGGTAACGCCGGTCACGATCGCGGTCGTGACGGTCGTCTTCGTCGGCCTTGTTGCCCATGTAGTTGCCGAGCGCACCGCCGGCACCGCCACCTGCGGCTGCGCCGATCAGGCTACCGGTGCTGCCGCCAACCTGGCGGCCGACGACGTTACCGCCCGCCGCGCCCAGGGCACCACCAATGGCGGCTTCACCACGCTGGCGCTTGTCGGCACCGACGGCACTGCCCGCCGCACCACCCAGGCCCGCGCCAATGGCCGAGCCGGTGTTGCCGCCGATGGACTGGCCGACCACCGAGCCCAGTACCCCACCCAATGCGCCGCCAATGCCGGCCTCGGTGGTGCCGCCTGCCATGGCAACGCCGCTGAGCAGACCAAAAGACAACAACAGAATCGAGGAGTACTTCTTCATCAAGAGAGCCTCAGAGGGATGACGAGGCGAAATTTGAGGCTCGGCGAAGCGGCTGGCAATGGAAATCCGACGAGTAGCACGAGTTGTACACAATTTCCTAACTTGCTGATTTGGCTATGAAACTTTATTCGTTTTTGTCGGTCTCAGGTTACTTGAGACAACAAAAAGCCCCGGTTACTACGCCGGGGCTTTTTGTTTTCTGGTCGGCCGTCAGCGCGGGACGGTCCGCGCCTTTCAGATGATACGCCCGTTCCCGCGCGCCGCCTCGAGCTTGATGGCGATGAACTTCGAGGTTGGCGTGTGGCTGCCGTCGCCGATGCTCTCCAGCGGAACCAGCGGATTCACCTCGGGGTAGTAGGCGGCTGCCTGCCCCGCCGGAATGTCGAAAGCCAGCAGGGTGAAACCCTCCACCCGACGCACATGCTCATCGCCCCACAACGACACGATGTCGACCTTCTGCCCTGGCTGGAAGCCCAGGCGAATGATGTCGGCCTCGTTGGCGAACAGCACTTCGCGCTGGCCGCGCACGCCGCGGTAGCGGTCGTCCAGGCCATAGATGGTGGTGTTGTACTGATCGTGCGAACGCATCGACTGCATGATCAGGTCAGGCACCTGGCCGCTGGCGCGCACGCGTTCGTCGAGCAGGGTGTCGGGCAGCAGGTTGGGCTTGAAGTTGGCGCGGCCGCTCGCGGTCTTCCACTGGCGGCTGCCTGCGCTGTTGCCCAGGTAGAAACCACCCGGCAGGTTCAGGCGCTGGTTGAAGTCGGCAAAACCGGGGATGGTATCGGCGATGAGGTCGCGGATCCGATCATAGTCGGCCACTACCCAGTTCCAGTCCACAGGATGGTTGCCCAGGGTGGCGGCGGCGATGCCTGCGACTACCGCAGGTTCCGAGCGCATCTGCTTGGACAGCGCGCGCAACTGGCCGTTGGAGGCGTGGACCATGCTGAACGAGTCTTCCACCGTGACCGCCTGCGGGCCTTCGGCCTGCAGGTCGATATCGGTGCGGCCCAGGCACGGCAGGATCAATGCCTGCTGGCCATGGATCAGGTGGCTGCGGTTGAGCTTGGTGCTGATGTGCACGGTCAGCGCACAGTTGCGCAGGGCCTGGGCGGTGCGCTCGGTATCCGGGGTGGCCTGGGCGAAGTTGCCGCCCAATCCGATGAACACCTTGGCCCGGCCTTCGAGCATGGCGTGGATCGCCTCGACCGTGTTGTGACCATTGCTGCGTGGCACCGGGAAGCCGAAGCGCTTCTCGATGGCATCGAGCAGGGCTACCGGCGGGCGCTCGTTGATGCCCATGGTGCGGTCGCCCTGTACGTTGCTGTGGCCGCGTACCGGGCACAGGCCGGCGCCAGGCACACCGATGTTGCCGCGCAGCAGCATCAGGTTGACGATTTCCTGGATGGTCGGCACCGAGTGGCGGTGCTGGGTGATCCCCATCGCCCAGCACATGATCACGCGTTTGCCTTTGCAGTACATGCGTGCCGACAACTCGATATCGTCGAGGGTCAGGCCTGACTGTTCGACGATCTGCTCCCACGGCGTGGCATCGACCACCGCCAGGTACTCGTTCACGCCTTGGCCGTGCTCGGCGATGAACACATGATCGAAGATCGCCGGCTCGCCATTGGCTTGAGCCTCACGCTCCCACTGCAGCAGGAACTTGGCCATGCCGCGCAGCAACGCCATGTCGCCACCCAGTGCCGGGCGGAAGAATGCGGTATTGGTCGGCCGGTCGCTGTTGAGCAACATCTCCAGTGGATGTTGCGGGTGCTGGAAGCGTTCCAGGCCGCGCTCCTTGAGCGGGTTGACGCAGACCACCTGGGCGCCGCGCTTCACGGCATCGCGCAGCGGGTCGAGCATGCGTGGATGGTTGGTGCCGGGGTTCTGGCCCAGGACGAAGATCGCGTCGGCATGTTCGAAGTCGTCGTAGGTGACGGTACCCTTGCCGACGCCGACGCTTTGCCCCAGGGCCACGCCGCTGGCCTCGTGGCACATGTTCGAGCAGTCAGGGAAGTTGTTGGTGCCGAAGGCGCGCACGAACAGTTGGTACAGGTACGCCGCCTCGTTGCTGGCCCGCCCGGAGGTATAGAACTCGGCCTGGTCTGGTGACTCCAGCGCCTTGAGGTGGCTGGCGATCAGCTCGAAGGCTGCATCCCAGGCAATCGGCTGGTAACGGTCGCTGGCCGGGTCATAGACCATCGGCTCGGTCAGGCGGCCCTGGTACTCGAGCCAGTAGTCGCTCTGCTCGAGCAGCGCACTGACGCTGTAGCGAGCGAAGAAGGCAGCGTCGACGCGACGCTTGGTGGCCTCCCAGTTGACGGCCTTGGCGCCGTTCTCGCAGAACTTGACCATGCCGCTCTCGGGCGAGTCGCCCCAGGCGCAGCCAGGGCAGTCGAAGCCGCCGTTCTGGTTGGTCTTGAGGAGTGCACGCAGGTTCTTCAGCGCGTTGTCGCTGCCGACCCAGGCCTTGGCCACGCTGCGCAATGCGCCCCAGCCGCCGGCTGGGCCGTGGTAGGGCTTGTAGCGTGGGGTGGAAGCGGGGGCGTTGTCTGGAAGTTTCTCGAAGGAGGTCACGGCTTTTACGACTCCGCCGCTGGGCTGAATACCCGCGGTGCACTGTGTTTGGGCAGATGGATGAGGTTGAGGTTGTGCTTGCGTGCCCATTGCAGGGCAAGGCCGGTCGGTGCCGACAGGCTGACCAGGGTCTGGATGCCGGCACGCAGGACTTTCTGGATCAGCTCCAGGCTGCAGCGGCTGGTGACGATGGCCAGGCCGCCGTGGGTGTCGATGCGCTGGCGCAGCAGGGCACCGATCAGCTTGTCGAGGGCGTTGTGCCGGCCGATGTCTTCGCGGCCCAGCAGCAGTTCGCCGTGGCGGTCCATGAACAGCGCCGCATGAACAGCGCCGCAGTGCTGGCCCAGAGGCTGGAAGGCGTCGATGCGCTGGCGCAGGTCCTTGAGCCATTCCACCGGCGGCAGGGGCGCGCCGGGTAGAGCCTCGAGTTCGGGCAACGCCTGCTCCAGGGCCTCGACGCCACACAGGCCGCAGCCGCTGGTGCCGGCCAACTGGCGGCGCTGGTTCTTGAGGTTCCAGAACGCACGGCTGGAGATCTCGAGGTCGGCATACAGCGCCGAACCACTACCGGAGAGCTTCAGGTCGTAGATGTCTTCAGTGCTGGAAACGATGCCGCTGCCAATGCTGAAGCCAACGGCGAAGTCTTCCAGATCGGTCGGGCTGACCAGCATCACCGCCTGGTTGAGGCCGTTGTAGACGATCGCCAGGGCGACTTCTTCGGCCAGGGGCGTGCTGTCGCTCGCCTGGTCGGAGAGCTGTACGTAGTCGTAGGTGTTGCTGGCGGCAGGCAGTGACAGGGGCGTTGATGCCGCGCAGACCGGGGGCTTGCTGTTCATCGGGGCGGATCACCGGCGGCTTTTTACTTGCACAAGCCTAGGCTTGTGGGCGCGCCGCGTCTAATCGCTAGGGTCGATGCCGTGATAGACCGCGTCGATTGGTCGCAGTGGAGCGGGGTAGGGATTCCTGGCCTAGACTCTCAGGTTCCGAGGAATCATCAACAAGGAGCGCGTCATGAGCCTGTTCAGTTTCGTGAAGGAAGCCGGCGAGAAGTTGATCGATCTGCTGACCCCCGGCAATGCCAATGCCGAGGAGCAGTTGAAGAAGCACGTGGAGAGCGTGGGCCTGGGCAATCCGAACATTTCGGCCACCGTAGAGGGTGACAAGGTCATCCTCAAGGGCGAGGTGGCGAGTCAGGAGGAGAAGGAGAAGATCATCCTGGCGGCAGGCAACATCGCCGGGGTGGCTTCGGTGGATGACCAGATCACCGTCATCGGGCCGGTGGCGCAGGCGGCCCGGTTCGTCACGGTGAAGAAGGGCGACACCCTGAGTGCGATCGCCAAGGCCGAGTATGGCGATGCCAGCAAATACCAGAAGATCTTCGAGGCCAACAAGCCGTTGTTGTCACATCCGGACAAGATCTATCCGGGGCAGGTGCTGCGTATTCCTGACTGAGGATCGGTGTTGCGCTCATCGCGGGCTTGTCCCGCGATGAGGCCCTCAAAGCCCCAGCAACAACTCCCGGTAATCCTCGACCGCCGCAAATTCCTGCGTATCGCGCACATCCGCCCGGCTATCGGGCTGGCGCACTGCCAGCAGATGCCTCACCCCGAACCGCTGCGCACTGCGCAGGATCGCCAGGGTGTCGTCGATGAACAGGCTGCGCGCGGGCTCGAAGCCGATATCGGCGCGCAGGGCATCCCAGAACTGCGGGCTCTCTTTCGGGTAGCCGTAGTCGTGCGAGCTGATCAGCCGTTCGAAATACGGCGCAAGCTGCACCTTCTCGAGCTTCAGCGACAGTGAGTCGCGGTGGGCGTTGGTGATCATCACCACGCGCTTGCCAGCCTTGCCGATGGCGGCAAGAAAGGTGTCGGCGTCCGGACGCAGGGCAATCAGGTCGGCGATCTCGCGCTTGAGTTCGCGGATCGGCAGGCGCAGTTCGCGGCTCCAGAAGTCCAGGCAATACCAGTTCAGGGTGCCAGCATGGCGCTCGAACAGCGGTCGCAGCTCCAGCTCGGCCATCGCGCGGCTTACGCCATGCAGCTCGGCGTAGCGCTGGGGCAGGTGTTCGAGCCAGAAGCGGTTGTCGTAGTGCAGGTCGAGCAGGGTGCCGTCCATGTCCAGCAGGACGGTATCGATGGCGGACCAGGGCAGAACAGGCATTGGAAATTCTCGATCGGTCGGCAAGCCACGGTATAGTAACCCGTTCACGCCAAGGAGCCGCACCCATGCGCCAGAAACCCACTGTCCTCAGTCGCGAGATCGTCGCCAGCAGCCGCCTGTTCCGGGTCGAAGCGGTGCAGTTGCGCTTCTCCAATGGCAACGAGCGCACCTACGAGCGTCTGGTCGGTCGAGGCAACGGTTATGGGGCGGTGATGATCGTGGCCATGCTCGACGCCGAGCATGCGGTGCTGGTCGAGGAGTACTGCGGCGGCACCGACGAATACGAGCTGTCGCTGCCCAAGGGCCTGATCGAGCCGGGCGAGGACGTACTGGCCGCCGCTGATCGTGAGCTCAAGGAAGAAGCCGGTTTCGGCGCACGGCAACTGGAGCACCTCACCGAGCTGTCGCTGTCGCCCGGCTACATGAGCCAGAAGATCCAGGTGGTGCTGGCCAGCGACCTTTACGAAGAGCGCCTGGAAGGCGATGAGCCCGAGCCGATGCGCGTCGACAAGGTCAACCTGCGCGAACTATCGGCCCTGGCCATGCACCCGCAATTCAGCGAAGGGCGAGCGCTGGCAGCGTTGTACCTGGCCCGTGACCTGCTGATCCAGCGGGGGCTGCTGAGCGCATGAACGACCTGCAACTGATGCACGAAGTGGTGAAACTGGCGCAACTGGCGGGCGAGGCGATCCTGCCGTTCTGGCGCTCTGGCGTCGCAGTCACCAACAAGGCCGATGAGTCGCCGGTGACGGCTGCCGACCTGGCCGCCCACCGGATCATCGCCGACGGCCTGCAGGTGCTGGCACCGCAGATTCCGGTGTTGTCCGAGGAAGACTGCAACATCCCGCTGGCCACCCGCGAGGGTTGGTCGCGTTGGTGGCTGGTCGATCCGCTGGATGGCACCAAGGAGTTCATCGCCGGCAGCGAGGAATTCACCGTCAACATTGCCCTGATCGAGCGCGGCGAGGTGGTGTTTGGCGTGGTGTCGATGCCGACCAGTGGCCGCTGTTACTTCGGTGGTCGTGATCTGGGTGCATGGCGTGCAGAGCTACAGGCAGAGCCTCAGCCGATTCACGTGCGCAACGCGCCACCTGCCGATGGCCGTTTCACCGTGGTTGCCAGCCGCCGCCATACCAGCCCCGAGCAGGAAGCCTTGCTGGCTGGGCTCGGTGCCGAGGTTGGCGCGTTGGAACTGGCCAATATCGGCAGCTCGCTGAAGTTCTGCCTGCTGGCCGAGGGCGCTGCCGATTTCTACCCGCGCCTGGCGCCGACCTCGCAGTGGGATACCGCGGCGGCGCAGGGGGTAGTCGAAGGCGCAGGGGGCGAGGTGATCGGGCTGGATGGCCAGGCGTTCCGTTACCCGGCGCGGGAGTCGCTGCTCAATCCGTTCTTCCTCGCGCTGCCGGCCAAGGCGCCCTGGCGGCAAAATGTCATTGCAGCGGCTATCGGGCAGTAACTACCGAAGCCGCCTCGCTCCTCGCCTGATCAGCGGTGCAGCACATACTGCCCGCTGAATCTCACTGCCGCCTCTTCACTCCCCGCATTGCTCACCAACGTCTCCAGTGTCAGGCGCGCCCGGCCGCGGCGCTGGTACATCGTCAGGAAGCGCTCCCAGGCCTTTTCGTCCGGTGCCGGGCAGCGTGCTACCGCTACACCGGTCACGGGCAACGGGTAGCTGATCTGCCCCTCCTGAATGACGATATGCCCGTCATCGAACCCCAGCTCGCGCAGACGCAGGTGCAGCCAGCCCCAGCCGACCAGTACGGCGGCGCAGTAGAGGCTGCCGCCGAACATGGTGCTCTTGTGATTGACGTTGGGCGCCAGCGGCAATTGCAGACGCAGGCACTGCTCGCGCCAGTCGATGACTTGCATGCCCATTTCCCGCGTCAGCGGTATATCGCTGTGCAGGACTGCCTGCAGGTACTGGCTGTCGGTGGTCATGGCCGCGGCTCCTCGTGATCGTCATGGCTGTTGCCGTCGGCGAAGCTCAGGCCGTGCTTGCGCAGCTTGTCGTGCAACGTTTTACGCGGGATGCCAAGGGCTTCGGCCAGGCTACGCATGGAACTGTGCGGCTGGTTCAGCTCGGCGGCGATCAGCGAACGCTCGAACTGCTCGACCTGCTCGCTGAGGTTGCCGACACGTGCCGGTTCGGCGCTGTCGGTGGCAGAGGGCGCCTGGCCGTCCAGGGCCAGCTCCAGGCCAAGGGCGAAGCGCTCTGCCGCGTTTTGCAGTTCGCGTACGTTGCCTGGCCATTCGTGACGCAACAGCATGGCCCGCTGCGCCGGTTGCAGGGTATGCGGTGCCAGGCCGTGACGTTGGCTGGCGGCATCGGCGAAGTGCTGGAACAGCACCAGGATGTCGTCACCGCGTTCGCGCAGCGCCGGGATGCGCAGCGGTGCGACGTTCAGGCGGTAGTAGAGGTCGGCGCGGAAACGCCCTTGATCGGCCGACTGACGCAGGTCTTCCTTGGTCGCGGCGATCACGCGGATGTCCAGCGGTATCAGTTGGTTGCCGCCCAGGCGCTCGACCACGCGCTCCTGCAGCAGACGCAGCAGCTTGACCTGCACGTCCAGGCTCATGCTCTCGATTTCGTCGAGGAACAGCGTGCCACCGTTGGCGAACTCGAACTTGCCGATACGGCGCTTCTGCGCGCCGGTGAAGGCGCCGGGCTCATGGCCGAACAGCTCGCTCTCGACCACTGACTCGGCCAGGGCGCCGGCGTTGATGGCCACGAACGGGCCGTCGCGACGGCTCGACAGGTCGTGCAGGGCACGCGCGACCACCTCCTTGCCAGCGCCGGTCTCGCCAAGGATCAGCACGTCGGCACGGGTGCCTGCCAAGGCGCCGATCTGTTCGCGCAGGCGCTGCATCAAGGGTGAATGGCCGACCAACCGTGTCGACAACTGCTGGCGATCGCTCAGGGCCAGGCGCAGGCTGCGGTTGTCCAGCACCAGGCGACGCAGTGCCAGGGCCCGGCGCACGCTGTCGAGCAGGGCATCGCTGGCGAAGGGTTTTTCCAGGAAGTCATAGGCCCCGGCACGCATCGCCTGTACTGCCAGCGGCACATCGCCGTGGCCGGTGATCAGCAACACAGGCAGTTCGCTGTCCCGTGTGTGCAGTTGCTCCAGCAGTTGCAGGCCGTCGATACCGGGCATGCGGATATCGCTGACCACCACGCCAGGCCAGTCGGGCTCGATGCGCTCGGCCAGGCCCTGGGCGTCGGCCAGGGCGGCAACCTTGAGGCCTGCCAGGTCCAGAGTCTGGCTCAGGGCCTGGCGCAGGTGCGGATCGTCATCGACCAGGATGACCTGGGTTTGACTGTCGATCAGTGTCTCGGTCATGCCGAGGAATCCTCCGAAGGTTTCAGGTTGGCGCCGGGGGCTGCGATGCGCAGTTGCAGGGTGAGCAGGGCGCCCCCTTCCGGGTGGTTGCCCATCAGCAACTCGCCACCGAGCGCACGCATCAGGCTTTCGCAGATCGCCAGGCCCAGGCCAAGACCCTGGGTACGGGTCTTGGTGGTGAAGAAGGGTTCCTTGGCATGCTCCAGCGCTTGCCGGGTAAAGCCCGGGCCGTTGTCGCGAATGTACAGGTAGACGCAGTCGTCGCGCGTCTCGGCACTCAGCCAGAGGCGGCGTGGGTTGGCTTTTTCGGTGAGTGCGTCAAGGGCGTTGGCCAGCAGGTTGCCGAGCACTTGGCGCAGGCGGGTTTCACCGGCCTGGACCCACAGGGTGGCGTCCGGCAGATCGCGGATCAGTTCTACCGCCATCGCCCGACGGCGCTTGGCCAGCAATGCCAGGGCATCGTCCAGCGCCGGTTGCAGGGCCACGCTTTCCGGGGCATGCCGGTCGCGGCGGGCAAAGGCGCGCAGGTGGGCGATGATCGAGGCCATGCGTCCGGTCAGTTCGCCGATCAGCTTGAGGTTGCCACGGGCATCCTCGGTGCGCTGGTGATCGAGCAGGATCTCGGCGTTCTCGGCGTAGCTGCGGATCGCCGCCAGCGGTTGGTTGAGTTCGTGGCTGATGCTCGCCGACATGGTGCCAAGCACCGACAGCTTGCCGGCCTGGACCAGCTCGTCCTGGGCGCGTACCAGTTCCTGCTGTGCCTGCTCGCGCTCCAGCACTTCGTTCTTCAGGCGGTTGTTCAGCCATTCGAGGTCGGCGGTGCGCGCCACCACGCGGTTTTCCAGTTCCTGGCGGCCACGGGCCTCCAGTTCGATGCGGTCCATGTAGTGGCGGCGGCGCTGCATCACCAGCCCGGCCAGGAGCATGGTTACCAGCAACGCGCCGGCGCCGATGGCCATGACGGTCTGCACCGAGCGATCGACCAGGATACGCGGCGCAAGGATGCTCACCTGCCAGCCGGTCTCCTTGATATCGCGGGTCTGGGTCAGCCAGGCCTCGGGCTCCAGGCGCAGTGGTTGCGGGGCCTGGGTTGGGTAAGGCTGGATTGCGATCATCGCCTTGCGTTCTGCTTCGCTCAGTACACGGGTGGCGCGGAAACGCCACTCCGGGCGCGAGGTGAGCACCACCACGCCGTACTGGTCGGTCAGCAGCAATTGTTCCGGGGTGCGTCCCCAGAGGGTTTCGGTGTGATCGAGGTCGACCTTGACCACCAGCACGCCGATTACTCGTTCACCGTCACGCACCGCGGCTGCGAAGAAGTAGCCGCGCTTGGCGGACGTGGTGCCCTGGCCGAAGAAGCGGCCCAGCCGTCCTTCCATCGCTTCGATGAAGTACGGGCGGAAGGCGAAGTTGCGGCCGACGAAGCTGTCGCGCTTGTCCCAGTTGGAGGCCGCCAGGGTATTGCCGCTGACGTCCATCAGGTACATCACTTCGGCGCCGGTCTGCTGGGTGATCTCGCGCAACAGGCGATTGGCGTTGGTCACCGCCTCCAGCCTGAACGGGTCGGCCAGCACGCCACGCAGGGCCGGCAAATCGCCGAGGATCTGTGGCAGGGTTTCGTAGCGGTGCAGGGTGCCGAGCAGGTTGGCGACATAGAGGTCGAGGGTCTGGCGGTTCTGCGAGGCCAGTTGGTCCTGGTAGTAGCGCTCGGCAAGATGATGCAGCGGCCACAGCAGCGGAGCCAGGCACAGGGCCAGCAGGGCCAGGCTGCGCCAGCGGGGTCGTTGCGAAGTGATTGAAGTCGAGGTCATCGCCAAGTGCGCCAGAATGAACTGGCGCAATTATGCGCTACTTCAGGCAGTCGATCAGCGCTTGCTGCCAATGCGGTTGGCTGACCTGCCATTCACGTGCCAGGCGTGAGCAGTCCAGACGAGAGTTGAGCGGGCGGCGGGCCGGGGTCGGATATTCGCTGCTGGGGATCGGCAGCAGTTCGGCGCAGGGCAGGTCGCGGGCCTTCAACTGCTCGGCGATGGCCTGGGCGAAGCCGAACCAGGAGGTTTCGCCCTGGGCTGTCAGGTGATAAGTGCCCCACGCACCCGCCTGGCCGGCCTGCCAGCGCTCGATCATGGCGCGGGTACTGGCGGCGATCGTCCCGGCCCAGGTCGGTGCGCCGATCTGGTCGTCGACCACCTTCAATTGCGGGCGCTCCTGCAACAGGCGCTGCATGGTCAGCAGGAAGTTGCGCCCATGCAGCGAGTACACCCAGCTGGTACGCAGAATCAGGTGCTCGGCGCCGACCGCGGCAATCGCCTGCTCGCCTGCGAGCTTGCTCTGGCCGTAGACGCCCAGCGGATGCACCGGGTCATCCTCGACATAAGGCGTTGTCTTGTTGCCGTCGAACACGTAGTCGGTGGAGTAGTGGATCAGCGGCGCACCCAGGCGTGCGGCTTCCTCGGCCAACACCCGCGGACCTTCGGCATTGATGGCGTGAGCCAGCGACGCTTCGCTTTCGGCCTGGTCCACCGCAGTGTGCGCCGCGGCGTTGATGATCAGGTCCGGGGCGAGCTGGCGCAGAGGCTCACGCACGGCTTCGGGGTGAGCCAGGTCGAGCTGGTCGCGGCCTAGCAGGTGCAGCTCGCCAAGCCCGGCCAGTGCCTGCTGAAGGGCCTGGGCGACCTGGCCGTTGCGGCCGCAGACGAGGATCTTCATGGGAACAGCTCCGCGTCCTGAAGCAGCACCCCGGCCTGGTCCTTGGCTGACAGCAGCGGTGCCGACGTCAGTTGCCAGTCGATGGCCAACTGCGGATCGTCCCAGCGAATGCAGCGTTCGGCAGCGGGGTTGTAATAGTCGGTGGTCTTGTAAAGGAAATCGGCCGACTCGCTGAGCACCACGAAACCGTGGGCGAAGCCTGGTGGAATCCAGAACTGTCGGTGGTCTTCGGCACTCAGGCGTGTCGCGACCCATTTGCCGAAGGTGGGCGAGCTCCGGCGGATATCGACCGCGACATCCAGTACCTCGCCCTGGACCACGCGTACCAGTTTGCCCTGGGGGTTTTCGATCTGGTAATGGAGGCCGCGCAGCACGCCGCGCTGGGAGCGCGAGTGGTTGTCCTGGACGAAACTGGCAGGGAAACCGGCCTTCTCGGCAAAGTCACGGGCATTGAAGCTTTCGAAGAAAAAGCCTCGGCTGTCGCCGAACACTTTCGGCTCGATGATCAGCACATCGGGAATTTCGGTGTGGATGATGTTCATGAATGTTCTTGGCAGCGAATAGGTTCAACGGCGCGCGAGCGCGGTACTCAAGGCTGAAATCACCCGGTCCTGGCGTTCATCGCCCAGGCCGCACCACAGCGGCAGGCGTACCAGGCGGTCTGACAGTTCGTCGGTGAGCTGCATCGAGCCATGTGCACGTCCGTAGCGCTCGCCGGCGGGCGAGGAATGCAGTGGCACATAGTGGAACACGGGATACACCTCTTCGTCTCGCATCCTCTGCAGCACGGCCTGACGGTCAATGCCCGGGGCGAGCAGCACATAGTACATATGGGCGTTGTGCTGGCAGTCCTGCGGGATGATCGGCCTGCGCAGCAGCCCGTCCGCCTCGAGGCCGGCAAGGGCGTGGTGATAGCGCGCCCAGGTAGCCAGGCGGCTGTTGGTGATCGCTTCAGCTTCCTGCAACTGTGCCCAGAGGAATGCGGCGGTCAGCTCGCCGGGCAGGAACGACGATCCGACCTCCTGCCAGGTGTACTTGTCGACCTGGCCGCGGAAGAAGCGACTGCGGTCGGTACCCTTCTCGCGGATGATTTCCGCGCGCATCACCAGCTCTGGATCGTTGGCCAGCAGGGCTCCGCCTTCGCCGCTGATGACGTTCTTGGTTTCATGGAAGCTGAACGCTCCCAGATCACCAATGCTGCCCAGCGCACGCCCCTTGTAGCTGGACATGACGCCTTGCGCGGCATCCTCCACCACCTTCAGGCCGTGCCTGTGGGCGATGGCCAGGATGCTGTCCATCTCGCAGGCGACGCCAGCGTAGTGGACCACGGCGATGGCCTTGGTGCGTGGGGTGATGGCAGCTTCGATCAGGCGTTCGTCGAGGTTGAGCGTGTCTTCGCGAATATCGACGAACACCGGCACCGCGCCGCGTAGGACGAAAGCATTGGCGGTGGAGACGAAGGTGTAGGACGGCATGATCACTTCATCGCCGGGCTGGATGTCGAGCAGCAGCGCGCACATCTCCAGCGCTGCGGTGCAGGAATGGGTCAGCAGCGCCTTGCCGCTGCCGGTACGCTCCTCGAGCCAGGCATGGCAGCGCTTTGTGAACGGTCCGTCACCGGCAAGCATCTGCCCCAGGTTGGCCTCGGCAATGTGGTGGAACTCCTTGCCGGTCATGTAGGGGCGGTTGAAGGGGATCTTTTCCAGGCTCATGGGCGTTTTCCTGCAGAGTTCGCGGGCGGAAGGTCGCTGCGGATCGCGCTGACGCGCCCGCCGATCTGCGTGCCCTTGGCAAGGTTCTCGTAGAAATAGTCGGTGAAGCCTGCGTGTGCCATGGCGCGTTGCGCGGCCTCGATGTCATAGGCGATGCGGTAGAGCGCGAAGCGTTGGCCGTCCCATGTGGCGAAGGCCGCTCGAGGGTCGCCGTCGCGCGGCTGGCCGACCGAGCCGGGGTTGCACCAGGTCTTGTCGCGGCCCTGCCAGAGGAACTGCACATGGCTGTGGCCGGAGGCGAAGAAGCGCCCCGGGTGTTCAGCGAAATAGGCTTCGCTGGGCTCGAGATATTCATCGAGTGGGTCGTTCCAGCCGCCGTGGATCAACTCCAGGCCGTGCAGGCTGGCACGCTCCGGCAGGCTTTCGAGCCAGCGGCGGTTGTCGGCGCTGAGCACCTCGCGCTGGTAGTCCAGGCAGGCATTGGCGCTGTTGGAGCGTGGGCAGGGCTGGTTGAGCGCGATATAGGCATCGTGGTTGCCCATCAGCGAGAAGATCCCGCGAGCGCGCAAGGTATCGCAGCACTCGTTGACCTGGCTGTAGTAACCGGCGGTGTCGCCCAGGCAGATGATCTCGTCCACACCCATCCGATCGAGCTCGGCGAGCACGGTGGACAGTGCGGCGAAATTGCCGTGGATGTCAGAAATGATCCCGATCATGAACCACGTAGTCCTCGATGTAGCGCACAGCAAAACCTGCGCGCAGCGCTGGTTGCCGGGGCCTTTCGCCCTTGAGATACCAGGCCAGGCACATGGCGGCCTCGTTGTAGCCGAAAGCGGTGCGGATGGAACTGGTGGAAGAGATCCGTGGATTGATCTCCAGCAGCTTCCAGGTGCCGTCGTCTGCCCGGCGGAACTGCAGGTTGGTGGGCCCGACCGGTTTGAAGTGCTGGCACAGGCGCGTCACCACAGCATCCAGGCTGGCGTCGTGGCGCACTTTGGCCTTGGCTGTGGAGCCGTCAGAGGCCAGGCTGCGCTGGAAGGTGATCGCGGCGCAGATGCCGCCCTGGCCGTCACCGAACACCGCCACGGTGTACTCCTGGCTGGCGCTGCCGATGATCGGCTGGGCCATCAGCACCTCCCCGAGAAGGGGTGCCCAGGGTGTGAAATCGCGCGCTTCGCGGACCCACACCAGGCCCTTGGAGGCGTAGCTGCGCCGTGGCTTGAGCAGGAACGGCAGGCCGAGCTGCTGCGAAAGCGAGGCAAAGTCGCCGGTCAGATGGCTGGGGATACGGGCGTCGTCTTCATGTGCCAGCAGGGCCTGGTCCATGGCGTATTTGTCGCGCGACAGGCTGATCAGCCGGGCATCGTTGAGCACAATCCGGCAGCCGGTGGCAGCCAGTGCGTCACGGTTTTCGTCGAGCCAGTGCACATCCTGTTCGATACCGGGAATCAGCAGATCGACCCGGTACTGCTCGATCATCCGCAGCAGCCAGTCCTGATACCTGGGGTCGGCGGTCAACGGGGCCTGTTCGAAGTGGTCGCACCAGGCCTGGCCGACCGCATCGTCGTAGATGTCGGTGCCCAGCAGCCTGATCGTCGGGTCGGCGGCGCGCAGCGATTTCAGAAGGCCGTAGCCCATGATCGCGCCGACGCCAGTGACCATTGCCGTGGTCATTGCTGGGCCTCCTGATGAGCCTGCATCAGTTGCAGGCCGGTACGAATGTCGGTGGCTGGCCAATAGTCGATGGCCTGGTGCAGTTGCGCATCGGCCTGCATGGCCGGCATATCGGCGATGTCCGGCTTGTCGCGCAGGAAGTGGATGTCGGCGCTACGGCCGCAGCCGGCAAAGGCCGCTTCGGCGATCTCCGACAGCCTGGGGCTGTGCGGGTGCACGCAGTCGAAGCGACCGATCACCGTGCGCTGCGCCACGCGTTTCACGATCTCGGCCAGGTCGTCCAGAAACAGGTAGTTGCGCTGCGCGTCGTTTTTGCCATACAGCTGCACCGTCTTGCCTGCGCGCGCCGTTTCGGCGATGAGGTACAGCAGTCCCTGGTGTTTGCGACAGGCACCGGCTGCATCGTAGACCTGGCTGGGACGCAGGATGGTCAGGGCGATTTCGCGTTGCTTGCAGAACAGCTGTGCAAGCTCCTCGGAATGGCGCTTGGACAGCGAATAGATGTTGTAGTGAGGGTCGTCGGCGGTAAAGCCTGCGAACACCGAAGACACCAGGATCAGGTGTCGGACGCCGCTTTGCGCAGCAAGCTCGCAAGCGCGCAGGGTACCGACCGCGTTGACCTGTTCGGCCTGGATCAGCGCTTCGCTGGAGGTCCCGCCGAACGCGGCGGCCACCACCACCACGGTATCGAAATGCCCGCCATCGAAGGGCGGGTTGTCTGACCGCTCCAGGTCGAACGGGAAGTCCGCTTCGCGACGCCCAGCGGTCCTGACTTCACCCAGCGTGGCAAGCCGGGCGGCGATGGCCTGGCCGATGACCGAGGTGCTGCCGATCAACAGGCTTCTCATGTCGGCTCGACCTGGGCCTCGAACATCAGGGCGCAGCAGAGCTCGGGGTAGTCGATGCCGACCGTGCACATCCCTTCGATGATCTCGTTGGACAGCCCCAGCGGCTGCAGTTGCGAGGTCATCAGCGGCTTGAGGAATACCCCTTCCTTGCGCACGATGCGATAGCCGGCCTGCTCCAGCTCATCGGTCAGGCGGCTGACCGAGTAGGTGCGCTGGTGGCCCAGTTCCAGGTCACCCTGGCCCAGCTTCATCATGTCGTCGAGCTTGCCTGCCGCGTGGCCGATACGCCGGTGCAGCGACTCGCCATTGGGCACCAGGACGAACAGTCGGCCGCCAGGCGCGAGGAAGCGACGGAAGTGCTCCAGGACCTGCTGCGGGTTGTCGACGTGTTCGAGGATGAAGCCCATCACGATCAGGTCGAAGGTCCGCTCGGTGTCGAAGTGCTCGAAATAGCTTTCGACGATCTCGACCGGGCTGTCGGGGTAGTTTTCGCGGAACTGGGCGATGACCGAGGGTGAGCCGTCGATCACCGTATGCGAGGCGAAGAAGCGCGAGAAGCGGTTGGTCGAGAAACCGTGGCCGACGCCCAATTCCAGAATCGAGTGATGTTCCTGGCATAGCTTCATGACCCGCTGGGGATACCAGTTGAGCATGATGTCGTTGTCGAAAGCGAAGCCGAAACGATCACTGTAGGCGCCGATGTAGCTGTCTAGTGCATTGCTCATGGGGAGACTCGCATGTCGGGTGCTGCGCCCGTCGGCGCGGTGGATTCAGGAGCCGATGACCGTATGTGCTTCATGAAGCGCGGTGCGTCCGGGCCACAGTTGAACAGCAGGTCGAGGATGGTCACGCCATGGGTGAAATCACCCCACTGCTGCGGGTATTGGGGGTAGCCGCTGTAGTCGAACCAACTGACGGTGATGCCCTGTGTGGCGAACAGGCTTTCATCCAGGTAGTCGCGCGCGGCCGGGCCGGAAAGGTATTCGCTCGCACCGGCTTGCAGACACAAGTCGACCAGGCGTTCGCTCTTGCCTTCACCCAGGCGATAGTCCCAGGAGTGGCTGATGCGTGTGCCGATGCCCAGATAGCGGCAGACGGCCTCGAGCAGCCTACGATTCAGCGGGCTGAGATGGTCGAACTGCTCTTCGAGATAGATCGGTCGCAGCCACTGTCTGATTTCGTCGAAATACGGCGCACGCTTGTAGTTCGCTTCCAGGGACCGCCAGTGACTGGCGGCCCAGTCGTGCCCGTCGATGCGTGTTTCGCGGATCGCCTGGTGGTAGCGCCCTCTGACCTGAACCGGCACGGTCAGCCATTGCACGCCTTGGGGAGTCTTGATCTGGTTGCGATTGCGCCAGTCACGTCGGGTGAATTGCATGTCGTCGTAAAGGATGAACTCGTCCACGGCGGCGATCAGGTCGAAATAACCTTTCCAGGGGATGTAGTTCGACTGCACGATGGCGACCTTCTTCATGCGTATGCCCCCGCGCGTTTGTGACGAACTTCTGACGCACGCAGCCTGCGCGACGATGCCCCGGCGTCAAGGAGCCGGTGCGGGAGGGGCGACAACAACAGTGGTGCAGCGGGCATCGACATCGAGCTCCTGGTGGACAGCGGACGAGGCCAGGCCTTCTGGGGCGCGGCTTTGGCAATGATCGTTGCAGATTGGCAACGACAGTCTGCGCCTCACCCCCTTGCTTCCGGGCAGTGGTAATGGCGATATAAGCAAAAAAGAGGCCGAGGTTCGCACCATGCCGTTGCACACCCTGATCCACCGCTCCAGCCTTCCACGTCCCGAGGTTTCCGAGGTGCAGGCCAGCCATGCCCTGCAGGCCTATTACGGCCTGCACGGCGCGCTGGTGCCCCTCGGTAGCCAGCAGGACGTGAACTTCCGGCTGGACAGCGAGCAGGGGCGCTTCGTCTTCAAGCTGTGTCATGGCAGCTATGCCCAGGTCGAGCTCGAGGCGCAACACGCGGCACTCGCGTATCTGCAGGGGCAGGGTCTGCCGGTGCCGGCGGTGCGTGCAGCGCTGAGTGGCGAGGGCTTGCTGGCCCTGGAGATCGGCGGCCAGGCCCTGCGTTGCCGCGTGCTCGAATACATCGACGGCCAGCCGCTGACCCGTCTGAAGCATATGCCGGATAGGTTGATGGCCGAGCTGGGGACGCTGTGTGCACAACTCGGCAAGGCCCTGGCCGGTTTCGAGCACCCGGGGCTGGAGCGCACGCTGCAGTGGGACCCACGCCATGCCGAGGAGTTGATCGAGCACCTGCTGCCGGTCATCAAGGACGAGGCCCGACGCGAGCGCGTCGAGGGTGTGGCCAGTCAGGCGCGGGCGCGTCTGCAGCCGCTGGTCGGACAGCTTCCGACGCAGGCGGTGCATCTGGACATCACCGATGACAACGTGGTCTGGGCGCTCGACGAGCATCGTCAGTGGCAGGCGCAAGGCGTTATCGACTTCGGCGATCTGTCCCACACCTGGCGTATCGCCGACCTCTCTGTCACCTGCGCGGCCTTGCTGCATCATGCCGAAGGCGATCCGCTACGGATCCTGCCGGTGGTTGCGGCCTACCAGGCGGTCAATCCGCTGAGCGAAGCCGAATTGCGCGCCTTGTGGCCGCTGGTGCTCAACCGTTCCGCGGTGCTGGTGCTCAGCAGCGAGCAGCAACTCACCGTCGATCCGGACAACCAGTACACCCGCGACAACATCGCCCATGAGTGGGAAATCTTCGACACTGCCACTGCGGTGCCTGCCGCCCTGATGGAAGCGGCGATCCTGCAGACCGCGGGCTTTGCCCCGGACACCCTGGCCCTCGGCGACTGCGCAGCACTGCTGCCGAGCCTGGCCGGCCAGACCGTGGGTCGGCTCGATCTGGGTGTGCTGAGCCCGCACTGCGAGGCTGGAAACTGGCAGCAGGCTGGATTCGACCAGCACCTGTTGCTTGCCCAGCCGGCTCCCGCCACCACGCTGCATGGGCAGTACCGTCTGTCGCAAACCCATTTTGACCGCCCTGACGAGCCTGCCACCTGTGCCTTGGGCGTGGAACTGAACCTGCCGGGCGGTACGGTGTTGCACGCGCCGCAAACCGGTATCTGGCTGAGCACGGGGGATGGCCGCGGGTGTCTGAGCACCGCCGGTTGGGGGCTGTGGCTGAGCGGCCTGGAGCAGGCGCCGGAGGATGGCGAATCGGTGCGCAAGGGCCAGCTGCTCGGTTCGACCTGTGGCTTCCTGAGCGTACAGCTGTGCCTGGATCCGAACATCGCGCCGCCGTTCTTCGCCAAACCGTCCCAGGCAAAGGCCTGGCTGGCGCTTTGCCCGTCGCCGACGGCACTGCTCGGCTTCGACTGCGATGCCGAGCCGCTGGTCGATGCCCAGGCGCTGCTGGCGCGGCGCGATGCCAGCTTCGCCCGCTCGCAGAAGCACTACTACGCCCAGCCGCCGCATATCGAGCGCGGCTGGCGCAACTACCTGATCGACATGCAGGGGCGTTCCTACCTGGACATGCTCAACAACGTGGCGGTGCTCGGGCATGGGCATCCGCGCATGGTCGCTGAATCGGCGCGGCAGTGGTCGCTGGTCAATACCAACTCGCGCTTCCACTACGCGGCCGTCGCCGAGTTCTCCGAGCGTCTGCTCGAAATAGCGCCGGAAGGCTTCGACCGGGTGTTTCTGGTCAACAGCGGCACCGAGGCCAACGATCTGGCGATCCGTCTGGCCTGGGCCTACAGCGGTGGGCGTGACTTGCTCAGCGTGCTGGAGGCCTATCACGGCTGGTCGGTGGCCACCGATGCCATCTCCACCTCGATCGCCGACAATCCCCAGGCTCTGGAAACCCGACCGGACTGGGTGCATCCGGTAGAGGCGCCCAATACGTTCCGCGGCCGTTACCGCGGCGCTGACAGTGCCAGTGATTACCTGCGCGATGTCGACGCCAAGCTCGCCGACCTGGATGCCCGTGGCCGCCAGCTGGCAGGGATGATCTGCGAGCCTGTGTACGGCAATGCCGGCGGTATCTCGCTGCCCCAGGGCTACCTGCGCGAGGCCTATGCAAAGGTGCGGGCGCGCGGCGGCGTGTGCATCGCCGATGAAGTGCAGGTTGGCTACGGCCGCCTGGGCGAGTACTTCTGGGGGTTCGAGGAGCAGGGCGTGGTGCCGGACATCATCACCATGGCCAAGGGCATGGGCAATGGCCAGCCGCTGGGTGCGGTGATCACCCGGCGCGAGATTGCCGAAGCGCTCGAGGCCGAGGGTTATTTCTTCTCCTCGGCCGGCGGCAGCCCGGTGAGCTGCCGCATCGGCATGGCGGTGCTGGATGTGATGCGCGACGAAGGGCTGTGGGATAACGCCCGCGATGTTGGCCGCCACTTCAAGGCGCGCTTGCAAGCGTTGGTCGATAAACATCCGCTTGCGGGCGCTGCCCACGGCTCGGGCTTCTACCTGGGGCTGGAACTGGTGCGTGACCGCCAGACATTGGAACCGGCCACCGAGGAGACCATGGTCCTGTGCGATCGCCTGCGCGACCTGGGGATCTTCATGCAGCCCACGGGAGACTACTTGAACATCCTCAAGATCAAGCCGCCGATGTGCACCACGCGGCAGAGCGTGGACTACTTCGTCGATTGCGTGGACCGTGTGTTGGCGGAGCTGAGCTGATTTAAATCGATTTATATCGATTAAATTTCTTGAAATATCTATTTGTATTTTATTTCAGGCTTTAAAAGTCGATATCTATCGGTTAGATTGGTCGTACTCGCTGGCCCTTCGCGGGCAAGCCCGCTCCCACAGGTAGCTGATGCTGCCCCTGTGGGAACGGGCTTGCCCGCGAAGAGGCCCTGACAGACACCCGCACAATCAACCCTGGCACCAGCCTGCCGGGCCATCCAGAGGCTACTCATGAAGACCCTGAACTCGACTCCCCGCGCCGACGGTTTCCACATGCCCGCCGAGTGGGCCCCGCAAACCCAGGTATGGATGGTCTGGCCGGAGCGCCCGGACAACTGGCGCCTGGGCGGCAAGCCCGCGCAGGCGGCGCACGTCACCCTGGCCAAGGCCATTGCCCGCTTCGAGCCGGTCACCGTGGCGGTATCTGCGGGCCAGTACGAAAATGCCCGCCGCCAGCTCGACCTGCCCAATATTCGCGTGGTCGAGATCAGCAACGACGACGCCTGGGTCCGCGACACCGGCCCGACCTTCGTGATCAACGATCATGGCGAAGTGCGTGGCGTGGACTGGGGCTTCAATGCCTGGGGCGGTTTCGATGGCGGCCTGTATGCGCCCTGGAACCGTGACGAAGAACTGGCCGCCAAGGTCATGGAGATGGAGCGCTGCCAGCGCTACCACACTGAAGGTTTCGTACTCGAGGGTGGTTCGATCCACGTGGACGGCGAAGGCACCCTGATCACCACCGAAGAGTGCCTGCTCAATCGCAACCGCAACCCGCACCTCACGCGTGAGCAGATCGAAGACGTGCTGCGCGAACATCTGGCAGTCGAGACCATCGTCTGGCTGCCCGAAGGCCTGTACAACGATGAAACCGACGGCCACGTCGACAATTTCTGCTGTTACGTCAGCCCGGGCGAAGTGTTACTGGCCTGGACCGATGATTCCAACGACCCCAACTATGCGCGCTGCCAGGCTGCCTACGAGGTGCTGAAAAACACCCGCGATGCCAAGGGGCGCGAGTTCGTGGTGCACAAGATGCCCATTCCTGGGCCGCTGTTCGCCACCGAGGAAGAATGCGCCGGCGTTGACCAGGTCGCTGGCAGCCAGGAGCGTGACCCGTCGGTGCGCCTGGCCGGCTCCTACGTGAACTTCCTGATCGTCAACGGCGGCATCATCGCGCCGAGCTTCGACGACCCGGCAGATGCCCAGGCTAGAGCGATTCTGGCCAAGGTCTTCCCGGACCATGAAGTGGTGATGATCCCGGGTCGCGAGCTTTTGCTGGGCGGCGGCAACATCCACTGCCTCACCCAGCAGCAACCGGCACCGGTCAAGCGCTGATCGCCGAACACTGAAAGGGCCTGTCGAATGACAGGCCCTTTTGCTTCGCGCAAACGATTTATCCACGCGCTGGCACAGCTCTTGTATTGCATTTCCCTGGGGTGTTTCGGGGCGGCGGTCCACGCTGTTCTGTAACAATCCCACAGTAATTTAGCCGCTCACGGCCCCAGGGAGTACGTGTCGAATGAATGCAACAAGTGAGTCGGCTTTGTCTCCAATGGCGATCAATCACGAATCGCTCAAGGTGCTGGCGCAATGGTTGAAGCACCATGGAAACATCCGGGTCAGGAAGACCGATACGCGCCGCCTTCTGGATGGTCGTTATCCTCAAGGCCTGCTCAGTGAAGCGGAGCTCGAGGCTCTGGTTGCTGTCTGGCACTGAAGGCAAGGCATCGCATAACGAAAACGCCACCGTATCGACGGTGGCGTTTTTGTTTCAGCTGGCCAGCTCGGCAGCGTCCTCTTCCTCGAACCCGCGAGCGGCACGACCCACCAGCAGTGGATCTGGCGCGTGGGCGACGCTGTGATCCTTGCCCGGGTAATCCAGCGAGTGGAGGAAGTGCCGGATGCAGTTGAGCCGGGCGCGCTTCTTGTCGTCGGACTTGATCACCGTCCAGGGCGCATCGGCGGTGTCGGTGTGGAAGAACATCGCCTCCTTGGCGGCGGTGTAGTCGTCCCACTTGTCCAGTGACTTGATGTCGATTGGCGACAGCTTCCAGTGCTTGAGTGGGTCGTCCCGCCGGGAGATGAAGCGGCGCAGCTGTTCTTCGCGATTCACCGAGAACCAGTACTTGAACAGCAGGATGCCGCTGTTGCACAGCATCCGCTCAAGGTCAGGTGCCTGGCGCATGAACTCCAGGTACTGCAGCGGTGAGCAGAAATCCATGACCCGCTCGACCCCGGCGCGGTTGTACCAGGAGCGGTCGAAGAACACCATTTCGCCCGCCGTAGGCAGGTGCTGGATGTAGCGCTGGAAGTACCACTGGCCCTTTTCCTGCTCGGACGGCTTCTCCAGCGCTACGATGCGAGCCCCTCGCGGATTCAGGTGCTCCATGAAGCGCTTGATGGTTCCGCCTTTGCCCGCTGCATCGCGTCCCTCGAACAGCACCACGATGCGCTGGCCGGTATCTTTCGCCCAGCTCTGCACCTTCAGCAGCTCGATCTGCAGCGCGTGCTTGGCCTTTTCGTACTCCTGGCGGCGCATGCGCGTGCGGTAGGGGTAGCTGGCCGGCAGGCGCGCGCTGGTGCTGTCTTCGTTACTGCCTTTAGGGGCGGTGGCGACTTCCAGGGCGGTAGGCTGCTGGCTGATCCGGGTGATGGACGCTTGCGGTTTGCGCTTGCGAGGGCGCGGTGTACGCAGTGGCGTAGCCGGTGCAGCCTCGACGGGGTTGGCAAGGGGGAGGGGGGAATCGTCGCTCATGGAGGTCCTTTCGGGGATCGGGTATCCATGGCGCAGTGTAGGGCGGTGCGGCTGGTGGCGTTTTGATGCTGGTCAATGATGGTCGGTGAGGCAAGACCACTTTGCGGTAGTACACGCTGTGGGAGCGGGCTCGTCCCGCGATTGGGCCGCGCAGCGGCCCGGTTCTGCAAAAAACAGAATTTGATCGCAGAGACGTCGATTTACGGGTTGGCTGGCGTGCGTTCACCTTGCTCCAGCGAATGCGCAATGGCAATTAGGTTGGTACAGGCGAGGGGCATGGATGGTTGCACTGACGAAGAAGCGTAATCGCAGGCAACAAAAAACCCGCACTAGGCGGGTTTCTTGTGTCGCTTCGGGTAACTTTGCAACCACCCGATGCTTAATGGTGGTGCCCAGAGACGGAGTCGAACCGCCGACACGAGGATTTTCAATCCTCTGCTCTACCGACTGAGCTATCTGGGCGACGGGGCGAATTAAAAAGGTTTTCAGACCTTGCGTCAACGACTTTTTGAAAATTTTTTAAATTAATTCCGTCGCTTACGAATGTTGTCTGTTTTTTGTACAGCGAACCGTTCGGATCGGGTTCACGCGCTGGGTGGAACGTAGCCTTCAGCCTGGGCGTAGTCCTCGCCGGCGAAGAATTTGTCCATTTCCGCCTGGAGGAATTTGCGATCCTCGCCATTCATCATGTTCAGGCGCTTCTCGTTGATCAGCATGGTCTGGTGCTTCTGCCACTCGTCCCAGGCCTTCTGCGAGATGTGCTCGTAGATGTCCTGGCCCTTGGCGCCAGGATAGGGCGGGCGTGGCAGGCCTGGCAGTTCTTCGTTGTACTTGCGGCACTTCACGGTGCGGGTCATCGGGCTTCTCCTGCAATCAATTCGTCGGCCACGCGTGCGAGCAGCTTCTTGACCGGGGCTGCCAGGCCCAGGCGCGGCGGGGTGGCGAGGTTATACCAGAGCCAGTCAGGCTCGGCCACGTGCGATCCGAGCGGGTCGACTCGCACCAGCCACGGCTCGATCGCCAGCTGAAAGTGGCTGAAGGTGTGGGTCAGGCCTTGCAGCGCCTGGCTTTCGGTCATGCGCAGGCCGTGCTGGTAGGCAAGGTCGTCAAGCTGCGCCAGGCTGTCGAGCTCTGGCAGGCTCCACAGGCCGCCCCACAGGCCGCTGGAGGGGCGGCGGTAGAGCAGGATGGCGCCTTCGTTGTTGGTCAGCAGCGGCATCAGCGTCTTGCGCTGGGGCAGGGCCTTACGCGGCTTGGGTTCGGGGTAGCGTTTCTCGTCGCCGAGCAGGTGCGCCTCGCAACCCTGTTGCAGCGGGCAGATCAGGCAACTGGGCTTGCTGCGGGTACACAGCGTGGCGCCAAGGTCCATCATCGCCTGGGTGTAGTGGTTGACCCGGGTCATGGGGGTGAAACGCTCGGCTGCGGCCCACAGCGCATTGGCCACCTTCGGCTCGCCGGGGTAACCGGCCTGGGCGGTGAAGCGCGCCAGGACGCGCTTGACGTTGCCGTCGAGGATCGGTGCGCGGATGCCCATGCTGATACTGGCGATGGCGCCTGCGGTGGAGCGGCCAATACCGGGCAGCTCGGTCAGCGCCTCGACGCTGCGCGGGAACTCGCCGCCATGCTGGGCGACGACGATCTTCGCGGCCTTCTGCAGGTTGCGCGCGCGGGTGTAGTAGCCCAGGCCCGTCCACAGGTGCAGGACCTCGTCTTCCGGCGCCTCGGCCAGGGCCTGCACGGTGGGCAGGGCCTGCATGAAGCGGTCGAAGTAGTTGAGCACGGTACTGACCTGGGTCTGCTGCAACATGATTTCCGACACCCACACCCGGTAGGGGGTGATGCCCTGTTGCCAGGGCAGATCGTGACGGCCGTGCTGGTCGAACCACGCCAGCACGGCGCTGGAGAACTGCTGGGGGCTCATCGTTTGAACAGCCCCTTGAGCGCGTCTTTCAATTCAGGGCTCACCTTGTCGCCGAGTTTTTCATCGAGCTTTTCGTCGATCTTGTCTTTCAGGCGGTTGCCCGCAAGCTTCGCGGCAACCTTGCCCAGGCCGTCCTGGTCCAGGCGGCAGGCCTTGGCCCCCAGTTCGAGCGGGCCGCGGCAGCGCAGTGGCACTTCGACGCCGACATAGCGCTCATTGACCTGGCACGCCGGGTCCGGCATGGCGCGCTGGTCGCCCTCGACCACCACGCCGACGCCGTAGTCCATGCCCAGTACGCGCAGGTCCAGGTCGCCCTGGCCGTTCACGGTCAAGCCCGGGATGCGCACCTTGAGGTCTGGGTTGCTGGCCACGCCATTGCGTACCACCAGCGTGCCGCGCAGTTCCTGGAACGGCGTGTCCTTGGCCCGTGGCTCGCCGCTGAGCTGCTTGCGGTTGAGCGTGGCGATGGCCTGGCACAGCTGCTGCTCGAGGTTGGCATTGACCAGCACACCGTCATTGATGGTGAAACTGGCGTTGCCGTTGAGCGTATCGATCAGCGCCTTCTGGCTGTTGCCGGTGGCGGTCAGGTCGCTCGACAAGGTCAGCAGGCCCTTGACCGGCGGTGCCTGATCCGGGCTTTCGCGCTTGATGAAGTGCTCGACCGGTACCCGGTTGATCCTGGTATTCACCCCGAGCTGCGGGACGGCAGGGCGTACGTCGACGGTGCCCTTGGCTTCGAAGGTGCCGTTGTACAGGCCACCGCGCAGGGTCTCCAGGGTGACCAGGCCGCCCTGGCCATTGGCCTTGAGCTGGGCGTCGGTGATCGGCAGCTTGTCGAGGGTCAGCGCGCCGAACGAGAGATCGGCCTGCAGGTCGAGGGCGCGCAGGCGATCGACCGGCAACAGCTTGTCGTTGCTCCAGGCTACTTGAGTGGGGGCGTTGGGCAGCGGCGTGGTGCCGGCACCGGCGATCGCGCTGGCTTCCTGTTGCTTGACCTCGGCCTGGCGCGCGGCCTTGGCGCCCTTGGCCTCATCGCTCTTGGCAGGCAGGTAGCGGTCGGCATCGAAGGTGTCGCCCTTGAGCTGCACGCGAAGGGCCTGCTTGGCGAAGTCTTCGACGGCGACACGGCCAGTGAAGGTGCTCTGGTCGAGTTTCACCGCCAAGTCTTCCATGGCGATGGAGTTCTGGGTGCCTTGCAGGCGACCGACCAGTTCCAGCTTGGCGAAGGCCGCCGGGTCGGCAGTGGCTGGCAGCGGATGACCGATGCCGTCGAGGAAGGTACGCAGGTCGAACTGGGCGATGGACAGCCCGCCGCTGATCTGCGGCGCCTTGTCCAGGTCGCGCAGGCTCAGCTCGCCGAGGGCGCGCAACTGGTTGGCCGAGACCTTCAGGCCGCTCCAGGACGCGACGTTGGCGCCCAGGTCGACCAGCACCTGGCCCTGTGCTGCGAAGGTCACGGTCTTGCCAGCGGTCGGCTCGCCCGAGGTTTCGCCGGACAGGCGCATGTCTTCGAGGCTGTAGCGCTTGAGCTTGCGGTCGAAGCGCAGGTCGCCGACCAGTTCGGTACGAGCCTTGATGTTCGGCTCGCTGGCGCTGAGGAAGGCGCTGGCCTTGATTGGGGTGCTGACCCCATCGTGAATGGGCCCGCTGCTCAACTGGATGCTTTCGGCGCCATAGCTTTTGCCGCTCTGCTCATCGGTGAACTGCACCCGCGCGTTGTTGACGGTCAGGCTGTCGATGTCCAGCTTCACCGAGCGCTCGCTGCTGGCCTGCGCCTGCGCCGATGGCTGCGCGGGCGCGCCTTCGGCAGGGGCCGGCTGGTTGCTGGCCGTGGCATTCGGGTTGGGGAGCGGCTTGCCGATATCCTCCCAGTTGCCATGGCCGTGTTCGTCGCGCAGCAACCTAAGGTTCAAGCCCTCGATGCGCACGTCGCTCATCTGCACCTCACGGCGCAGCAGCGGCAGCACGCGCACCGACAGGCCGAGCATCTGCAGGTCGGCGAACGGCTGCTTGGGGTTGTTCAGCGTGGCGATGCTCGCCTCGTGCAGTTCCAGGCCCAGCCAGGGGAACAGGCTCCAGCCGATGTCACCGTTGAGGGTGAGCTCGACGTGGGCCTTGTTGCGGGCCAGCTGGCGGATTTCGTCTTTGTAGTCGTTGGGATCGAAGAGGTGGGTCAGGGCGAAGCCCAGCGCCACGATGATCAGCAACAACCCGAGAAGTCCCAGCCCCAGGAATTTGCCGAACGCTTTCATGGGCGAGTCCTTGTAGTCCGATAGGTGAATTCGAGCGGCAGAGTATAGCGCCGCGACCATCGCTTCTGAGTATCTGACAAGAGATACAGGGCGTTTCCTGCGAATCGGATTCGACAGTTCTGGCTTGGGCAGTTCCACGTTCGAGTCGGCGTCGGTCTCGTTCGCGGGCAAGTCTGCTCCCACGAAAGCCGCGTGGTACCGCCGTTGTAGGAGCGGGCTTGCCCGCGAAGAGGCCGCTGCACATCGCAAACGGTTGCGCGACCGACCTGTACCGGTTCAGTTTTATGAAAAATAATGATGTCAGATTGATCTCGCCGTCATCTTATGCTGGTAACCTTGCGCAGCTTCCGGAGTGACCGCGACCTATTGTCGCGGGGCAACGACGCCGAAAACGGTGCCAATTTCGCCTTGTGTGCCGCGAAACAGCCAGGGAAACGATCCGAAAGCGCAACCATACATAAAAGGATCGAATCCATGAATAGCAGTATTACGGCAGGAGCGGCGACGAGCGCGCCGGGCTTCCTGTCGAAGGAGCGCATCATCGCCCGGCCAGGGTTCAATCGCTGGCTGGTTCCACCGGCCGCCCTGGCCATCCACCTGTGCATCGGCATGGCCTATGGCTTCTCGGTGTTCTGGCTGCCTCTGTCCCAGGCCATCGGCATCACCGCACCGGTCGCCTGCTCGCCTGACATGGGCTTCATCGCTCGTCTGTTCAGCGCCGACTGCGACTGGCAGATCTCGATGCTCAGCTGGATCTACACCCTGTTCTTCGTCTTCCTCGGCTGCTCGGCCGCCGTGCTGGGCGGTTGGCTGGAACACGCCGGCCCGCGCAAGGCTGGCCTGGTATCGGCGCTGTGCTGGTGCGGCGGCCTGGTGATCTCGGCAATCGGCATCAAGACCCATCAGCTCTGGCTGATGTGGCTAGGCTCGGGCGTCATCGGCGGTATCGGCCTGGGGTTGGGCTACATCTCGCCGGTTTCGACGCTGATCAAGTGGTTCCCGGACAAGCGCGGCATGGCGACCGGCATGGCGATCATGGGCTTTGGCGGCGGCGCGATGGTGGGGGCGCCACTGGCCACTGCACTGATGGGGCATTTCGCCAACGGCCAGGAAGTCGGCGTATGGCAGAGCTTCATCGCCATGGCGGCGATCTACTTCGTGTTCATGACTGCTGGCGCCCTGGCGTACCGCGTGCCGCCGACCGGCTGGAAGCCTGAGGGCTGGACGCCGCCGGTGAAAAAGGCCAACGCCATGGTCACCGACCGTCACGTGCACGTCAGCGTGGCCTGGAAGACCCCGCAGTTCGCGCTGGTGTGGCTGGTGCTGTGCCTGAACGTCTCGGCCGGCATCGGCATCCTGGGCATGGCCTCGCCACTGCTGCAGGAAGTGTTCGGCGGCAAGCTGCTGGGCAACGACCTGAGCTTCAGCGAGCTGAATGCCGCGCAGTTGGCACAGATCGCTGCGATCGCTGCCGGCTTCACCGGCCTGCTGAGCCTGTTCAACATCGGCGGGCGCTTCTTCTGGGCGTCGTTCTCCGACTACATCGGGCGCAAGAACACCTACTTCGCCTTCTTCGCCATCGGCGTGGGCCTGTACACCCTGGTGCCGAACATGGGCCACATCGGCAACGTCGCGCTGTTCGTGGCGGCGTTCTGCATCATCCTGTCGATGTACGGTGGTGGCTTCTCCACAGTGCCCGCCTACCTGGCCGACCTGTTCGGCACGCAGATGGTCGGTGCGATCCACGGTCGCCTGCTGACCGCCTGGGCAGCAGCCGGCGTGCTCGGCCCGGTGCTGATCACCTACCTGCGTGAAGCCCAGCTGGCTGCGGGCGTACCGCGTGCCGCCGCCTACGACATGACCCTGTACATCCTCGCCGGCCTGCTGGTACTGGGCTTCATCTGCAACCTGCTGGTGCGCCCGGTGGCCGACAAGTACTTCATGACCGAGGCCGAACTTGCCGCCGAGCGCGCGCTGAGCCACGACAAGGGCGCCGATGGTGCGCAGTCGCTGGAGTGGCATGCAGCGCCTGGCAGCCTGCCGCTGGTGCTGCTGGCCTGGGCCGTGGTGGTGATTCCGCTGGCCTGGGGCGTGTGGATCACCCTGCAGAAGACGGCGGTGCTGTTCCACTGATGCACTGATTTGCCGGGCCTGAAAGGGCCCTTTCGCGGGCGAGCCCGCTCCTGCAAGGCGATGTTGCCCTTGTGGGAGCGGGCTCGCCCGCGAATGCTTTGTGCTGCCACACGTCATCCGCGTTTCAAGCCGGCGCATTCTGGGCCTATAATGGAGCCCTTTTCGCCCAATGATTTTGCGGAGCTGGTGATGGTCGAACGTAAGGCTTCCGTCGAGCGCAATACCCTGGAAACCCAGGTCAAGGCCTCGATCAACCTGGATGGCACCGGCAAGGCCCGATTCGATATCGGTGTGCCTTTCCTTGAACACATGCTCGACCAGATCGCCCGGCACGGGCTGATCGATCTGGACATCGAATGCAAGGGCGACCTGCATATCGACGATCACCATACCGTCGAAGACGTCGGTATCACCCTCGGCCAGGCTTTCGCCAAGGCCATTGGCGACAAGAAGGGCATCTTCCGCTACGGCCACGCCTACGTGCCGTTGGACGAAGCGCTGTCGCGCGTGGTCATCGACTTCTCCGGCCGTCCCGGTCTGCAGATGCATGTGCCGTTCACCCGCGCCTCGGTCGGCGGTTTCGACGTCGATCTGTTCCAGGAGTTCTTCCAGGGCTTCGTCAACCACGCCCTGGTGACCCTGCACATCGACACGATTCGTGGTCACAACACCCACCACCAGATCGAAACCGTGTTCAAGGCCTTCGGCCGCGCCCTGCGCATGGCCGTGACGCTCGATGAGCGCATGGCGGGGCAGATGCCGTCCACCAAAGGGTGCCTGTAGATGCAGACGGTAGCGGTAATCGACTATGGCATGGGCAACCTGCACTCGGTGGCCAAGGCCCTGGAGCACGTGGGCGCCGGCAAGGTGCTGGTCACCAGCGACGCGGCGGTGATCCGCGAGGCCGATCGCGTGGTGTTCCCAGGCGTCGGCGCGATCCGCGACTGCATGGCCGAAATCCGTCGCCTGGGCTTCGACAGCCTGGTGCGTGAAGTCAGCCAGGACCGCCCCTTCCTCGGCATCTGCGTCGGCATGCAGGCGCTGCTCGAGCACAGCGAGGAGAACGAAGGCGTCGACTGCATCGGCCTGTTCCCCGGCCAGGTACGTTTCTTCGGCAAGGGCCTGGAGGAAGACGGCGAGCACCTGAAGGTGCCGCACATGGGCTGGAACGAAGTCAGCCAGTGCATCGACCACCCGCTGTGGCACGACATCCCGGACCGCGCGCGTTTCTATTTCGTGCACAGCTACTACATCAATGCCGGCAAGCCGGGCCAGGTGGTCGGTCGCGGTCACTATGGCGTCGACTTCGCCGCTGCGCTGGCCGACGGCTCGCGCTTCGCCGTGCAATTCCACCCGGAAAAGAGCCACACGCACGGCCTGCAACTGCTGCAGAACTTCGTCGCCTGGGACGGGCGCTGGTAAATGAGCAGGTCGAAGACCAAGGCCCCGGTCATCACCCTGGCCCCCGAGCAGGAGCGCGAGGCACTCGATGTGCTCAAGCGCTTCCTTGAAGACCGCTTCGAGCTGACGCTCGGTTCGTTCGAGGTGGCCGAGGTCCTCGAATTGTTCAGCAAGAAAATTGCACCCCATTACTACAACAGGGCGATTGCCGATGTTCAACTGCACCTCAAGGAGCGGTTCGAGAGCATCGAAAGCGACTTGTGGGCGCTCGAGAAGCCCTGAACTCCACCGATTAGAACAGGTTTCCAAGATGCTGATTATCCCCGCTATCGATCTGAAGGACGGTGCCTGCGTGCGCCTGCGCCAGGGCCGCATGGAAGACTCGACGGTATTCTCCGACGACCCGGTGAGCATGGCCGCCAAGTGGGTCGAGGGTGGCTGCCGCCGCCTGCACCTGGTCGACCTCAACGGCGCCTTCGAGGGCCAGCCGGTCAACGGCGAAGTGGTCACTGCCATCGCCAAGCGCTACCCGACACTGCCGATCCAGATCGGCGGCGGCATCCGTTCGCTGGAAACCATCGAGCACTACGTCAAGGCTGGCGTCAGCTACGTGATCATCGGCACCAAGGCGGTCAAGCAGCCTGAGTTCGTCGCCGAGGCGTGCAAGGCGTTCCCGGGCAAGGTCATCGTCGGCCTGGATGCGAAGGACGGTTTCGTCGCCACCGACGGGTGGGCTGAAGTGAGCTCGGTGCAGGTCATCGACCTGGCCAAGCGTTTCGAGGCCGATGGCGTCTCGGCGATCGTCTACACCGACATCGCAAAGGACGGCATGATGCAGGGCTGCAACGTGCCCTTCACCAAGGCCCTGGCCGAAGCCACCTCGATCCCGGTGATCGCCTCGGGCGGCATTCACAACCTGGGTGACATCAAGGCCCTGCTGGACGCCAGGGCCCCAGGCATCATCGGCGCCATTACCGGGCGTGCCATCTACGAAGGCACCCTCGATGTCGCCGAGGCCCAGGCCTTCTGCGACAACTACCAAGGCTGAGGACTGAACGATGGCACTGGCCAAGCGCATCATCCCTTGCCTGGACGTGGACAACGGCCGGGTGGTCAAGGGCGTCAAGTTCGAGAACATCCGTGATGCGGGTGATCCGGTGGAAATCGCCCGTCGCTACAACGAGCAGGGCGCCGACGAGATCACCTTCCTGGACATCACCGCCAGTGTCGATGGCCGTGATACCACCTTGCATACCGTCGAGCGCATGGCCAGCCAGGTGTTCATCCCGCTGACCGTCGGGGGTGGCGTGCGTACCGTGCAGGACATCCGCAACCTGCTCAACGCGGGTGCCGACAAGGTTTCGATCAACACCGCCGCAGTGTTCAACCCTGAGTTCGTTGGCGAAGCTGCCGACCGTTTCGGTTCGCAGTGCATTGTCGTGGCCATCGACGCCAAGAAGGTTTCTGGCCCAGGCGAAACGCCGCGCTGGGAGATCTTCACCCATGGCGGGCGCAAGCCCACCGGTCTGGATGCGGTGGAGTGGGCGAAGAAGATGGAAGGGCTGGGCGCCGGTGAGATCCTGCTGACCAGCATGGACCAGGACGGCATGAAGAACGGCTTCGACCTTGGCGTGACCCGTGCCATCAGCGATGCGCTGGGGATACCGGTGATCGCCTCCGGTGGTGTGGGCAACCTGCAGCATCTGGCCGATGGGATTCTGGAAGGGCATGCCAGCGCGGTGCTGGCGGCGAGCATCTTCCACTTCGGCGAGTACACGGTGCCCGAGGCCAAGGCCTACATGGCTTCGCGCGGGATCGTCGTACGCTGAATCAGTGATTGGGGCTGCTTTGCAGCCTTCGCGGGCAAGCCCGCTCCCACAGGTTGTGTAAATCCTGTGGGAGCGGGCTTGCCCGCGAAGGGCCGCGACGCGGCCCCAATTGCTTCAACCGTGATTCTTGCCGAGCAACGCGTGATACAGCTCGCTGTCGCCCAGAATACCGACCACCTTGTCGTTCTCCTGCAGCACCAGCTTGTTGCCGGTCTGATAACGAATCTGCAGTGCCTCGCGCATGCCGATGTCGGCGTGCACCAGCGTTGGCAGGCGACCCAGGCTTTCCACATCCTGCCCTGGCACCCAATTCTGCAGGTCCAACCCGTTCTGCCCCTGGCGCGCGCGCTTGATCGAGCCGCCCTCGCCCAGGTCCAGCCATGAATCACCACCCGGATCCAGGCACACCGAACCGTTGATCCGCTTGCAGTTGTCCAGGCTGCGCATCAGGCTGCGCCCGCACAGGACATTGAGCGGATTGGTGTGGGCGACGAAGGTGCGCACGTATTCGTCGGCCGGGTTCAGCACGATCTCTTCCGGCTTGCTGTACTGGATGATCCGGCCGTCCTTCATGATCGCGATGCGGCTACCCAGCTTGAGCGCCTCGTCCAGGTCGTGGCTGACGAAGACGATGGTCTTGCTCAGTTTGCGCTGCAGTTCCAGCAGCTCGTCCTGCAGGCCCTGGCGGATCAGCGGGTCGAGTGCAGAGAAGGGCTCGTCCATCAGCAGGATGTCGGCGTCCATCGCCAGCGCACGGGCCAGACCCACTCGCTGCTGCATGCCCCCGGACAGTTCGTCCGGTTTCTTGTTGCGCCACTGGGTCAGGCCCACCAGCTCGAGTTTTTCATCGACCAGCTTGCGCCGCTCTTTCTCGGGGCGACCCTGCATTTCCAGGCCGAAGCTGATGTTCTCGCGTACGGTCAGCCAGGGCATCAGGGCGAATTTCTGGAACACCATGGCAATGCGCTTGGTGCGCATCATCTTCAGCTCCGCCGGGGTGCAGTGGGCGATGTCGATGTGCTTGCCTTCGTGCTCGACGAACAGCTTGCCGCGGCTGACGGTGTTCAGGCCGTTGATGCAGCGCAGCAGGCTCGATTTGCCCGAGCCCGACAGGCCCATCAGCACGCAGATTTCGCCTTTCTCGATATCCAGGTTGGCCTTTTCGACGCCGACCACCAGCCCGGTCTGCTTGAGGATCTGCTCGCGGGTCTTGCCCTCGTCGAGCAGCGACAGCGCTTCGCGCGGCTTGCTGGAGAAGATGACATCGACATCTTCGAAGCGAATGATGCTCATGCTTCACTCCTTGCCGGCAGTTCCGGTTGCTTGCAGATACGGTCGAGCATGATCGCCAGCAGCACGATCGCAAGGCCCGCTTCGAAGCCGAGCGAGATGTCGGCGGTGTTGAGAGCGTTGACCACCGGCTTGCCCAGGCCATCGGCGCCGACCAGGGCGGCGATCACCACCATCGACAGCGACAGCATGATGCACTGGGTCACGCCGGCAGCGATGCTCGGCATGGCGTGCGGCAGTTCGATACGGGTCAGCAGTTGGCGACGCGAGCAGCCGAAGGCCTTGCCGGCGTCCATCAACTCCTGCGGTACGTCGCAGATGCCCAGGTAGGTGAGGCGAATGGGGGCCGCGATGGCGAACACTACGGTGGAAATCAGCCCCGGTACTACTCCCAGGCCGAACAGGGTGAGGGTCGGGATCAGGTAGACGAAGGTGGGTACGGTCTGCATCAGGTCGAGTACCGGACGCATGGCGGTATAGAACATCGGCTTGTGCGCGGCAATGATGCCCAGCGGCACGCCGATGGCTACGCAGACCACCGTGGCGAAGCTCACTTGCGCCAGGGTTTCCATGGTTTCCTGCCAGTAACCGAGGTTGAGGATCAACAGGAACGACAGGGCGACGAAGACGGTCAGCGCCCACTTGCGCTGGATCAGGTGCGCGAGGGCGGCGAACAGGGCGATGAGGACGAAGGGGTTGAACCAGGTCAGGGCGCTGGTGACGCCATGGATCATGAACTCCAGGCCTTGGGCGATAGCGTCGAAGTAGTTGGCGCCGTTCTGGGTCAACCATTCGACAAATGAGGCGATGTACTGCCCCAGAGGTATTTTCTGATCGATAAGCATGATAGCGAGCTTCCACCTGCAATGATTGGAATCAGTCCGGGGTGAGCACGGTCCCACCCCGAGGTAGTGCCTAAAGCTACTGCGTCAACTTGGCCTTGGCTGCCTCCAGGCCTGGTTTGCCATCCACGGTGGTGACGCCGGCCAGCCAGGTATCCAGCTTGCCAGGGTTGTCCTTGAGCCACTTCTTGGCGGCCGCCTCGGGCTTCATCTTGTCGTCCAGGACATAGCCCATCATGGTGCTTTCATCCTTGAGCTCGAACACCAGGTTCTTCAGCAACTGGCCGACGTTGCTGCATTCCTGCGCATAGCCCTTGCGGGTGTTGGTCAGTACAGTGGCCTTGCCGAACTCGGGACCGAAGAACTCATCACCCCCGGTCAGGTACTGCATCTTGAAGCGGGTATTCATCGGGTGCGGTTCCCAGCCCAGGAACACTATGGCCTCACCGCGCTTCTGGGCTCGATCGACCTGCGACAGCATGCCGGCCTCGCTCGACTGCACGATCTTGAAGCCGGCGTCCTTCAGGCCGAAGGCGTTCTTGTCGATCATGCTCTGGATGGTGCGGTTGCCATCGTTGCCCGGTTCGATGCCGTAGATCTTGCCGTCGAGTTCCTTCTTGAACTTGGGAATATCGCTGAAATCCTTCAGACCTTTGTCATACAGAGCCTGGGGCACTGCCAGGGTGTACTTGGCGTTTTCCAGGTTGGCGCGGACCGTCTCGACGGTGCCAGCGTCGCGGTACTGCTTGATGTCGTTTTCCATGGTCGGCATCCAGTTGCCGAGGAACACGTCGAGGTCCTTGCCGGTGGCCAGCGACTTGTAGGTCACCGGCACCGAGATCATGGTGGTGTGGGTCTTGTAGCCCAGCGCTTCGAGGACAACGCTGGTGGTTGCCGTGGTCACGGTGATGTCGGTCCAGCCGACATCGGAGAAGCGGACCGTCTGACACTGTTCCGGTTCGGCGGCTTGGGCGAACACGGGTGCTGCGAGCAACGCAACCAACAACAGCGAGGGTGAACCTTTCATGGGTGGACTCCTGTGATTTTTTCTTCGGGTTCGCGTAATCGTCGTCGCTTTCTGGGGCGTCGATCGATCTGGCCTGCAGAGGGCAGGTTGCGTGGCCGTGCAATACGAGTCGCTTTCGATAATCCCCCAGCGTTCGGCAATCGCCTACTGGTGGAGTCGTAACCAGTGCAGGACAGGTCGCATCCAGTACGGGCAATGTCGCTTACGGATTTTTCCCCGCCCCGGCCCGTGTCTTTGCGTCACCCGTTCGCCTGAAAGCGGCGCAATGATGGCTTTCGCAACAGGGCGCTGCCGGACAAAAGTACGTCGGTTGCAGACGGCGAGGGGAGGGGTAAAAGCCCGATGATGCGTGCATTCGCGGCAACTCGCCGCTATCAGCCTAGCAGCTGGCTGCGCCGCCACATGGCGCGCAGAGACAAGCCCATCAAGAGGTGATTCGACAATGGCCATCAGCGTGTTCGACCTGTTCAAGATCGGCGTCGGGCCTTCCAGCTCGCATACCGTCGGCCCCATGCGCGCCGCAGCGCTGTTCGTCCAGGGCCTGCGCGAACGCGGCGATCTGGAGCGGGTTCGGCGCATCGAGGTACGGCTGTACGGCTCGTTGTCGGCCACCGGCATCGGTCACGGCACTGACAACGCCACGATCATGGGGCTGATGGGTGAGTGGCCCGACGCAATCGACCCCACGCAGATCACCCCACGCATCGCCGACTTGCGTGAAACCAACACCTTGCAGCTCGACAGCCGCCTGCCCATCGAATTCATCTGGGCCCGCGACATGCTGTTGCTCGACGAGAACCTGCCCTACCACCCCAACGCCATGACCCTGGTGGCCGAAGGTGCCGAGGGCGAGCTGCATCGCGACACTTACTACTCGGTGGGGGGCGGCTTCGTGGTCGATGCGGCGCAGGCCGCGAGCGGTGTACTGGACGCCGACCAGACGGTGTTGCCCTACGATTTCAACAGCGCCGCCGAACTGCTGCGCCTGTGCAAGCAAAACGACATGCGCGTGTCGCAATTGATGATGGAGAACGAGAAGGTCTGGCGCAGCGAAGCCGAGATTCGCGCCGGTCTGCTCAAGCTCTGGGGGGCCATGCAGGAATGCGTGAACAACGGCCTCAAGCACGAAGGCATCTTGCCCGGCGGGCTCAATGTGCGGCGCCGCGCAGCCAAGCTGCACCGCAGCCTGCAGGAGATCGGCAAGCCGAATGTGATCGGCTCGACCATGAGTGCCATGGAGTGGGTGAACCTGTTCGCCCTGGCCGTCAACGAAGAAAACGCCGCGGGTGGGCGCATGGTCACCGCGCCTACCAACGGCGCGGCCGGCATCATCCCGGCAGTGTTGCACTACTACATGCGCTTCTCCGACGCGGTGGACGAGTCCAACGTGGTCGAGTTCTTCCTGGGCGCAGCGGCGGTAGGCATCCTGTGCAAGAAGAACGCCTCGATCTCCGGCGCCGAAGTGGGCTGCCAGGGCGAGGTCGGTTCGGCCTGCGCCATGGCTGCAGCGGGCCTGGCCGAAGTGCTCGGGGCTACCCCGGCACAACTGGAGAACGCGGCTGAAATCGCCCTGGAGCACAACCTCGGGCTGACCTGCGACCCGGTCGGTGGGCTGGTCCAGGTGCCTTGCATCGAACGTAACGCCATCGCTGCCGTAAAGGCGATCAACGCCGTGCAGATGGCCCTGCGTGGCGACGGCGAACACTTCATCTCCCTCGACCAGGTGATCCGCACCATGCGCGACACCGGTGCCGACATGCACGACAAGTACAAGGAGACCTCCCGCGGCGGGTTGGCAGTCAGCGTCATCGAATGCTGATGCGCTGATCTGGCCCTCTTGCGGCGGTTGTGCTGCTTTATTGTGCAACAGCCGGTGCCGACCGGCTGTCGGCTGTCGCGACCAGTGGTGTCATTGTCGGTGACACTTATGAATGTCGCTTCTGGGCAGCCTTCCCACAAGTGCTACCGAACTGCTCAGTCGTTACACGCAGAGGCGCTGGCACGCTTGTTTGCGGTGTTCACCCAGCGCCCTTTGAAAGGCCCTACAACTCGCACGGCAACGTCGTTTTTGGGTTTTTTTGGATAGCCGTTCAATTTCAGGCACGGCGATTGCGTTGAGATTGGCAAAGCCCCTGCATACGAATCGGGGCCATGACAAGAAACGGTGCCCGCCTGAGGCACACCCTGCATTGTGTGAGGAGAAACCGCGATGACGTCGTACACCTCCGGGAACCCAACCCAGAACCGCACAGCCCCCCAGTCCATCGGCTTTCTCCTGCTGGACAACTTCACCCTGATCTCGCTTGCCTCGGCCGTCGAGCCGCTGCGCATGGCCAACCAGCTGTCGGGGCGCGAGCTGTACCGCTGGCATACGCTGACCGTCGATGGCGGCCAGGTCTGGGCCAGCGATGGCTTGCAGATCACTCCGGACGCCGCGATGCACAGCGCACCACCGGTGGACACCGTGATCGTCTGCGGTGGCGTCGGTATCCAGCGCACCGTGACCCGCGAACACGTCACCTGGCTGCAGGCCCAGGCGCGCCAGTCGCGCAGGCTTGGCGCGGTGTGCACTGGCAGCTGGGCATTGGCTTGTGCCGGCCTGCTCGACGGCTTCGACTGCAGCGTGCACTGGGAGTGTCTGGCGGCGATGCAGGAGGCCTTCCCACGGGTCAACATGAGCACGCGCCTGTTCACCCTCGACCGCAACCGCTTCACCAGCTCCGGCGGCACTGCGCCGCTGGACATGATGTTGCACCTGATCAGCCGCGATCATGGCCGTGAGCTGTCGGCGGCCATCTCCGAGATGTTCGTCTACGAGCGTATCCGCAACGAGCAGGATCACCAGCGCGTGCCGCTCAAGCACATGCTCGGCACCAACCAGCCGAAGCTGCAGGAAATCGTCGCGCTGATGGAGGCCAACCTCGAAGAGCCGATCGACCTGGACGAGCTGGCGGTGTACGTCAACGTGTCGCGGCGTCAGCTCGAGCGCCTGTTCCAGAAGTACCTGCACTGCTCGCCGTCGCGTTACTACCTCAAGCTGCGGCTCATCCGTGCACGGCAGTTGCTCAAGCAGACGCCGATGTCGATCATCGAGGTGGCGTCTGTGTGCGGGTTCGTCTCCACGCCGCACTTCTCCAAGTGCTACCGCGAATACTTCGGCATTCCGCCGCGTGACGAGCGTGTAGGTTCCAATACCGCGCAGCAGGTGGCGATGATGCCGATTCCGCAGGCCATGGCGCTGTCGCCGCACAGCGGGCCGATGGCGGCCCTGAGCCAGGCGCGTAACGAGTCGACCTTTGCCAGTGTGAGGCTCTGAGACGGCGTCGCCTTCTTCGCGGGTAAATCGGAGCGCCGAACCGCCGCTCCCACAGGGATCGCGTGACCCTGTGGGAGTAACTGTGTTGCTCAAAATCTGAAGGCTAGCCCAATCCCTGTGGGAGCGGGCTTGCCCGCGAAGAATTCAGTGAAGATCCAGAATCAGGCGCGCTGACTAAACTGCGCCAACGCCGGCAACAGCTGCTTGTCGATCGCCTGACGTACCGCCGGGAGGATGGTCGCGCTGCCGGTGTACATCTGCTCCACCATTCCCTTCAACGCCCGGGCATTGGGCTCGGTCAGCCCGCGCACCACCACTTCGCACGCCTGCTCGGCGCTGGCCCCGGCCGGAATGTCGAACCCGCGTGCGCGCAGGTGGCCCAGCAGGTCGTCCTGGTCGATCAAATCCGCATGCATCATCGTTGTAGTCCTTGTCTGGTGCCGTGATTTACGACTGATTCTGTGACCAGTACGACAACCTCGCAAGGGTAGATCGTCGCGATGGCCGCTTTGGCTAAGAACAGGTCGTTCCCGGCTAAATCAGGCAGAAGGGAAGTGAGCACACTGGAGTCATTCACGGCACCGAGGGTTTGGTCACCCTCACTTCACGCACAGTGGATGTTGCTCGCTCTCGACCCCGGACGCTCACGGCTTCCGGGGTTTTTTTTGGCTGTCTGTGGGAGCGGGCTCGCCCGCGAAGAAGACAGCGCGCTGTCTTGCCCCGGCCGGGCCGGGGGGCGCGGGCGGCCTCGGGAGAGGCTTCAGGTTCGTGCAGGCAAACCGATCACCCGGCCCACGAACTCGGCAGGTGCCTGGTCACGCTGCTCATCCATCAGCCCTTGCAGCAACGCGGCACTGCGCTCGCTGAACGGCGCCGACTTCGGCCCCGCCAGGTCCACGTGCAGCAGCATCTGCTCGCTGGCCGACAGGGCTTCGTCGAAGCCTGCGCGGTGCAGCGTGTGGTACAGGTGCAAGCGCTTCTTGTCGAAGCCGATGATCTGCGTCTGCACCCAGACCTCGGTGCCGAGCTTCACCTCGTGCAGATAGTTGATGTGCGCCTCCAGGGTGAACAGCGAGTTGCCGGTCTGACCGCGGCTGTCGGCGTCCAGACCGATGCGCTCCATCAGCGCATCGGTGGCGTAGCTGAAGATCAGCAGGTAGAAGGCATCGCGCAGGTGCCCGTTGTAATCGACCCAGTCTTGCTGAACCGGGGTGCGGTAGGTGATCAGTGCGGGCATCGCAGTCTCCTCAGTCGCCAAAGGCCATGCCGTGCTTGGCCTTGCTGTTCTTCACAGCATCCAGCACCGCCAGCAGGGTATCGTCACGATAGCGCTCCAGCGCCGCGATGCTGCGTTCACCCAGTTGTTCGGAGGTGCCGTCGACCACGTCGTCGATCAGCTTGTCGGTCAGCTCTGGCGCTGGCAGGTAGGTCCAGGGCAGCTTCAGCGCCGGGCCGAACTGCGACATGAAGTGGCGCATGCCCGCATCGCCACCGGCCAGCGTGTAGGTGAGGAAGGTGCCCATGAACGACCAGCGCAGACCCGCACCAAAGCGAATCGCATCGTCGATCTCGCCAGTGCTGGCCACCCCGTCGTTGACCAGGTGCAGAGCCTCGCGCCACAGCGCTTCGAGCAGACGGTCGGCGATGAAGCCCGGGACCTCCTTGCGCACATGCAGCGGGCGCATGCCCAGCGCGGTGTAGATGCTCTTCGCAGCCTCGATGGCTTCAGGCGCGGTGTGCTTGCCGCCGACGATCTCCACCAGCGGCAACAGGTACACCGGGTTGAACGGGTGGCCGACCACGCAGCGCTCGGGGTGGGTGGCCGACTCATAGAACTCGCTGGGCAACAGGCCCGAGGTGCTGGAGCCGATGATCGCATCGGGCTTGGCCGCGGCGCTGATCTTGGCATGCAGGTCGAGCTTGAGATCCAGGCGCTCGGGGGCGCTTTCCTGGATGAAATCGGCGTCGCGTACGCATTCCTCGATGGTGGCGACGAACTTCAGCCGTTCTTGTGCGGCGCCCGGTGCCAGACCTTGTTTTTCCAGGGCCGGCCAGGCGTTGGCGATACGTTTGCGCAGGGCCTCCTCGGCGCCGGGTGCCGGGTCCCAGGCGATCACGTCCAGGCCATGGGCCAGGGCGCGGGCGACCCAGCCGCTGCCGATGACGCCGCTACCGAGTGCGGCGAAAGTTTTGATGTCGGTGATGAAGGACATGTTGGTCTCTCTATGTGCTTGAGGTTGGCGCGGGCCTTGTAGGAGCGGGCTTGCCCGCTCCCACAGGGATTGCGGCGGGGCTGTTTTATCCGCGACGCTTGAGATTCATTTTTTCGCGCCCTTCGGCCGGGGTCAGCACGCGGCCACCGAGGCGCGAGATGATCTCCACCGCGCGCTCGACCAGTTGACCGTTGCTGGCCAGCACGCCACGGTCGAGGTAGAGGTTGTCTTCCAGGCCCACGCGCACGTTGCCGCCCAGCAGCACCGCCTGTGCGGCCATCGGCATCTGCATGCGGCCGATGCCGAAGCCTGCCCAGGTGACGTTGGCCGGCAGGTTGTCGACCATGGCCTTCATGGTGGTGGTATCGGCAGGCGCACCCCATGGGATGCCCAGGCACAGCTGGAACAGCGGGTCTTCGAGCAGGCCTTCCTTGATCATCTGCTTGGCGAACCACAGGTGGCCGGTATCGAAGATTTCCAGCTCCGCCTTCACGCCCAGCTCGGTGATGCGCTTGGCACCCGCGCGCAGTTGCGCCGGGGTGGAAACATAGATCGAGTTGCCGTCGCCAAAGTTGAGCGTGCCGCAGTCCAGGGTGCAGATTTCCGGCAGCAGCGCCTCGACGTGGGCCAGGCGCTCCAGCGGGCCGATCAGGTCGGTGCCGGCGCCGAAATCCATTGGTGCTTCGCCCGGGCCGATCTCCAGGTCGCCGCCCATGCCGGCAGTCAGGTTGACGATCACGTCCACGTCAGACTCGCGGATACGCTCCATCACTTCGCGGTACAGCGCGACGTCGCGGCTGAAGCGACCAGTCTGTGGGTCACGGACGTGGCAGTGGACCACGGTGGCGCCGGCCTTGGCGGCCTCGACGGCGGCTTCGGCGATCTGCTTGGGGGTGACCGGGACCAGGTGGCTCTTGGCAACGGTGTCGCCGGCTCCGGTCAGGGCACAGGTGATGATGACGTCGTGGTTCATGGGGTAAATCCTTCAGGCTTTTCTGTTCTGTGAGTTCGGTGTTGGGCTTTTCGCGGGCAGCCCGCTCCTACATGCTCATGGCATGCGCATAACCTGCAGGAGCGGGCTTGCCCGCGAAGAGGCCGGATCAGTTGGCGGTGAGCTTGAGGTTGTCAGCCGCCGGCTTGCCGTCGAAGGTGGTCACGCCTTCAAGCCAGCGGGCCTTGTCTTGCGGGTGGTCCTTGAGCCACTGTCGTGCCGACTCCAGCGGGTCCTTGTGATCGAGCAGCGGCTGCATCATGCGGCTCTCATCCTCGGCGCTGAATTTCAGGTTGGCCAGCAGGCGGTTGGCGTTGGGGCAGCGTTCGGCGTAGTCGGGCGCGGTGACGGTCCACACCGTGGCACGGCCTTCGTCCGGGCCCAGGGCGTCCTGGCTGTCGCCCAGGTAGACCATGTCGATGTTCACGTTCATCGGGTGCGGCGCCCAGCCAAAGAACACCACGGCTTCATTGCGGCGCACGGCACGATCGACGGCGGCAAGCATGCCGGCCTCGCTCGACTCGACCAGCTGGAACTTGCCCAGGTCGAACTTGTTGCTGGCGATCATCGCCTTGATCTGGGTGTTGGCGCCCGAGCCTGGCTCGATGCCGTAGATCTTGCCGCCCAGCTCCTTCTCGAACTTGTGGATGTCGGCAAAGCTCTTCAGGCCCTTGTCGGCCAGGTACTTGGGTACTGCGAGCGTGGCGCGGGCGTCTTCCAGGCTGGGCTGGTCCAGGACCTTGACCTGCTTGGCATCGACGAACGGGGTGATGGTCTGGGTCATGATCGGGTTCCAGTACCCGAGGAACATGTCCAGGCGCTTGTCGCGGATACCCGCGAAGATGATCTGTTGCGAGGCGCTGGTCTGTTTGGTCTGGTAGCCCAGGCCGTCGAGCAGGACCTGGGCCATGGCGCTGGTGGCGATGACGTCGGTCCAGTTGACCACACCGAGGCGCACGTTCTTGCAGGCGGCGGGCTCGGCGGCGAACAGCGGGGTGACCACGGTGGTGCTGAGAGCGAGGGACAACAGGCTGCGGCGGATAAAGCGATGCATGGTGGCTCTCCATCGGCAGTGCGTATTGTTATGGGATCCGGCCTCTGCGGGCCGTGGGAAAAAAGTTACGCCCATGGCACAGTGGGCAATCGCACGCTGGCGACCAAGAGTTGCACTGCAGCGACCACCCACTTCCCAGGAGTAAGCGATGCCGGAAACGATCCAGTTTCTTCTCTTGCCGGGGTTTTCTGCGTTGGGCTTCATCAGTGCAGTGGAGCCCTTGCGGGTGGCCAATCGCTTTCGGGGAGCGCTGTATCGCTGGCAGGTGCTGAGCCTGGACGGCGGCCCGGTGCAGGCCAGCAACGGCATGTCGGTCAATGCCGACCAGGCGCTGTCTGACAGAGAGCGGGGAGGGATGCTGCTGGTAGTCGCCGGCTTCGAGCCGCTGGCCTGCTACGGCCCGGTGCTGCAACAGGCGCTGCGGCGCGTAGAGCATGACGGCGGCACGCTCGGCGGTATCGATACCGGTGCGCTGGTGCTGGCCGAGGCGGGCTTGCTCGACGGCTATCGCGCGACCTTGCACTGGGAGGCGCTGGAAGCGTTCAAGGAGCGTTATCCACGCCTGCAGGCGACCCAGGAGCTGTTCGAGATCGACCGTCGACGGATCACCTGCGCCGGGGGGACCGCCTCCATCGACCTGATGCTCGACCTGATCGCCCAGGCCCACGGCAGCGAACTGGCGATCCAGGTGTCGGAGCAGTTCGTGGTCAGCCGCATCCGGCCGCGCCAGGATCACCAGCGCATGGAGATCGCCACGCGCTACGGCATTCGCAACAAAAAGCTGGTGAAGGTGATCGGCGAAATGGAGCGCAACACCGAGCAGCCGCTCAACACCCAGGTACTGGCCGATGCCGTGCAGGTGACCCGTCGTCAGTTGGAGCGCCTGTTTCGCCTGCACCTGGACGACACGCCCAGTGGTTTCTACCTGCGACTGAGGCTGGACAAGGCTCGGCAACTGCTGCGCCAGACCGATATGAGCGTGCTTGAAGTGGGGGTAGCGTGCGGGTTCGAGTCGGCGTCGTATTTCACCCGCTGTTATCGGGCGCGGTTCGAGCGCTGCCCGCGGGAGGACAGGTTGGCCAGGGCGGTGTGATGGGGTCAGCGCTGGCCCTTTCGCGAGTTTGCCGGCGAAAGGGCCATTAGAGTCACTGCTGCCCCACCGACTGCAGATACTCCGAGCGCTCGTCGCTACGCTGCGCCACGCAGGTATTCCACGCCGCTTCAAAGGCCTTGCTGCCAGGTTTCTCGGCATAGGTCTCGACCTTGCAGTCGGCATCGCGCAACTGGGTCCAGAGCTTCTCGGCCGCCTCCATGCGTCCGCTGAGCGCAACGGCCTTGTCGTTTTCATCCGCGTACTGGTCACGGATGCGCTGGATCAGGTCGTCGTAGGCGGCCTTCAGTTCGCGTTCGGCGGTCTGCTTGTTGTACGCCGCGCACGCATAGGTCTGCTGGTCGGTCTCGACGTTGTCGCAGGGCGTGCTTTCTTCTTCGGCGGCCTGGGCGCCCAGCGCCACGAACAGCAGTACCAGCCATGCCTTTGATTTCATCCGTTTTCTCCTGAACAGGCTGACGAATCGTCGAGATTCTCGCTCACCCTAGAGCCGGGTGGTAGAGGGCAGGGAAAATGTTCATGAACGGTTCTTGTCGAGACTTGCTCTCATTGCCAAGCGGCGTGCCAGAGCATGCCATGTCGCTCATTGACGCTTTCGGCAAACCCCCTGTCGTTTTTGCATCGGGGCGACAAGGGCCGCAGGCATATGCTGGCCCCAAAGCGCCGGCACACGATTCGGCGTCGCCCAACTCGACAAAAGGGGACAGCCTGATGAGCCCAGCCGAATTACACGCCGACAGCATCGTCATCGATGGCTTGATCATCGCCAAGTGGAACCGCGAGCTGTTCGAAGACATGCGTAAAGGCGGGCTGACCGCAGCCAACTGCACCGTGTCGGTCTGGGAAGGTTTCAAGGCCACGGTCGACCAGATCGCCGCCAGCCAGAAGCTGATCCGCGAGAACAGCGACCTGGTGATGCCGGTGCGCACCACTGCCGACATCCGCAAGGCCAAGGAGCTGGGCAAGACCGGCATCCTCTTCGGCTTCCAGAACGCCCATGCGTTCGAAGACCAGATTGCCTACGTCGACGTCTTCAAGCAGCTGGGCGTGGGCATCGTGCAGATGTGCTACAACACCCAGAACCTGGTCGGCACCGGTTGCTACGAGCGTGATGGCGGTCTGTCGGGCTTCGGCCGCGAGATCGTCGCCGAGATGAACCGTGTCGGCATCATGTGCGACCTCTCGCATGTGGGCTCCAAGACTTCCGAGGAAGTCATCCTCGAATCGAAAAAGCCGGTCTGCTACTCCCACTGCCTGCCGTCGGGCCTTAAAGAGCACCCGCGCAACAAGTCCGATGAAGAGCTGAAGTTCATCGCCGACCATGGCGGCTTCGTCGGCGTGACCATGTTCGCGCCGTTCCTGGCCAAGGGCATCGACTCGACCATCGACGACTACGCCGAGGCCATCGAGTACACCATGAACATCGTTGGTGAAGACGCCATCGGTATCGGCACCGACTTCACCCAGGGCCATGGCCAGGACTTCTTCGAGTACCTGACCCACGACAAGGGCTACGCCCGTCGTCTGACCAACTTCGGCAAGATCATCAACCCGCTGGGCATCCGCACTGTGGGCGAATTCCCCAACCTCACCGAAACCCTGCTCAAGCGCGGCCATTCCGAGCGCGTGGTACGCAAGATCATGGGCGAGAACTGGGTGAACGTCCTCAAGGATGTGTGGGGCGAATAAAGCCGCACTCCGAGCCTGAAAGCCCCTGCCAGCAACGCCGGGGCATCCAAACAAAAAATTTTATGGAGTTGAGTTTCCATGGCCAAGATCGCCCCGCAATTGCCAATCGAAGTCGACAGCGAGACCGGTGTCTGGACTTCTGACGCTTTGCCGATGCTGTACGTACCGCGGCATTTCTTCGTCAACAACCACATTGGCATCGAGGAGGTGCTGGGCGCCGACGCCTATGCCGAGATCCTCTACAAGGCCGGCTACAAATCCGCCTGGCACTGGTGCGAAAAAGAGGCCGAGTGCCATGGCCTGGAAGGCGTGGCGGTGTTCGAGCACTACATGAAGCGCCTGAGTCAGCGTGGCTGGGGCCTGTTCGAGATCCAGGACATCGACCTCGACAAAGGCACATGCAGCGTCAAGCTCAAGCACTCGGCGTTCGTCTACGTGTATGGCAAATGCGGCCGCAAGGTCGACTACATGTTCACCGGCTGGTTCGCCGGTGCCATGGACCAGATCCTCGCTGCCCGTGGCAGCTCGATCCGCACTGTGGCGGAGCAGGTCTATGGCGGTTCTGAAGAAGGTCACGAAGATGGCCTGTTCGTTACAAAGCCGTTGTAAGCCGGAGAGAGCGTCATGGCATTCGAAGCAATGTTCCAGCCGATCCAGATCGGCAAGCTGACCATCCGCAACCGGGTGCTCAGCACCGCGCACGCCGAGGTCTACGCCACCGACGGCGGCATGACCACCGAGCGCTACGTGAAGTACTACGAAGAGAAGGCCAAGGGCGGCATCGGCCTGGCCATCTGTGGCGGCTCGTCGGTGGTGGCCATCGACAGCCCGCAGCAATGGTGGGCCTCGGTGAACCTGTCCACCGACCGCATCATTCCGCACTTCCAGAACTTGGCCGACGCCATGCACAAGCATGGCGCCAAGATCATGATCCAGATTACCCACATGGGCCGTCGCTCACGCTGGGACGGTTTCCACTGGCCCACGCTGATGTCGCCGTCCGGCATCCGCGAGCCGGTGCACCGCGCCACCTGCAAGACCATCGAGGTGGAGGAGATCTGGCGGGTGATCGGCAACTACGCCCAGGCCGCGCGCCGGGCGAAGGAAGGCGGACTGGACGGCGTGGAGCTGTCGGCGGTGCATCAGCACATGATCGACCAGTTCTGGAGCCCGCGGGTCAACAAGCGTACCGACGAGTGGGGCGGCAGCTTCGAAGGCCGCATGAAGTTCGGCCTGGAAGTGCTCAAGGCGGTACGCGCCGAGGTCGGTGACGATTTCTGCGTGGGCATGCGTATCTGCGGTGACGAATTCCACCCCGATGGCCTGAGCCACGAGGACATGAAGCAGATCGCCGCGTACTACGACGCCACCGGCATGATCGACTTCATCGGCGTGGTCGGTTCGGGTTGCGACACCCACAATACCCTGGCCAACGTCATCCCCAACATGAGCTATCCGCCGGAGCCGTTCCTGCACCTGGCGGCCGGCATCAAGGAAGTGGTCAAGGTCCCGGTGCTGCACGCGCAGAACATCAAGGACCCGAACCAGGCCACGCGTATTCTCGAAGGCGGTTATGTCGACATGGTCGGCATGACCCGTGCGCACATGGCCGACCCGCACCTGATCGCCAAGATCAAGATGGGCCAGATCGACCAGATCAAGCAGTGCGTCGGTGCCAACTACTGCATCGACCGTCAGTACCAGGGCCTGGACGTGCTGTGCATCCAGAACGCCGCGACGTCCCGTGAATACATGGGTGTGCCGCACATCATCGAGAAGTCCACCGGGCCGAAACGCAAGGTGGTGGTGGTCGGCGCCGGCCCTGCCGGCATGGAGGCCGCACGAGTGGCTGCCGAGCGTGGCCATGACGTCACCGTGTTCGAGAAGAAGGAGCAGATCGGCGGGCAGATCACCATCGCCGCCAAGGCACCGCAGCGCGACCAGATCGCCGGCATCACCCGCTGGTACCAGCTGGAGTTCGCGCGCCTGAAGGTCGACCTGCGCCTGGGTACTGCGGCAGACATCGCGACCATCCAGGACCTGCGCCCGGACATCATCGTGCTGGCGGTGGGCGGTCATCCGTTCATCGAGCAGAACGAGCACTGGGGCGCCGCCGAAGGGCTGGTGGTCAGTAGCTGGGACGTGCTCGACGGCAAGGTCGCACCGGGCAAGAACGTGCTGGTTTACGACACCATCTGCGAATTCACCGGCATGTCCACCGCCGACTTCATCGCCGACAAGGGCAGCCAGGTCGAGATCGTCACCGACGACATCAAGCCGGGCGTAGCCATGGGCGGCACGACCTTCCCGACCTACTACCGCAGCATCTACCCCAAGGAAGTGATCATGACCGGGGACATGATGCTGGAGAAGGTCTACCGCGAGGGCGACAAGCTGGTGGCGGTGCTCGAGAACGAATACACCGGGGCCAAGGAAGAGCGTGTGGTCGACCAGGTGGTGATCGAAAACGGCGTGCGTCCGGACGAGGAGCTGTACTACGGGCTCAAGGAGGGTTCGCGCAACAAGGGCCAGATCGACATCGACGCCCTGTTCGCGATCCAGCCGCAGCCGATCCTCAGCCAGCCGGGCGAGGGCTACCTGCTGTACCGCATCGGCGACTGCGTGGCCCAGCGCAACGTGCATGCGGCGATCTATGACGCCTTGCGGTTGTGCAAGGATTTCTGATCGATCTGTCGGCACACACCGGCCCCCGTGGGAGCGGGCTTGCCCGCGAAAGCGTCAGCACCAACAACAGGGTTGTCTGACCTGGCGCATTCGCGGGCAAGCCCGCTCCCACAGGGCCGGTGCAGGATTCCAGGGGCCTGAACCCCTTGCAACCGCTGTTGTGGGAGCCTCCCATGTTGAACACCCTTCTACCCATCCTGCTGTTCGCCGCGCTCGCCCTGGCGGTGCTCGGCGCCCTGCGCCGCGTGCGCATGTGGCGACGCGGGCGGCCAAGCAAGGTCGACCTGCTCGGTGGCCTGCTGGCCATGCCGCGGCGTTACCTGGTCGATCTGCACCATGTGGTCGAGCGCGACAAGTACATGTCCAAGACCCACGTCGCCACCGCAGGCGGCTTCGTGCTGTCGGCCCTGCTGGCGATCCTGGTGCACGGCTTCGGCCTGCAGAGCAAGATCCTTGGCTACGCACTGCTGGTGGCCACGGTGATCATGTTCAGCGGCGCGATTTTCGTCTTCAAGCGTCGTCTGAATCCGCCCGCGCGCCTGTCCAAGGGCCCGTGGATGCGCCTGCCGAAAAGCCTGCTGGTGTTCGCCGCGAGCTTTTTCATCGCCACCTTGCCGGTCGCGGGCATCCTGCCGGCCAATACCGGCGGCTGGGTGATGGTCGGCATTCTCGGCCTGGGCGTGCTGTGGGGTGTGTCGGAGCTGTTCTTCGGCATGACCTGGGGCGGGCCGATGAAGCACGCCTTCGCCGGTGCCCTGCACCTGGCCTGGCACCGCCGTGCCGAGCGTTTCGGTGGCGGCCGCTCCACTGGCCTCAAGCCGCTCGACCTGGAAGATCCGAACGCACCGTTGGGTGTGGAGAAACCGGTCGATTTCACCTGGAACCAACTGTTGGGCTTCGACGCCTGCGTGCAGTGCGGCAAGTGCGAGGCGATGTGTCCGGCATTCGCCGCCGGCCAGCCGCTGAACCCGAAAAAGCTCATCCAGGACATGGTCATCGGCCTGGCCGGTGGCACCGATGCGACCTTTGCCGGTAGCCCGTACCCCGGTAAACCGGTGGGTGAGCACGGCGGTCATCCGCACCAGCCGATCGTCAACGGCCTGGTCGATGCCGAGACGCTGTGGTCGTGCACTACCTGTCGCGCGTGCGTCGAGGAGTGCCCGATGATGATCGAGCACGTCGATGCCATCGTCGACATGCGCCGTCACCTCACGCTGGAAAAGGGCGCGACGCCGAACAAAGGCGCCGAGGTGCTGGACAATCTGATCGCCACCGACAACCCCGGCGGCTTCAACCCCGGTGGGCGGATGAACTGGGCCGCCGACCTGAACCTGAAACTGCTGTCGGAGGTGAAGACCACCGAGGTGTTGTTCTGGGTCGGTGACGGCGCCTTCGACATGCGCAACCAGCGCACCCTGCGTGCCTTCGTCAAGGTGCTCAAGGCCTCGGGTGTGGACTTCGCCGTGCTGGGCCTGGAGGAGCGCGACAGCGGAGACGTAGCCCGCCGCCTGGGCGATGAAGCGACCTTCCAGCAACTGGCCAAGCGCAACATTCAGACCCTGGGCCAATACCGCTTCCAGCGCATCGTCACCTGCGATCCGCACAGTTTCCATGTATTGAAGAACGAATACGGCGCCCTGGGCGGCGAGTACCAGGTGCAGCACCACAGCACCTACATCGCCGAGTTGATCGCCGCCAACAAGCTCAACCTCGCCCAGCACAAGGGCGGTAGCGTGACCTACCACGACCCGTGCTACCTGGGGCGCTACAACGGCGAGTACCAAGCCCCGCGCGACGTGCTCAAGGCCTTGGGCATCGAGGTGCGCGAGATGCAACGCTCGGGCTTCCGTTCGCGTTGCTGTGGCGGTGGCGGCGGTGCGCCGATCACCGACATCCCAGGCAAGCAGCGCATTCCCGACATGCGCATGGACGATATCCGCGAGACCGAGGCCGAACTGGTGGCGGTGGGTTGTCCACAGTGCACGGCAATGCTTGAAGGTGTGGTCGAACCGCGGCCACAGATCAAGGACCTGGCCGAGCTGGTCGCCGACGTGCTGATCGAGGACGACACTCCCGCCGCCGCGAGCAAATCAAACCAGGTAAAACGTGAACCTGCGGAGGTGCACTGATGAGCGACATCATCCGCCGCGATCCCCGCGCCGAGTGGATTGCCCGCAACCGCCTGCATCCGCTGCACGCGGCGATGCAGACGCAACAGACCCGCTGGATGGGCCCCTATGGGCTCATCCGCAAGAATCCTCACGCCATCGCCGCCGGTTTCATCGGCCCCAGTGGCCTCAAGCGTATCGACCGCAGCGGCGCCCAGCAGGGCACGGCGATCGGTGGTCGGCGCACGGCAGCCGCCGAGGTGCAATTGCCCTTGCATCAAGTGGCGGATCCGGCGTTCTACATCGCCGTGGTGCCTGACATGGTCGGTGGCCGCCTGGGCAGCCACGACTGCGACCTGCTCGGCCTTGCCCGCAGCCTTGCCGGCAGTGACGGTGCGGTGCTGGCGGTGGTGTTTGGTGAACACAAGGAAAACCACTTTTCCACAGCCGGCGTCGACCGCCTGCTGGTCATTGAAGGCGAAGCGTTCGAAGGCTATGTGCCCGAACAGCTTGTCCAGGGCTTGCGGGCTGTGGATAACCAGTTCGCGCCACGACACTGGCTATTGCCCGACAGCCGCACCGGTGGCGGCGAACTGGGTCGGCGTCTGGGCGCCGCCTTGGGCGAGCGCCCGGCGACGCGGGTCTGGCAGATCAAGGACGGCCAGTGCATCGGCCGCGCCGGTGCCGGTCAGCAGGACCTGCAGAGAGGTCTGCCGCGCCTGATCCTGGCCGCCGCCGAATGCGCCGAGCCGGTCAGCGAAACCCGTCACGAAGCGTTGCCGGTGGAGTTGTCCACAGGCGTGGCGCGCAGCCTGTCGCGTATCGAAGACCTGGGGCCAGTCGCGGTAGATCCAGCCTCGATCGCCATGGCCGAGGCGGAATTCATCGTCTCCGGTGGCAACGGCGTGAAAGACTGGGAGCTTTTCCACAGGGCGACCGTGGCGCTTGGCGCTACCGAAGGCGCTTCGCGGGTGGCGGTGGACGACGGCTTCATGCCGCGCAACCGCCAGGTCGGCGCTACCGGTACCTGGGTCACGGCGCGGGTCTACGTGGCTGTGGGTATCTCCGGGGCGATCCAGCACCTGCAGGGGATCGGTGCCTGCGACAAGGTGGTGGCGATCAACATGGACCCCGGTTGCGACATGATCAAACGGGCCGACCTGTCTGTGATTGGCGACAGCGCGGCGATTCTTCAGGCACTGATCGAGGCTGTGGACAACTACCGCAGCGGCGCTCAGCGCGACGCGGCATAAGGGCACGAGCATGAGTACGAAAGTCATCAGCCTGGTTTCCATCGGTGCCCACCCCAGCTCTCGCCGCGCCCGCCGCGCCGAGCAGGATGCACGCGCCGTCGAATTGGGCTTGCAGCTGGCTGGGGATAACTTGCAGGTGGTGCATGCCGGCGACCCGCGCGAAGAGGCCCTGCGCGCCTATCTGGGTATGGGCCTGGAGCATCTGGATGTCCTCGAGCAGCCTGCGGGGGCCGATGTGCTGGGGGTACTGGGGGATTACCTGCGCGATGCCGGTGCCCAGTTGGTGCTCACCGGCAGCCAGGCCGAGACGGGTGAAGGCTCGGGCATGTTGCCGTTTCTGCTGGCCGAGCGGCTGGGCTGGCCGTTGGTGGTGGGCCTGGCCGAGGTGGAATCGATCGAGAATGGCACCGCCCAGGTCCTGCAAGCCTTGCCGCGCGGTCAACGACGCCGGTTGAAGGTGCGCCTGCCGTTGCTGGCGACTGTGGATAACGCGGCGCCCAAGCCGCGCCAGAGCGCCTTTGGCCCTGCACGGCGGGGTGTGCTGGCGGCGCGTAACGTGGCGGTGGTGGAGGATCAGTTGCTCGAAGGCGACGCCTTGCAGCCTGCCCGCCCGCGGCCCAAGCGGCTCAAGGTGATCAAGGCCAAGAGCGGTGCCGACCGGATGAAGGCGGCCACGGCCAAGGCCAGCGGTGGCGGCGGCAAGGTGCTCAAGGATGTTTCTCCACAGGAGGGCGCCGAGGCGATCCTCAAGTTGTTGGTGGAGGAAGGCGTGTTGCGCTGACTGGTTGGGGCTTGTAGGAGCGGGCTTGCCCGCGAAAAGAACACCGCACTGCCTGGCACGGGCTACGCCCGTGTTCGCGGGACAAGTCGCAGCGGCGAACCGCCGCTCCCACTGGGATTGGGCTGGCTTCTAGATTTTGAACAAGACATCTGTCCCCAGAGGTACCGCACCCGCCGTACGTCTGGTCTTCACCAGGACGAGAGTTGCCCACCAAATCTGTTCGCGACCCTGTGAATAAAGTGTTCGCGCTTCTCTACAGCCCTTTGAAATCAAAGCCTGTAGGGGATTGATCAAAAAACATACAGCCCGCTTCGTGAATCGTCCGTGGCAATCACCGGCCATTCCCATGATGTTTCCCACAATCACTGTTGGCGGCTCTGTGGATAATATGTTGGGCAACCGCTAGATGCCTTGATTTCATTGGCCTGCAAGATAATGATCAATAATTGATCAAAACCCCGATGATCACTCTCAAGATCATGATTGATAAGGCTCCTGGGCCATTATCCACAGCACTTTTCCAACAATCCTGCATGTGCCCACAAAATCTGTTGGCGTATCTGTGGACAAGGTGTTCGATATTGCCTGCAGGCCTTTGAATCAAAGGCTTGCAAGGATTTGATCAAATAATGATCAATCGGCTTTCGGCAGATATTCGATTCCTGTCCACAACCCATCTGAACAACTCTGTGGATAACATGTTCAGTTCCTCTGGATTGCAATGTAAAACGCCACGGCCGATCACTCGGTCGTGGCGTTTATCACCCTCCGTGAAGGCTTACTGAACCTTGACTTCCTTCAGGTATGGCGCGGGCTCTGCACCCAGGTTGGCCAGGACGCGGTTGCTGTACCAGTCGATGAAGTTGACCACACCGAACTCGTAGGTCTTGGAGTACGGGCCCGGCTGGTAGGCGGTGGAGTTGATCCCGCGCTGGTTCTCTTCGGCCAGGCGGCGGTCCTGGTCGTTGGTGGCGTCCCACACCTTGCGCATCTGCTCAGGGTCGTAATCGACGCCTTCGACGGCATCCTTGTGCACCAGCCACTTGGTGGTGACCATGGTTTCCTGGGCGCTGATCGGCCACACCGTGAAGACGATCATGTGGTCGCCCATGCAGTGGTTCCAGGAGTGCGGCAGGTGCAGGATGCGCATCGAACCCAGGTCGGGGTTCTTGATGCGGCCCATGAGCTTCTTGCACGCCTGCTTGCCGTCCATGGTCATCGATACGGTGCCCTTGAGCAGCGGCATGCGCACGATGCGGTTACGCAGGCCATGGCTTTTGTGCAGGTACGGAATCTTCTCGGCTTCCCAGGCAGCGGCGGACGCGGCGACGTGGTCCTTGAACGCCTGGTCGGCGCGCGGATCGTTGGTGTCGTCCCACTCCAGCAGGGTCTTGAGCAATTCGGGGTGCGAACCGTTGCAGTGGTAGCACTCGCGGTTGTTTTCCAGGACCAGCTTCCAGTTGGCCTTTTCCATCAAGGTGGTCTGCACGGCCACCTTGGCGTTCTCCATGTCGTACGGTTCCATGTAGTGGTCGAGCGTGGCGAGGAACTCGTCGATGGCCGGCGGATTTTCCGCCAGGCTGATGAAGATATAGCCGCCAGCGGTCTTCACGTTGATCGGCTTGAGGCCGTACTGGTTCATGTCGAAGTCGGCGCCCATCTCGGTGCCGGCGAACAGCAGGCGGCCGTCGAGCTCGTAGGTCCACTGGTGGTATGGGCACACCAGCTTGGCCACCTTGCCCTTGTCGCTGACGCACAGGCGCGAACCGCGGTGGCGGCAGACGTTGTGGAAGGCGTGCACCTTGCCTTCGGTGCCGCGAATCACGATCACCGGGTTCTTGCCGATCTGCAGGGTCAGGTAGTTGCCTTTCGCCGGAATCTCGCAGGTCATTCCCGCGATCAGCCACTCCTTGTGGAAGATCTCCTGCATGTCGATCTGGAACAGGCGCTCGTCGCAGTAGAACGGCTGCGGCAGCGAGTAGGTCCGCTCGCGGGTCTGCAGCATCTCGGCGGTGGCCTTGCGTGCAGGTTCCAGTGGATCGCCCAGGCTCAGGGTTGCGGTGACGTCCATCGTTATATCCTCAAGGCCGTTGTCGGCCGGCGAAAGGTGGCTAATCGTTGTTGTGGTTGGCGCAAGGCTGTCAGCGAAAGAACAGCGGTTCTATTTGCCGAGGAGTGTGCGTTCGCGCCGTTCGCGAACCATATCCATGGGCGACATGGCCGAATCGAATTCCGACGCGCCAGCCCTTGTACCTCGGGGCTGGTCGCGATAAGCACGCCGATGTCGCGGATGGGAATGTGCGACGTCTCGGCGTTGCGCATTATCGCAGCCATAAGAAGGCCGATAGTCGGCTGCTGGAGAAGAACATGTCCGAAACCTTCCTCAATCCGGTCACCACCCAGACCTGGGCCAACGGCCGCCACATCGTGCGCTGCGTCAAGGTCATCCAGGAGACCTGGGACGTGCGCACCTTCTGCTTCATGGCCGACCAGCCGATCATGTTCTTCTTCAAGCCGGGCCAGTTCGTGACGCTGGAGCTGGAGATCGAAGGCAAGCCGGTGATGCGTTCCTACACCATCTCCAGCTCGCCTTCAGTCCCCTACAGCTTCTCGATCACGGTCAAGCGTGTGCCTGGCGGGCTGGTGTCGAACTTCCTCCACGACACCTTGCACGAAGGCGCAGAGCTTCCCGTGCACGGCCCGGTGGGGTTGTTCAACGCCATCGACTTCCCGGCCAACAAGGCGCTGTACCTCTCCGGCGGCGTCGGCATCACCCCGGTGATGTCCATGGCGCGCTGGTTCTACGACACCAACGCCAATGTCGACATGGTCTTCGTGCACAGTGCCCGCTCACCCAAGGACATCATCTATCACCGCGAGCTGGAACACATGGCCTCGCGCATTCCCAACTTCAGCCTGCACATCATTTGCGAGAAGCACGGCTTGGGCGAGCCCTGGGCGGGCTATCGCGGCTACCTGAACCAACGGCTGATGGAGCTTATCGCGCCGGATTACCTCGAGCGGGTGATCTTCTGCTGTGGCCCGACGCCCTACATGAACGCGGTCAAGCGCATGCTCGAAGCGGTCGGCTTCGACATGAAGAACTACCACGAGGAATCGTTCGGTGCGACGCCGGCCGAGGCCAAGGCCGATGCGGTCGAGCACGCCGAAGCGGCCGCCGAGGCGCCGGAAGTGGATGTGGCCGACCTCAACCTGGTGGAGTTCGTCGGCAGCGAGAAGAGCATCCGCATCGCCCCGGGCGAGACGGTGCATGCGGCGGCGGCGAAGGTCGGGCTGATGATTCCCAAGGCCTGCGGCATGGGCATTTGCGGCACCTGCAAGGTGCTCAAGCTCGGCGGTGAGGTAGAGATGGACCACAACGGCGGGATCACCGAGGAAGACGAAGCCGAAGGGTACATCCTGTCATGCTGCAGCGTGCCCAAGGGGGATGTGCGGATCGAGTATTGATCCGTTGCACCGTACCTGCAGGAGCGGCGAACCGCCTCTCCTGCAGGATTTGCGTGTTCAGGTCCTGAACCGCGCCACCAACCCGTTCAGATCCACCGCCAGACGTGACAGCTCGGCGCTGGCCATGCTGGTCTGGTGTGCGCCGGTCGCGCTCTGCACCGACAGGTCATTGATGTTCACCAGGTTGCGGTCCACTTCGCGGGCCACCTGGGCCTGTTCCTCGGCGGCGCTGGCGATCACCAGATTGCGTTCGTTGATCTGCGCCACGGCGCTGGTGATGGTGTCCAATGCAAGGCCAGCGCCGCGAGCGATGTTCAGGGTCGATTCGGCTCGATCGGTACTGGTGCGCATCGATTCCACCGCATGCTCGGTGCCGCCCTGGATGCTGCCGATCATCCGCTCGATCTCGCTGGTCGACTGCTGGGTGCGGTGAGCCAATGCCCGCACCTCGTCGGCTACCACCGCGAAGCCCCGTCCAGCTTCACCGGCACGTGCCGCTTCGATGGCGGCGTTGAGTGCCAGCAGGTTGGTCTGGTCGGCCAGGCCGCGGATCACGTCCAGCACCTTGCCGATATCGCGGGACTGCCCGGCCAGGTCCTCGATCAGCCTGGCGGTGGTCTGCACGTCGCTGCTCATGCGCTCGATGGCACCGACCGTCTCGATCACCAGGTCGCGGCCATCGCCAGCGGAGCGGCTGGCTTCACCCGAGGCCTCCGAGGTGCTGACGGCATTGCGTGCGACCTCTTCGACAGCGCTGGTCATCTCGGTAACCGCAGTCGCTGCCTGCTGGATCTCGTTGTTCTGCTGGGCAAGGCCGCGCGCGCTTTCGTCGGTGACGCTGTTGAGCTCCTCGGCGGCCGAGGCGAGCTGGGTGGCAGAGCCTGCGATCAGTTGCAGGGTGTCGCGCAGCTTGTCCTGCATCTTGGCCATGGCCTGCAGCAGACGAGCGGCTTCGTCGGTGCCGTCGGTGGTGACGCGTTGGGTGAGGTCGCCTTCGGCGATCTGCTCGGCGGCGCGCAGGGCGTCGTCGATCGGACCCACGATGCTGCGAGTCAGGATCAGGGCGAACAGCAGTGTGAGCACCGTGGCAGCGACCAGCAGGCCGATCACCAGCATGAAGGCACTGTCGTACTGGCGTGCGGCTTCCTCGTTGGTCTTGCGCGTCTGCGCGGTGTTGATCTGCAGCAGGTGTTCCATGGCCTTGTTGATCTGGTCCGAGTTGGCCAGCAGGTCGCGGTTGAGCATCTCGCGCATAGGGTCGAGCTGGCCGGCCTGGCTCAGGCTGCGCATGCGCGCTTCGAGCTGGCGGTACTGGGTCAGCAACTGGCCGAACTGGTCGAATGCGGCCTGTTCCTCAGGCTCGGCGATCAGTGGTGCGTAGGCGCTGCGGGCCTTGTCGATCTGGGCGTTGCGTTCGTCCATCAGGCGAATGGTATCGGCCTGGGATTCCCGGTTGACCAGCAGGCGATAGGACAGGGTGCGCAGGCGCAGGTTGAGCGCGGTCATTTCATCCAGCAGCTTGATACTCGGGACATTGACCTGCTCGATGATGATGCCCGCCTGCCGGATGTTGCCCATCTGGATGAGGGAAAAAATACCCAGGCTAAGCATCAGCACACCGATCAGGGAAAAGCCGAGCAGGGCGCGTGGGGCGATATTCAGATTGCGTAGGGACATGACGTCGAGATCCGGAGGGAAGGCTCGCGTCCATGCGAAGGAATTTGACCTACCTGCCTATCGGTCGGAACGCACGAGTCTTTAGGCAACGGGGGGCTAAACGAGGATTTACACTCGTTCTTCCTGACAGGCGGTTGATCCAGGCCGGAACAAGGTGCCCGCAAGCCTGTCAATCTGCCGGAACACACCCTCCCTTACCTGATTTTTAATGGCGGGGGCGCGAGCTTTTCTTTATCGTGTGCGCCCTTTGCAACAACCGAGATAGACGCATGTTGGAAGCATCCCTGAATCAACTGGAGCAACTGGTCGGCGACCTGATGCACAAGAACGCGCAACTGACCGAGCAGAACCAGAAGCTCGATCAGGAACTGGCCCAGGCCAAGGAAGAGAACGAGACCCTGCAGCTGTCGCTGATGGAGCAGGAAGAGAAGCACGGCGCTACCGCCGCACGTATCCAGGCGCTGGTCGAGCGTGCCAGTGCAGGTGTCGTAGGCGCATGAGACTGCAAGCGCAGCCGATCAATGTGGTGAACATTCTCGGCACCGACTACTCGCTGAAGGCGCCCGAGGGCCAGGAAGAGACGCTCTCGCAGGCCGTGCGCATGCTCAACGTCGCTCTGGCCGAGACCAAGCGCAACTACCCCACATTGATCGGCGACAAGTTGCTGGTGCTGGCGGCTTTGAACCTGTGCTCCAAGCAGATCGAGTTGCAGCGCGAGCACGCGCAGACGCTGGAGCGCACCCAGGCGAAGGTGGATGCTGCGGTGGACGCTATCGCCCGGACCATTGGCAAGGCCTGAACCCTTCCCGAGGCAGGATGACTGTCCTGCTGATGATCTTGAACTGACGCGTTTTGCGGGGAGTGGGACAGCCCGCTCCCGCCGCCAGCCTTCTCGCTTAGCCGTTGATGATCGCGTGGATATCCGCCGCCAGCTCTCGCACGCGTGCTTCCTGGGTATCCCATGAGCACATGAAACGTGCGCCGCCGCTGCCAATGAAGGTATAGAAGCGCCAGCCCTTGTTACGCAGGGCCTCGATGGCGAACTCCGGCAGTTGCAGGAACACCCCGTTGGCCTCCACCGGGAACATCAGCTCGACACCCGGCAGGTCACTGACCAGCGACGCCAGCAACTGCGCGCAGTGGTTGGCATGTCGTGCGTGACGCAACCAGGCGCCGTCTTCCAGCAGCCCGACCCAGGGCGCCGACAAGAAGCGCATCTTCGAGGCCAGTTGCCCGGCCTGCTTGCAGCGGTAGTCGAAGTCTTCGGCCAGTTCGCGGTTGAAGAACAGGATCGCCTCGCCCACCGCCATGCCGTTCTTGGTGCCCCCGAAGCACAGTACATCGACGCCCGCCTTCCAGGTCAGCTCCGCCGGCGAACAGCCGAGGAACGCACAGGCGTTGGAGAAGCGTGCGCCGTCCATGTGCAGGTTCAGGCCCAGTTCCTTGCAGGTGGCGCTGATCGCCTTGAGCTCGTCGGGGCGATACACGCTGCCGACTTCGGTGGCCTGGGTGATGGTGACCACGCGCGGCTTCGGATAGTGGATGTCCTGGCGTTTGAGCGCGACCTCGCGGATCGAGTCCGGGGTCAGCTTGCCGTTGACGCTGCGTGCGGTCAGCAGCTTTGAACCGTTGGAAAAGAACTCCGGCGCGCCGCATTCGTCGGTCTCGACGTGGGCGGTCTCGGAGCAGATCACGCTGTGGTAGCTCTGGCACAGCGAGGCCAGGGCCAGGGAGTTGGCGGCGGTGCCGTTGAAGGCGAAGAATACCTCGCAGTCGGTCTCGAACAGCTTGCGGAAGTATTCCGAGGCGCGTTCGGTCCACTGATCGTCGCCGTAGGCGCGCTCATGGCCCTGGTTGGCCTTTTCCATCGCCGCCCAGGCTTCGGGGCAGATGCCGGAATAGTTGTCGCTGGCGAATTGTTGGTTGTTATCGGTCATGACGCCTGTCCTTTTTACGACGCAAGGCAGCACTCTAAACCATCGATTCAGCAGTTGCCTATACAAGCCGGGTGTGGGGTGTCAGTGCCGGCTTCTTGGCGGACAAGCCCGCTCCTGCAGGGGCATCACGGTCCCTGCACCACAATGTCGTAAACGCGCCATTGCAAGGCGCGCGCAGGCATCTGTGCCCCCCGGCCCAGTCATACCATCGCTGCATAGGGTGAGAAGACCCTCATCAGACAAGAAGCGATCGCTGCCGGGAGAAACACGATGTTCAGCAAGCAAGACCAGATCCAGGGTTACGACGATGCACTGCTGGCGGCGATGAATGCCGAGGAACAGCGCCAGGAAGATCACATCGAGCTGATCGCCTCGGAGAACTACACCAGCAAGCGCGTGATGCAGGCCCAGGGCAGCGGCCTGACCAACAAGTACGCCGAAGGCTATCCGGGCAAGCGCTACTACGGTGGTTGCGAGCACGTCGACAAGGTCGAGGCGCTGGCCATCGAGCGCGCCAAGCAGCTGTTCGGCGCTGATTACGCCAACGTCCAGCCGCATTCCGGCTCCTCGGCCAACAGTGCGGTCTACCTCGCCCTGCTGCAGGCCGGTGACACCATCCTGGGCATGAGCCTGGCCCACGGCGGCCACCTCACCCACGGCGCCAAGGTGTCGTCCTCGGGTAAGCTTTACAACGCCGTTCAATACGGAATCGACACCAATACCGGCCTGATCGACTACGACGAAGTCGAGCGCCTCGCCGTCGAGCACAAGCCGAAGATGATCGTCGCAGGTTTCTCGGCCTACTCGAAAACCCTCGATTTCCCACGCTTCCGCCAGATCGCCGATAAAGTCGGTGCGCTGCTGTTCGTCGACATGGCCCACGTTGCCGGCCTGGTCGCTGCGGGCCTGTACCCGAACCCGATTCCTTTCGCCGACGTGGTCACCACCACTACCCACAAGACCCTGCGCGGCCCGCGTGGCGGCCTGATCCTGGCCAAGTCCAACGAAGAGATCGAGAAGAAGCTCAACGCCGCCGTGTTCCCCGGCGCCCAGGGCGGCCCGCTGATGCACGTGATCGCCGCCAAGGCGGTGTGCTTCAAGGAGGCGCTGGAGCCCGAGTTCAAGACTTACCAGAAACAGGTCATCGAGAATGCCCAGGCCATGGCCCAGGTGTTCATCGAGCGTGGCTACGACGTGGTTTCCGGCGGTACCGACAACCACCTGTTCCTGGTCAGCCTGATTCGCCAGGGCCTGACCGGCAAGGATGCCGACGCCGCCCTCGGCCGCGCTCACATCACCGTCAACAAGAACGCCGTGCCCAACGATCCGCAGTCGCCGTTCGTCACCTCGGGCCTGCGCATCGGCACCCCGGCCGTCACCACCCGCGGCTTCAAGGTTGCCCAGTGCGTGGCGCTGGCTGGCTGGATCTGCGATGTGCTGGACAACCTGGGCGACGCCGACGTCGAAGCCGATGTCGCCAAGAACGTCGCCGCCCTGTGCGCCGACTTCCCGGTCTACCGCTGAGTGGAGTAGAACACCATGCAACGCTATTCGGGCTTCGGCCTCCTCAAGCACTCCCTCAGCCACCACGAGAACTGGCAGCGCATGTGGCGCACGCCAACTCCCAAGAAGGTCTACGACGTGGTCATCGTTGGCGGCGGCGGTCATGGCCTGGCCACGGCCTACTACCTGGCCAAGGAACATGGCATTACCAACGTCGCGGTGGTCGAGAAGGGTTACCTGGGTGGTGGCAACACCGCGCGCAACACCACCATCGTGCGTTCCAACTACCTGTGGGATGAGTCCGCGCACCTCTACGAGCATGCCATGAAGCTGTGGGAGGGCCTGTCGCAGGACATCAACTACAACGTGATGTTCTCCCAGCGCGGCGTCTACAACCTGTGCCACACCCTGCAGGACATCCGTGATTCCGAGCGGCGGGTCAACGCCAACCGTCTCAATGGCGTCGACGGCGAGCTGATCCTCACCGACCAGGTCGCAGCCGAGATCCCGTACCTGGACTGTTCGAAGAACACCCGTTACCCCATTCTGGGCGCCACCGTGCAGCGTCGCGGCGGCGTGGCCCGTCACGATGCGGTCGCCTGGGGCTTCGCCCGGGCCGCCGACGCCCTGGGTGTGGACCTGATCCAACAGACCGAAGTCATTGGTTTCCGCAAGGAGAACGGTGCTGTGATCGGTGTGGAAACCAACAAGGGTTTCATCGGTGCCAAGCGCGTCGGCGTGGTCACCGCCGGTAACTCCGGGCACATGGCCAAGCTGGCTGGCTTCCGCCTGCCGCTGGAGTCGCACCCCTTGCAGGCACTGGTATCGGAGCCGATCAAGCCGATCATCGACTCGGTGATCATGTCCAACGCCGTGCACGGCTACATCAGCCAGTCCGACAAAGGCGACCTGGTGATCGGTGCCGGCATCGACGGCTGGGTCGGTTATGGCCAGCGTGGCTCTTACCCGATCATCGAACACACCCTGCAGGCGATCGTCGAGATGTTCCCGATCCTGTCGCGCGTGCGCATGAACCGTCAGTGGGGCGGCATCGTCGACACCACTCCCGATGCCTGCCCGATCATCTCCAAGACTCCGGTCAAGAACATGTTCTTCAACTGCGGTTGGGGCACGGGCGGCTTCAAGGCCACGCCAGGTTCGGGCAACGTCTTTGCGGCGAGCCTGGCCAAGGGCGAGATGCACCCGCTGGCCGCGCCTTTCTCCATCGACCGTTTCTACAACGGCGCGCTGATCGACGAACACGGCGCTGCTGCCGTCGCCCACTGACCCGGAGACAATCGTCATGTTGCAAATCTTCTGTCCCCACTGCGGCGAGCTGCGCTCCGAAGAAGAATTCCACGCTTCAGGCCAGGCGCACATCGCCCGCCCGCTGGACCCGAACGCCTGCTCCGACGAAGAGTGGGGTACCTACATGTTCTTCCGCGACAACCCGCGCGGTATCCACCATGAGCTGTGGGACCACGTCGCCGGCTGCCGCCAGTACTTCAACGTGACCCGCGACACGGTGACCTACGAGATTCTCGAAACCTACAAGATCGGTGAGAAACCTCAGGTGACCGCTGCATCCAGACAAAGCGCCGCACCGGCGACCGCCAAGGGCCAGGGAGAAAAAGTATGAGCCAGGTCTATCGCCTCGCCAGCGGCGGTCGCATCGACCGCAGCAAGGTTCTGAACTTTACCTTCAACGGCAAGACCTACCAGGGTTATGCCGGCGATACCCTGGCCGCCGCGCTGCTGGCCAACGGTGTCGAGATCGTCGGGCGCAGCTTCAAGTATTCGCGCCCACGCGGGATCATCGCCGCCGGTACTGAAGAGCCGAACGCCATCCTGCAGATCGGCTCCAGCGAAGCCACGCAGATTCCCAACGTGCGTGCCACCCAGCAGGCGCTGTATTCGGGCCTGGTGGCCAGCAGCACCAACGGCTGGCCGAACGTCAACAACGACGTCATGGGCATCATCGGCAAGGTCGGCGGCAACATGATGCCGCCGGGGTTCTACTACAAGACCTTCATGTATCCCAAGTCGTTCTGGATGACCTACGAGAAGTACATCCGCAAGGCGGCGGGCCTGGGCCGTGCACCGCTGCAGAACGACCCGGACAGCTACGACTACATGAACCAGCACTGCGACGTGCTGATCGTCGGTGCCGGCCCGGCAGGCCTGGCCGCCGCACTGGCGGCTGGCCGTAGCGGTGCACGGGTGATCCTGGCCGACGAACAGGAAGAGTTCGGCGGCAGCCTGCTCGACAGCCGCGAGACCCTCGACGGCAAGCCGGCCGCCGACTGGGTGGCTGCGACCCTTGCCGAGCTGCAGGGGCTGGCGGAAGTCACCCTGCTGCCGCGCAGCACGGTCAACGGTTATCACGACCATAACTTCCTGACCATCCACGAGCGCCTCACCGATCACCTCGGCGATCGCGCGCCGATCGGCCAGGTACGCCAGCGCGTGCACCGTGTGCGGGCCAAGCGTGTGGTGCTGGCCACCGGCGCCCACGAGCGTCCGCTGGTGTACGGCAACAACGACCTGCCGGGCAACATGCTGGCCGGAGCGGTTTCCACCTATGTGCGCCGTTATGGCGTGGCGCCGGGCCGCAAGCTGGTGCTGTCGACCAACAACGACCATGCCTACCGCACCGCCCTGGACTGGCACGATGCCGGCCTGCAGGTGATCGCCATCGCCGATGCGCGCCACAACCCACGCGGTTCGTTGGTCGAGGAGGCGCGTGCCAAGGGCATCCGCATCCTCACCTCCAGTGCAGTGATCGAAGCCCGTGGCGGCAAGCACGTCACCGGTGCCCGTGTGGCGGCCATCGATGTGCCTGCGCACAAGGTCACCAGCCCTGGCGAATGGCTCGAATGCGACCTGGTGGCCACGTCCGGGGGCTACAGCCCGGTGGTGCACCTGGCTTCGCACCTGGGCGGACGCCCGGTCTGGCGTGACGATATCCTCGGCTTCGTGCCGGGCGACGCGCCGCAGAAGCGCGTGTGCGTCGGTGGCGTGAACGGCGTCTATGCGCTGGGCGACACCCTCGCCGATGGCTTCGAAGGGGGGGCTCGCGCCGCCACCGAGGCCGGCTTCAAGGCCAGCGTCGGCAGCCTGCCCAAGGCCCTGCAACGCAAGGAAGAGGCCACTGTGGCGCTGTTCCAGGTGCCGCACGACAAGGGCACTGCGCGCGCGCCGAAACAGTTCGTCGACCAGCAGAACGACGTCACTGCGGCCGCCATCGAGTTGGCCACCCGCGAAGGCTTCGAGTCGGTCGAGCACGTCAAGCGCTACACCGCGCTGGGCTTCGGTACCGACCAAGGCAAGCTGGGCAACATCAACGGCCTGGCCATCGCCGCCCGCTCGCTGGGTATCACCATTCCGGAAATGGGCACCACCATGTTCCGCCCCAACTACACGCCGGTCACGTTCGGCGCGGTGGCGGGCCGTCATTGTGGCCACCTGTTCGAGCCGGTGCGCTTCACCGCGCTGCACGCCTGGCACGTGAAGAACAACGCCGAGTTCGAGGATGTCGGCCAGTGGAAGCGCCCATGGTACTTCCCCAAGCCTGGCGAAGACATTCACGCCGCCGTGGCACGTGAGTGCAAGGCAGTGCGTGACAGCGTGGGCCTGCTCGATGCCTCCACGCTCGGCAAGATCGATATCCAGGGCCCGGATGCGCGCGAGTTCCTCAACCGCGTTTACACCAACGCCTGGACCAAGCTCGATGTGGGCAAGGCCCGCTACGGCCTGATGTGCAAGGAAGACGGCATGGTCTTCGACGACGGCGTGACCGCCTGCGTCGGCGACAACCACTTCATCATGACCACCACCACTGGCGGTGCCGCCCGTGTGCTTCAGTGGCTGGAGCTGTACCACCAGACCGAATGGCCGGAGCTGAAGGTGTATTTCACCTCGGTGACCGACCACTGGGCGACCATGACCCTGTCCGGCCCCAACAGCCGCAAGCTGCTGGAGCAGATCAGCGACATCGACCTGGACAAGGACGCCTTCCCGTTCATGAGTTGGAAGGAAGGCAACGTCGGTGGTGTACCGGCGCGGGTGTTCCGTATCTCGTTCACCGGCGAGCTGTCGTACGAGGTCAACGTCCAGGCCAACTACGCCATGGGCGTGCTGGAAAAGATCATCGAGGCGGGCAAGCAGTACAACCTCACGCCATACGGCACCGAGACCATGCACGTGCTGCGCGCCGAGAAGGGTTTCATCATCGTCGGCCAGGACACCGACGGCTCGATGACCCCGGACGACCTCAACATGAGCTGGTGCGTGGGGCGCAACAAGCCGTACTCGTGGATCGGCCTGCGCGGTATGAACCGCGAGGACACCACCCGCGAGAACCGCAAGCAACTGGTTGGCCTCAAGCCTGTCGACCCGAACGTGTGGCTGCCTGAAGGCGCCCAGCTGGTATTCGATCCCAAGCAGCCAATCCCGATGGACATGGTCGGTCACGTCACCTCCAGCTACAAGGCCAACTCCCTGGGCTATTCGTTCGCCATGGGCGTGGTCAAGGGTGGCCTCAAGCGCCTCGGCGAGCGGGTCTATTCGCCACAGGCCGATGGCAGCGTGATCGAGGCAGAGATCGTGTCTTCGGTGTTCTTCGATCCGAAGGGTGAGCGGCAGAACGTCTAAGGCATTGGAAGACCACGCCGGACCCTGTGGGAGCGGGCTTGCCCCGCGATTGCGATGGTGGCCTCTGCGCCCCAATCGCGGGACAAGCCCGCTCCTACAGGTCGGCGCCGTTCCTGGCACAAGAATTCAAGGCAGGTAAGAAATGAGCGCTATCAACGTCTTCCAGCAGAACCCCGGCAGTGATGCCAAGGCCCAATCGCCGCTGCACCATGCAGACCTGGCCAGCCTGGTCGGAAAGGGCCGCAACAACGCAGGCGTGACCCTGCGCGAGAAGAAATTCCTCGGTCACCTGACCCTTCGTGGCGACGGCCATGACCCGCAGTTCGCCGGTGCCGTGCACAAGGCCCTGGGCCTGGAGCTGCCGGTGGCGCTGACGGTGGTCGCCAACAGTGAAATGTCGTTGCAGTGGGTGGGCCCCGACGAATGGCTGCTGATCGTCCCGGGCGGCCAGGAGTTCAGCGTCGAGCAGAAGCTGCGCGATGCCCTTGAAGGCCAGCACGTCCAGGTGGTCAATGTCAGTGGCGGGCAGACCCTGCTCGAGCTGCGCGGCCCGAACGTGCGCGACGTGCTGATGAAATCCACCAGCTATGATGTACACCCGAACAACTTCCCGGTCGGCAAGGCCGTGGGTACCGTGTTCGCCAAGTCGCAACTGGTGATTCGTCGCACTGCCGAAGACACCTGGGAGCTGGTGATCCGCCGCAGCTTCTCCGACTACTGGTGGCTGTGGCTGCAGGACGCATCGGCCGAGTACGGCCTGGCCATCGAGGCATAAGGAGCGCAGATCATGAGTCGGGCACCGGACACCTGGATTCTCACCGCCGACTGCCCGAGCATGCTCGGCACGGTCGATGTGGTCACGCGTCATCTCTTCGAGCAGCGCTGCTACGTCACCGAGCACCATTCCTTCGATGATCGACTGTCGGGGCGTTTCTTCATCCGTGTCGAGTTCCGCGCACCTGACGGTTTCGATGAAGATGCCTTCCGTGCCGGATTCGCCGAGCGCAGCGAAGCGTTTGGCATGGCCTTCGAGCTGACTGCACCCAATCACCGCCCCAAGGTGGTGATCATGGTGTCCAAGGCCGACCATTGCCTGAACGACCTGCTGTATCGCCAGCGCATCGGCCAACTGGGCATGGAGGTGGTCGCAGTGATCTCCAACCACCCCGACCTGGAGCCGCTGGCGCACTGGCACAAGATCCCCTACTACCACTTCGCGCTCGACCCGAACGACAAGCCGGGCCAGGAGCGCAAGGTGCTCAAGGTGATCGAGGAAACCGGCGCCGAACTGGTTATTCTCGCCCGCTACATGCAGGTGCTGTCGCCAGAGCTGTGCCGGCGCCTGGATGGCTGGGCGATCAACATCCACCACTCGCTGCTGCCGGGGTTCAAGGGGGCCAAGCCCTATCACCAGGCATACAACAAGGGTGTGAAGATGGTCGGCGCGACCGCGCACTACATCAACAACGACCTCGACGAAGGGCCGATCATCGCCCAAGGCGTCGAGGTGGTCGATCACAGCCACTATCCCGAAGATCTGATCGCCAAGGGGCGTGATATCGAATGCCTGACCCTGGCGCGGGCGGTGGGGTATCACATCGAGCGACGGGTGTTTTTGAACGCCAACAGGACTGTGGTGCTCTGATTGGCCCTATCGCGGGGCAAGCCCGCTCCTGCAGGGGGATCGCGTGTCTGAGAACGGCACTGTGCCTGTAGGCGCGGGCTTGCCCGCGAATGGCATCACCGCTTTCGAGCTGCCGTAAACAGACAACCCCCTGTCGCATCCAGTCACTGCGACATCCCCCATCAAGCCCACAATTCCCCTCATTCCAGTAACACAGGCCGCCCAAGGATGGCGGCGCTTCAACCACCGCTGCATAAATACAAATCAAGCGAGGTAAGAGCATGTCTGGTAATCGTGGAGTGGTGTATCTCGGCGCAGGCAAGGTCGAGGTGCAGAAGATCGACTACCCCAAGATGCAGGATCCGCGCGGCAAGAAGATCGAGCACGGCGTGATCCTCAAGGTGGTCTCCACCAATATCTGCGGCTCCGACCAGCACATGGTCCGTGGCCGCACCACCGCTCAGGTCGGCCTGGTGCTCGGCCACGAAATCACCGGTGAAATCGTCGAGTTGGGCCGTGATGTCGAGCGCCTGAAGATCGGCGACCTGGTGTCGGTGCCGTTCAACGTTGCTTGCGGGCGCTGCCGTTCCTGCAAGGAGATGCATACCGGCGTCTGCCTGACCGTCAACCCGGCCCGTGCCGGTGGTGCCTACGGTTATGTCGACATGGGTGACTGGACCGGCGGCCAGGCTGAATACGTGCTGGTTCCGTACGCCGACTTCAACCTGCTGAAACTGCCCGACCGCGACAAGGCCATGGAGAAGATCCGCGACCTGACCTGTCTGTCGGACATCCTGCCCACCGGCTACCACGGCGCTGTCACCGCGGGCGTCGGCCCGGGCAGCACCGTCTACGTGGCTGGCGCCGGCCCGGTCGGCCTGGCCGCTGCCGCTTCGGCACGCCTGCTGGGCGCCGCGTGCGTGATCGTGGGTGACCTCAATCCGCTGCGCCTGGCCCACGCCAAGTCCCAGGGCTTCGAGGTGGTCGACCTGTCCAAGGACACGCCGCTGCACGAGCAGATCATCGACATCCTCGGTGAGCCTGAAGTGGACTGCGCCGTCGATGCAGTAGGCTTCGAAGCCCGCGGCCACGGCCATGAAGGCGCCAAGCACGAGGCTCCGGCGACCGTGCTCAACTCGCTGATGCAGGTCACCCGTGTGGCCGGCAAGATCGGTATTCCGGGCCTGTACGTGACCGAAGATCCGGGTGCGGTAGACGCGGCGGCGAAGATCGGTGCGCTGAGCATCCGCTTCGGCCTGGGCTGGGCCAAGTCGCACAGCTTCCACACCGGCCAGACCCCGACCATGAAGTACAACCGCCAGCTGATGCAGGCGATCATGTGGGATCGGATCAATATTGCCGAAGTGGTCGGTGTTCAGGTGATCAGCCTGGACCAGGCGCCGGAAGGGTACGGCGAGTTCGATGCGGGCGTGCCGAAGAAATTCGTGATCGATCCGCACAGGACCTTCAGCGCTGCCTGAGGCCTTTGGCGTCGCTTTGCGGGCCAATCGCGGGACGAGCCCGCTCCCACAGGTGGGGTGACTGCCTGTGGGGGCGGGTTCGTCCCTTACCGACATCCGGCCCGGAACAAAGCTCCAGCCCCCCAGTCCAACGCCTCGTTTCCCAGGCCATCCCGGCCTACGAGGTCCTCCGATGAAAGCATTCACCCTGGCAACCCTGATGACCCTGGCCGCAAGCCCGGTGTTCGCCTTCAACCTCAACGATGCCGCCAACGCTGTCTCGGCCATGCAGACCCCGAAAGGCCAGGTCCAGGCGCCGGCCGCCCAGGCCAATCTGCTCAATACCTTGGGCAGCGAACTGAAGATCACCCCCGAACAGGCTGTCGGCGGCGCTGGCGCCATGCTGGGCCTTGCGCGCAACAACCTGAGCAATGACGACTATGGCCAGTTGACCAAGGCGGTGCCCGGTCTTGACCTGTTGTCCGGTGCCAACGCCTTGGGCGGGCTCAACGGGCTGGGCGAGTTGCTGGGGCAGAACAACCAGCGCTCGTCGGCGCTGAGCAATGCCCTGGGCAATGTCGAGAATCGCAACGACCTGGATAACGCCTTCAAGGCGCTGGGCATGGATACCGGCATGATTGGCCAGTTCGCGCCGTTGATCCTGCAATATCTGGGGCAGCAGGGCATTGCCGGCTCGTTGCTGCAGAATCTGGCCGGATTGTGGCAGGCTCCCGGCGCGATACCCTCGATCTAAGATCTGGAGGGGCCGGTAGCTTGAGGGTACTGAGTCCATCAGATAATCATCATGCGTGCCTTCTTGTTTGAAGGCATTTTATCTCCCCCCGTATTACCGCCGCTTCAAATAATAGAGCCTCGTGGTCATGGGTGACATCGTGATTGTGAGCGCGAATTAATCAACTATATTGCTCAGCAATTTCCTCGCTGTCACCTGGCATATTTACCAGTTTCGCGTGACTGTCAGTCTTGTTAGGTTCGGCTGGCAAACATCGACCATCTGATGTTTCGGTGGGATGGTTCAAGAGTCTAAAGCGGACACGGTGTGCCAGTCGATACGTGAGGTGTTCACATGCGGATAAGATACGCTGCCATTCCCGGAGTATTGTTGTTACTGGCGGCTTGCGCCAGAACTTCTGGAGTTCCGGACGCGCAGCCTTCGGGAACTATGATCACTCAAACTCCAGCGCAAGCCCCAGCAGCACAGGATGTAGGCGTCAAAGGTGCAGACGCTGCGGCGCAATTGACGGGCTGGTATAACCAAGTGCGTCAGAATTGCGGTGGCGCGGCGCTACCAGCCTATTTATGTTCGGGCATCATGCTTCGCGGAACGTTGAGCCGGCAGAGCTATTTACCCTGGGATCCCAGCCCTCCCTCAATTACCAGTGGTGGCGTGTCGTTTGCGTGGATCAGGGCGGATATGAATTTCTCTACATTGCCGCTCAACTACAATAACGGTTATATATTATATCCAGCGCAGGAAGTGCCAGCGTCCAAGACAGCTGTCCAGGTGCTGTGTTCTTTTCCGTTCGACGGCTGGACGGACAATCGTCAACAACAGGGGTGCGGGATATCACCCGAGTACCCTGCTCAGAGCAAGCCTTGCAATGAGCAGGGGATCAATGCGGCGGCGCAGTGGCTGTCCCATTTCAACTCTGTCTCTGATAAGCATAAAGCTCAATGTGGCTGGGATCGGCGTCAGGGGCAAGCCAACACGGCCGATCGTTTCAATCAGACGATAGTTGCGAAAAATCTGCTCACGGGCTTCTATCGAACGGCCAACGATGAGTTGCGTGTCGCAACCTGGGCGACGGGGAGCGGGGCGAAGTTGCCTATCCAATCGTTCTTCTACCTTGCAGGCAGCAACGGTCTGGTGAGTGCACAAGATGACCAACGGCGTTATTTCCAGAGCTATCAGCAAACAGTGCCTGTTATTCAGCTCACGTTGCCGTCGAATGTGAGCGAAAAAGCGGCTTTTGTCTATCGTGAGAGCGATCAAGTCGTAGGTGGCGGTGGCTCGTCGAGATTTATCGATTTTGAGAACGTTGCTTTTCAGGAAGGGGTAACGGAAATATCACTTCCACAAGCGCGGTTTTATTTCTCCTCCAACGGCGGTAATAGTAAGTTGGCAATACGCAACGCTGGTACTCCGTCAAATGGCATTACGGGGCGCTTTCTGCACATGACAAATAATACTGATAATTTGCGCGCAGAGCTGATCATCATGCCTATTACGCCTGCGAGTCGTATAGTTTTGGATGTGGATAATCCTTCTAGGGATCGCCCCTATAATCACTCTTCGGTCCAATACACGGATGGAACAGGGCATGGGATCAACTCTCCATTCCCTGGGTTTGATTTCAGTGCACCTGCTGGAAAGAAAATAAGATACATCGAATTCCAAGACTTCGAACGACGTATCGATAATATCCGTTTCTACGATTGATCGTCCGGCTTGCCGAAAAGCCCCCTCCGCCTGGCTTTTCGGCAAGTTGTTTCATGCCAGTGTTCGCTCGCTTCACGTCAATTCCGCGCGTAATGCTTGGATTCGGGCGTCCTTGTCTTCCCACAGCTGGTTGACCCAGGCCTGCACGGTCTGGCGAAACGCCGGATCGCTCTCGTAGTCGCCTTCGCATAATGCCGGGTCCAGCTCGCGTACGCGGATGTCGATGATGACCCGGCTGATGCTGCCGTTGAGCAGGTCCCAGAACCCTGGGGCCTTGTTGCCGGGGTAGACGATGGTCACATCGAGCAGGGCGTCGAGTTGCTCGCCCAGTGCGGCGAGCACGAAGGCGACGCCGCCGGCCTTGGGCTTGAGCAGGTGGCGGTACGGCGATTGCTGCTGTTCGCGCTTGGCTTCGGTGAAGCGCGTGCCTTCGAGGTAGTTGACCACCGTTACCGGCTGGCGCTTGAACAGCTCGCAGGCGGCCTTGGTGATTTCCAGGTCCTTGCCCTTGAGCTCGGGGTGCTTGTCGAGGAAGGCCTTGCTGTAGCGCTTCATGAAGGGGTAGTCCAGCGCCCACCAGGCCAGGCCCAGCAGCGGTACCCAGATCAGCTCCTTCTTGAGGAAGAACTTGAAGAACGGCACACGGCGGTTGAGGCTTTCGATCAGTGCGGGAATGTCGACCCAGCTCTGATGGTTGCTGACGCACAGGTAGGAGGTGTTCGCGTTCAGCGTCTCGATGCCGCGGATGTCCCATTGCGTGGGGATGCACAGGGCGAAGATGGCCTTGTCGATTTCCGACCAGGTCTCGGCGATCCACATCACCGCCCAGGAGGCATAGTCGCGACCACGGCCGGGCAGCACCAGCTTGAGCAGGGCGAAGACCATCAGCGGGCAGATCAACACGAGGGTGTTGAGCAGCAGCAGGACAGTTGTAAGGATGCCGGTCAGCAGGCGACGCATAAGGAGACTCTTGTTGTATGAAAGTGTTGTGTGAGATTTGCGGTTGGCAATGATAAGCAGGGTAACGTCCTACGCCAAACGGCCAATGCCCAATGGAAGGGACAAATGTTTCACATTATGTTGGATAGGCTGTGACAACGAACCTATCCTCCCCGCGTAGTCTAAGCACTGTCTCATCTCAAGGAATGCTTCCCGTGAAACCACTGCTTGCCCTCCTGTCGCTGCTGGCGTTGCCGGTGATGGCCGCCGAGCCGACACTCTATGGCCGCTATGAGTACATCAAGCTCCCCGAGATCGGCCAGACCCTCAAGGCCAAGATGGATACTGGCGCGCTGACCGCATCGCTGTCGGCCAAGGATATCGAGACCTTCACCCGCGACGGCGAGGACTGGGTGCGTTTCCGCCTGGCGACCAAGGATGCCGACGGCAAGGTCTATGAACACAAGGTGGCGCGCATCAGCAAGATCAAGGCCCGCTCAGGCGATGAGGAAGACGAGGACGAACCGGCCGAGGCTGCCCGCCGTCCGGTGGTGGACCTGGAGCTGTGCCTGGGTGACGTCAAGCGTACGGTGGAGGTCAACCTGACCGACCGCAGCAACTTCAACTACCCGCTGCTGATCGGCGCCAAGGCGTTGCGTGAGTTCAAGGCGGCGGTGAACCCGGCACGGCGGTATACGGCGGACAAGCCGGACTGCTGATCGTCCGGCCTGGCCTCTCGCAGGCAAGCCCGATCCCCGCAGCTGCAGCGTCAGCCTGCAATTGTGCGAGTGGGCTTGTCCCGCGAAGGGGCTCGGTCAGACAATCGACGACCAGCCCCTCAGAGTCTCACCCATGCCCCACATCCTCATCGTCGAAGACGAGTCCGCTATCGCCGACACCCTGGTCTATGCCCTCCAGGCCGACGGCCATAGTACCGCCTGGGTGACCCTGGGCAGCGCCGCGCTCGAACAGATGCGCCAGCGCCCGGCCGACCTGGTCATCCTCGACATCGGCCTGCCAGATATCAGTGGTTTCGAAACCTGCCGCCAACTGCGCCGCTTCAGCGAGGTGCCGGTGATGTTCCTCAGTGCCCGCGATGGTGAGATCGACCGGGTCGTAGGCTTGGAAATCGGTGCCGACGACTATGTGGTCAAGCCGTTCAGCCCGCGCGAGGTGGCTGCGCGGGTGCGGGCGATCCTCAAGCGCATGGCGCCCAGAGCCGAGACGGCAGTCGATGCGAAGCTGTTCGAGGTCGATACGCTGGGGATGCGCATCCTCTATCGTGGCCAGGCGCTGACGCTCACTCGCCATGAATTCCGCTTGCTGCAATGCCTGCTCAAGCAACCCCGTCGGGTGTTCAGCCGCGAGCAATTGCTCGACGGGCTGGGCGTGGCTTCAGATGCCGGTTACGAGCGAACCATCGACAGCCACATCAAGAGCCTGCGCGCGAAGTTGCGCCTGGTGTCTGGCGATGCCGAACCAATCCAGACCCATCGCGGCCTGGGCTATAGCTATAGCCCGGATCACGCCTGATGCGCCTGGGGATCCGGATCTTTCTGGTGTACTTCCTGTTCGTCGGGTTGTCGGGTTACTTCCTGCTCAATACCGTGCGCGAACAGATTCGCCCAGTGGTGCGCCAGTCTTCCGAGGAAACCCTGGTGGACACCGCCAACCTGTTGGCAGAAATCCTTCACGATGACGTCAAGGCCGGCACGCTTGGGCAAAGTCGTCTGCCTCAAGTACTCGAATCCTACGGTCAGCGCCGCCCAGGTGCGGATATCTGGGGGCTGGCGAAAAACCAGGTCAGCCACCGTATCTATGTCACCGACGCCAAGGGCATCGTCCTGCTCGACTCCAGTGGCCAGGCCCTGGGCAAGGATTACTCGCGCTGGAACGACGTCTACCTGACCCTGCGAGGCCAATATGGCGCGCGTTCGACCCGCAGCGACCCGGACGACGAAAGCACCTCGGTGATGCATGTGGCGGCACCGATCATGGATAACGGCCAGGTCATCGGTGTGGTGACGGTGGCCAAGCCCAACAGTTCGCTACAGCCCTATATCGACCGTTCCGAGCAACGTTTGCTGACGCTAGGCCTGGGGTTGATCGTGCTCGGGCTGTTGGTGGGCGCTGCGCTGTCCTGGTGGCTGGCGCGGTCGTTGCGCCGCCTCACCCGTTACGCCCAGGCGGTAAGTGAGGGCGAGCGCGCGGCGCTGCCGCACTACAAGGGCGGTGAACTGCTGCAACTGGCCACGGCGGTGGAGCGCATGCGCACCCAGTTGGAGGGCAAGGCGTATGTCGAGCGCTATGTGCATACCCTCACCCATGAGCTGAAAAGCCCGCTGGCGGCGATTCGTGGGGCTTCCGAGCTGTTGCAGGGGCCGATGCCGGATGAGCAGCGGGCGCGTTTTGCCAGCAATATCGAGCGCGAGAGCGAGCGTTTACAGCAGATGATCGAGCGCTTGCTCAACCTGGCGCGGGTCGAGCAGATGCAGGCGCTGGAAGACGAGCAGCAGGTGCCGCTCGCTGCGCTGGTCGACGAGTTGCTGCACGGGTATGCGGCGCGGATCGACAGTGCCGGGTTGCAGATCAGGCAACAGGTGACGGGCGGGGTGTTGTTGCTGTGCGACCCCTTCTTGCTGCGTCAGGCGCTGGCAAACCTGGTGGACAACGCGCTCGACTTCACGCCGGCAGGCGGCGCCTTGTCGTTCGAGCTGATGCACGAAGGCGATAGGGTCGCGTTGAGCCTGTTCAACCAGGGGGAGGCGATTCCGGATTACGCCATCGAGCGGGTCAGCGAGCGCTTCTATTCCCTGCCGCGGCCAGGCACCGGGCGCAAGAGCACCGGGCTTGGGCTCAACTTTGTCGAGGAAGTGATGCAACTGCATGGCGGAGCGCTGGCGGTGGATAACGTCGAGGGCGGGGTGCGGGTCAGGCTGTGGCTGCCTGCGCGGCGCGTGAGCTGATTCCTGCTGTCCGCCTCGTCATCTCCACACAATCTGCACAAACCCTCCCTATCGGCTCCATGTGCGCGGCGCAAGCTGCGCCCATCACAACTGGAGCCAAAGCCCCATGAACAAGCCCCTGAGTTTCAAGCTCGGCATGATCGTCCTGCTGATGCTGCTGTTATTGATCCCTCTGTTGATGATTGGTGGCCTGATCGATGAACGGCAGGCCGTGCGCGATGGTGTGCTGCAGGACATCGCCCAGAGTTCGAGCTTCGACCAGCAGATCAGCGGCCCGCTGCTGGTGGTGCCGTACCGCAAGTACCAGCGCCGCTGGATCGACAAGGACGGCAAGAGTGTGCAGGAAACCAGCACCGTCAGCGGCCACCTGTACTTCCTGCCGGAAACCTTCGAGGTCGACAGCCAGGTCGATACCGAACTGCGCGCCCGCGGCATTTACCAGGCGCGGTTGTTCCATGCCAGGAACCGTATCAGTGGCCGCTTCAAGCTGCCTGAGCGCTGGGGCGTCGACAAGGACTACGAAGACTACCGGTTCGACAAGCCGTTCATGGTGGTGGGCATCAGCGATATCCGAGGCATCGAGAATGCCCTGGAACTGAGCCTCGACGATCAGCGCCTGCCGTTCGAAGCAGGCACCGGCCTGGACTGGATGGCCGGTGGAGTGCACGTCACCCTGCCTGGGCTGGATGGCCAGGCTGCCCGCGAGTTCGGCTATGCCTTCGACCTGGCGTTGCAGGGCACCGGACAACTCCATGTGCTGCCAGTGGGGCGCAGCAGCCGGGTCGAGATGCACGCCAACTGGCCCCATCCGAGCTTCATCGGCAGCTACTTGCCGGCCAGCCGTGAGATCGATGCCCAGGGTTTCACCGCGCGCTGGCAGACCTCGTTCTTTGCCACCAACCTGGAAGACGCGCTGCGCCAATGCGCCGGTGCGGACAAGTGCGCGGATTTCAGTGGGCGCACCTTCGGTGTGAGCTTCGTCGATCCGGTGGACCAGTACCTCAGGAGCGAGCGTGCGATCAAGTATGCGCTGCTGTTCATCGCACTGACCTTTGCCGGCTTCTTCCTGTTCGAGGTGTTGAAGAACCTCAGCGTGCACCCGATGCAATACGTGCTGGTGGGGGCGGCGCTGGCGCTGTTCTACCTGTTGCTGCTGTCACTGTCGGAACACCTGGGTTTTGGCCTGGCCTATGGCTTGTCGGCAGGGGCCTGCGTGCTGCTGATCGGCTTCTACTTGAGCCATGTGCTGCACAGCCCGGTACGCGGGGTGGGTTTTGCGGCGGGGTTGGCGGCGCTCTATGGGCTGCTGTACGGGCTGCTGAGCGCGGAGGACTATGCGCTGTTGATGGGCTCGCTGCTGTGCTTTGGCTTGCTTGGCGTGTTCATGGTGCTGACCCGGCGGCTGGACTGGTCGCGGGTGGGGAGGGCGGCATGAGGGAGGACAAGGTGATCGGGCGCTGGTTGGCGGTTCGGGTGGGGTCGTTGTTTCCTGCCAGGCCGGGGTAAGGCATTCACGGGCAGGCTGGCTCCTACAGAGGGGATATGTCTGTGGGAGGGGCTTGCCCGCGAAGGGGTTTCAGGCGACCGGCACGGTAGCCAGCATCGACGCGCGCTGGCTCACTTGGGCATACCATTCAGCCAGCCCAGGCTGTTGTTCACGCCAGCCGAACTCCGGCTGGCGCAGGTCCAGGTAGCCCAGCGCGCAGGCCGCGCCGATCGCGGCGATGTCGAAGCCGGAGGCGATCTCTGCCAGGTGATGCTGCTCAAGATCCGCCAGGCCTCGGCGGATTTTCTGTGACTGCGCCTGCAGCCAGCCATCCCAGCGCTTGTCCTCAGGACGCAGGAAGCTTTCATAGCGGCTCGACACCGCCGCATCCATGATCGCATCGGCCTGGGAGGCCAGGGTCAGGCGCCGCCAGCGCGCCGAGCCCTCGCGGGGGATCAGCGGGTTGCCGACGTGCTGGCTGTCGAGGTACTCGCAGATCACCCGGCTGTCGTGCAGCACGCTACCGTCTTCCAGGCGCAGGGCCGGGATCTTGCCGATCGGATTGTCCTGGTTGAGCTGCTCGTCACCGCTCACCGGGCTGATGTTGACGGTTTGCAGGCGTACGCGGTCGAGCTGACCGGTCTCGTGCAGCACCAGCAAGACCTTGCGCACGAAAGGCGACAGCGGCGCATGGAACAGCACCATACCCATGTCAATTACCCTGCAGGCTGGGCGGCAGGCACACGCCAGTGCCACCGATGCCGCAGTAGCCTTCGGGGTTCTTGGCCAGGTACTGCTGGTGGTAGGCCTCGGCGAAGTACACGGTCGGCGCCTGGTCGATCTCGGTGGTGATCTCGCCGAAACCGGCCTTGTTCAGCTCGGCCTGGAAAGCATCGCGGCTGGCCTTGGCCTGCTCCAGTTGCTCGGGCGAGGTGCAATAGATGGCCGAGCGGTACTGGGTGCCGATGTCGTTGCCCTGGCGCATACCCTGGGTCGGGTTGTGCAGTTCCCAGAACATCGCCAGCAGTTCGCGGTAGCTGACCTTGTCCTTGTCGAACACCACCAGTACCACCTCGGTGTGGCCGGTCAGCCCCGAGCAGACCTCTTCGTAGGTCGGGTTCGGGGTGAAACCGCCGGCGTAGCCGACCACGGTGCTGACCACGCCTTCACGCTGCCAGAAGCGTCGTTCGGCGCCCCAGAAGCAGCCCAGGCCGAAGATGGCGAAGTCGATGCTGCCCTCGAAGAATGGGCCGAGCAGGGGGGTGCCTTCGAACACATAGTGGAATTCGGGCAGGGGCATGGGAGTTTCGCGGCCGGGCAGGGCCTGTTCGGCAGTGGGCATGACGTTTTTGTTCACGAGGATTTCCGAGCGCAGGACCATGATTGTTCCTCTGTCTGACAGTGGGAGCGGTTGTGGCTTGTTCGCGGGCAAGCCCGCTCCTGCAGGGTTGCATTGCAGCCTGCCATTGTAGGAGCGGGCTTGCCCGCGAAGAGGCCCACATGGCCCCTATAGTGCCCGAGGTTTGCGCGCCTGTCAGGCCACCGGCCCGCGCGGGTAGCGCCTGAGCTTGTCGACCAGCTCGCGCCCGGGGATCGGCCGGTCGAACAGATAGCCCTGGCCGACGTCACAGCGGTGGCGACGCAGGAATGCCAGTTGTTCGGAGGTCTCGATGCCTTCGGCGACCACCTTGAGCTTGAGGTTGTGGGCCATGGCCACCACCGCCGAGGTGATCTCCATGTCGTCCTGGTTGGCGGGGATCTCGCTGATGAAGCTGCGATCGATCTTGATGATGTCGATGGGAAACTTCTTCAGGTAGCTCAGCGATGAATAGCCGGTACCGAAGTCATCCATGGCCAGGGTCAGACCCAGCTGCTTGAGCTCGTCGAGCTGGCGCCGGGTGTCTTCGGTGGCTTCAAGCAGCAGGCCCTCGGTCAGCTCCAGCTCCAGCAGGTGCGGGGGTAGCGCTTCTTCCTTGAGAATGGCGCCAATCGAGCTAACCAGCTCGGGGTCGGAAAACTGCTTGGGCGACAGGTTGATCGCCACATGCAGGTTGCCCATGCCGGCCTCGCGCAATTCCTGGCTCATGCGGCACGACTGGCGCACCACCCATTTGCCGATGGGGATGATCAGGCCGGTCTCCTCGGCCACGCTGATGAACTGGTCGGGGCGGATCATGCCGCGCTCGGGGTGGTTCCAGCGCAGCAGCGCCTCCAGGCCCAGCAGGCGACCACTGCGCAGGCACAGCTTGGGCTGGTAGAAGACCTCCAGCTCGTTCTGGGTCAGGGCCCGGCGCAGGTTGTTCTCGACGAACAGCTTGTAGCTGGCCTCGGCGTTGAGCACTTCGGTGAACACCTGGACCTGATGCTTGCCGTTGGCCTTGGCCTTGTGCAGGGCCAGGCCTGCGTTCTTCATCAGGGTCTGCGGGTCGGCGCCGTGCAGGGGCGCGCAGGCCAGGCCCACGGAGGCGGTGACGTTGATCAGCTGGTTGTCGACGAACATGGGTTTGTCGAGGGTGCGCAGCAACTGCTGGGCGATGTTCTGGCCGTCTTCGAGGCTGGTGTCGTCCAGCAGCACGGCGAACTCGTTGCTGGCAAAGCGCGCCAGGCTGCCACCGCTGCTGAGGCTGTTGCGCAGACGGCGGGCCAGGCTGATCAGCAGCTTGTCGCCGGTCTGGTGGCCGAGGCTGTCGTTGATCCGCTTGAAGTTATCGATGTCGACCAGCAGCAGGCAGATCGGGCTGTCGCCGTCGCGAGCGAAGCGTTCGTCGAGGCTGCGGATGAACGCCGGGCGGTTGCCCAAGCTGGTGAGGTTGTCGGTGTAGGCCAGGCGCTCGATGCGTTGCTGGGCAAGCTTGCTCTGGGTGACGTCTTCGTAGATGCCGATGTAGTGGGTCAGCTCGCGGTTGTCGCCATACACCTTGGAAATCGATAACTGGCCCCAGTAGGGCTCCAGGCTCTTGCGCCGGCTCTTGAATTCACCTTGCCAGCTGTTGCCCATGGCCAGGCTCGACGGTGAGTCGAACAGGATCTGGCTGAGGTTTTCCAGTGCCGGCAGCTCGGCCAGGTGGTGGCCCTGCACTTCGTCGGTGCTGTACTGGGTAATGGCGGTGAAGCTTGGGTTGACGTACTCCACCACCCCGTCGCGGTTGACCAGCAGGAAGGCGCTGGCGCTTTGCTCTACCGCGCGCTGGAACAGGTGCAGGGCGCTGGTGGCGGTGCGGCGGTTGTGGTTGGTGATGACCTGGGCGAACTGGTCGGCCAGCTCACCGGCAAAGGCGATTTCGTCGGACTGCCAGGCCCGCGGCTGGCCGGTCTGCTCCAGACAGAGCACGCCGACTACCTGGCCGTCGACGCGGATACTGGCATCGAGCATGGCATTGTCGGCGGTGTTGAGCAGGCCCTGGACCATGTCCCGGGTGCGTGGGTCATGGCTGGCGTTGTGGGCGTCGATGGCGCGGCTGGCGTGCAGGGCGTCGAGGTAATCCGGGTAGTGGCTGGCGTCGATCGGCTGCGGCAGGCGGTGGGCCTGCTCGTGCTGGAACCAGGCGGTGATCGGTTCCAGGCGTTGCTCGTTGAGGTACCAGATGCTGGCGCAGTCGAGTTTGTAGATTTCGCAGGCGCTACGGGTGATCAGTTCGGCCGCTTCGAGCAAGGAGTTGCTGGCGCTGTAGCGCTGGCGTGCCAGGCGCAGGATCAGGTCCTGCTGGGCACGCACCCGCTCCAGGTGTTCGAGTTGCTCCTGCTGGGCGCGCTGGTTGAGTTGCAGGGCCAGCTGCAGGCGGCTGTTGCGTGACTCGAGATCGTTTGCGTCCTGGCCTGGGGTTTCCTCGGCCTGGTCGTCCAGCACCGTGAGGTAGCCGCGCAGCAGCTGGCGATTGTGCTGCTTGTAGGCCTCGCCGACTTCCAGCAAGCGCAGGGGCCCGGAGCCCGCGTGCAGGGTATAGCGCACGCGGTAGTGGTTGCGCCGCGCCAGTTGCAGTTGGATCTCGTCATGCAGCTTGTAGCGCGCTTCAGGCTCCATGAGGCTGGCATAGGGCGAGCCGATCAGGGCGCAGAGCTCGGCCGCGGGCAGGCCGAACTGGCGATCGCAGCCAGGGTCGAGGTAGAGCATCGCCCAACTGGCTTCGTTCAGCCGCTCGAAACGCAGCATCCCGAGCCGCGAGGGCACGGGTAACTGCGTCACGACCTCGGCCGCCACACGGCTGGCGGCATCGGGTTGGCTTTTCATCGAAGACTCGCTTGAACAAGGCGTTTGGCGCGGTATGCCGCAGGTAAGCGGCGGTGCGTTGAGCAAGGGTGCATCATGTCCCGTGGGCTGGCAAGCGGCCATATGGGGCAGCGTATGCAGGTTGTCGGCTGGGCGTGGGAAATCTGAAGCTTGTGCGCCTCGCGGCCCTTCATGGGGAGGGTGTTTCCAGGCAAAAAAAGCCCCGCCAGGGGCGGGGTTGAGGTACGAGCGTGGCAGCTCGAAATCGGTACCGCCTCCCCGGTTGGGGGAGGCGGGGTGCAGCATTACAGCAGCAGCGTGCGGATGTCCGTCAGCAGGTCGCCCAGGCGCTTGGTGAAGCGCGCAGCGGCAGCGCCGTTGATCACACGGTGATCGTAGGACAGCGACAGCGGCAGCATCAGCTTCGGCTGGAAGGCCTTGCCGTCCCAGACTGGCTGGATGGTCGCCTTGGAAACACCGAGGATCGCCACTTCCGGCGCGTTGACGATCGGCGTGAAGCCGGTGCCGCCAATGTGACCGAGGCTGGAGATGGTGAAGCAGGCACCCTGCATGTCGTCGGCCGACAGCTTCTTGGTGCGGGCTTTTTCAGCCAGCGCAGCTGCTTCGCCAGCCAGTTGCAGCAGGCTCTTCTGGTCGACGTTCTTGATCACAGGGACCAGCAGGCCATCCGGGGTGTCCACGGCGAAGCCGACGTTGACGTACTTCTTGCGGATGATGGCCTTGCCGCTCGGCGCCAGCGAACTGTTGAAGTCCGGCAGCTCCTTGAGCAGGTGGGCACAGGCCTTGAGCAGCAGCGGCAGAACGGTCAGCTTGACGCCGGCCTTCTCCGCCACGGCCTTCTGCGCAACGCGGAAGGCTTCCAGCTCGGTGATGTCGGCGGAATCGAACTGGGTCACGTGCGGTACGTTCAGCCAGCTGCGGTGCAGGTTGGCAGCACCGACCTGCATCAGGCGTGTCAGGGCGACTTCCTCGACTTCACCGAACTTGCTGAAGTCCACGGCCGGGATCGGCGGGATGCCGGCACCACCGGTCGCACCGGCGGCTGCCGGAGCTTCCTTGGCCTTCTGCATCATCGCCTTGACGTAGACCTGCACGTCTTCTTTCAGGATGCGGCCGTGCGGGCCAGTGGCGGCAACAGCGCCCAGGTCGACACCGAATTCACGCGCCAGCTGACGAACGGCAGGGCCTGCGTGAACCTTGGCGTTGCTGCCAGCAGCCGGTGCGGTAGCAACCGGTGCAGGGGCAGCAGCTGGGGCGGCAGCGGCGGCAGCGGCGGGTGCGGCGGCCGGAGCAGCTTCGGCCTTGGCGGCTTCGGGGGCAGCAGCAGGTGCCGGAGCGGCAGCCGGAGCTGCGCCCGCGACTTTCAGCTTGAAGATCAGGTCGCCAGTGCCGACTTCATCTTCCAGCTTGCACAGGACTTCCTCGACCACGCCAGCGGCAGGCGATGGGATTTCCATGGAAGCCTTGTCGGATTCCAGGGTGATCAGCGACTGGTCGGCTTCGACGGTGTCGCCGACCTTGACCAGCACTTCGATGATCTTGGCCTTGCCCGACGAACCGATATCCGGCACGTGGATGTCCTGCACGCTGGCGGCAGCCGGTGCTGCGGCAGGCGCAGGAGCAGGGGCGGCTTCAGCGGCGGGTGCTGCGGCCGCAGGGGCGTCAGCAGCCGGAGCGGCGGCCGGAGCCTCAGGCGCCGCAGCGGCGCCCTCGGCTTCCAGGACCAGCAGTTCGTCGCCTTCTTTCAGGCGATCGCCCAGCTTGACCTTCAGCTCCTTGATGACGCCGGCCTTGGGGGCCGGGATCTCCATGGAGGCCTTGTCCGACTCCAGGGTCAGCAGGCTCTGGTCCGCTTCGATGCGGTCGCCGACCTTGACGAACAGTTCGATGATTTCACCTTCACCGCTGCCGATGTCAGGTACGCGAATGAGTTCGCTCACTTAAGTTACTCCTCAGCAGTCCAGTGGGTTGCGCTTGTCCGGGTCGATGCCGAACTTGACGATGGCGTCAGCGACAACCTTCGGTTCGATCTCGCCACGGTCAGCCAGGGCTTCCAGGGCAGCCAGCACCACGAAGTGACGGTCGACTTCGAAGAAGTGACGCAGCTTCTTGCGGCTGTCGCTGCGACCGTAGCCATCGGTACCCAGGACCTTGAACTCTTTGCTTGGTACCCACTGGCGAATCTGCTCGGCGAACAGCTTCATGTAGTCGGTGGAGGCGATGACCGGACCCTTGCGACCGCTCAGGCACTGCTCGACGTAGGTCTGCTGTGGCTTCTGGCCAGGCTTGAGGCGGTTGGCGCGTTCCACGGCCAGGCCGTCGCGACGCAGTTCGTTGAAGCTGGTGACGCTCCACACATCGGCACCGATGTTGAACTCTTCACGCAGGATCTTCGCCGCTTCGCGGACTTCACGCAGGATGGTGCCGGAGCCCATCAGCTGAACGTGGTGCGCCGCTTCGCGGGTGTCTTCTTCCAGCAGGTACATGCCCTTGATGATGCCTTCCTCGGCACCGGCCGGGATGGCAGGCTGCTGGTAGGATTCGTTCATCACGGTGATGTAGTAGAAGATGTCCTGTTGCTCTTCGGTCATCTTCTTCATGCCGTCCTGGATGATCACCGCCAGCTCGTAGCCGTAGGTCGGATCGTAGGTGCGGCAGTTCGGGATGGTGCCCGCCATCATGTGGCTGTGACCGTCTTCGTGCTGCAGGCCTTCGCCGTTCAGCGTGGTACGGCCGGCGGTACCGCCGATCAGGAAGCCACGGGTGCGGCTGTCGCCAGCGGCCCAGGCGAGGTCACCGATACGCTGGAAGCCGAACATCGAGTAGAAGATGTAGAACGGCAGCATCGGCTGGTTGTGGCAGCTGTACGAAGTACCGGCAGCGATGAAGGACGACATGGCGCCGGCTTCGTTGATGCCTTCTTCGAGGATCTGGCCCTTCTTGTCCTCGCGGTAGAACATCACCTGGTCTTTATCGACTGGCTCGTAGAGCTGGCCGACCGACGAGTAGATGCCCAGCTGGCGGAACATGCCTTCCATACCGAAGGTACGGGCTTCGTCCGGGATGATCGGGACGATGCGCTGGCCGATTTCCTTGTCCTTGACCAGTTGCGCCAGGATGCGCACGAAGGCCATGGTGGTGGAGATTTCGCGGTCGCCCGAGCCGTCGAGGATCGCTTTGAGCGTCTCCAGTGGCGGGGTCGGAACGCTGAAGCTCTTGGCGCGGCGTTGTGGCACGAAGCCACCCAGTGCGGCGCGACGCTCGGCCAGGTACTTGGCTTCGGCGGAACCTTCTTCAGGCTTGAAGAACGGCAGGTTCTCGAGGTCGGCGTCCTTGACCGGAATGTCGAAGCGGTCGCGGAAGTGACGCAGGCTGTCGACGTCGACTTTCTTGGTGTTGTGCGCGGTGTTCTTGGCTTCGCCAGCACCGGTACCGTAACCCTTGATGGTCTTGGCCAGGATGACGGTCGGCTGCTCTTTGTGGTTCACAGCCTGGTGGTACGCCGCGTAGACCTTGTACGGGTCGTGGCCGCCACGGTTGAGCTTCCAGATCTCGTCGTCGGACAGGTCTTCGACCATGGCCTTGAGCTCTGGGGTGTTGAAGAAGTTCTCGCGGACGTACGCGCCGTCCTTGGCCTTGTAGTTCTGGTACTCGCCGTCGATGACTTCGTCCATGCGGCGCTGCAGGGCACCGTTGGTGTCCTTGGCCAGCAGTGGGTCCCAGAAGCGGCCCCAGACGACCTTGTTGACGTTCCAGCCACCGCCACGGAACACGCCTTCGAGTTCCTGGATGATCTTGCCGTTGCCGCGAACCGGGCCGTCGAGGCGCTGCAGGTTGCAGTTGATGACGAAGATCAGGTTGTCCAGCTTCTCGCGGCCGGCCAGGGCGATCGCGCCCAGGGATTCCGGCTCGTCGCACTCGCCGTCGCCCATGAAGCACCAGACCTTCTGCTTGCCGGCCGGGATGAAGCCGCGGGCTTCCAGGTACTTCATGAAGCGTGCCTGGTAGATCGCCTGGATCGGACCCAGACCCATCGAAACGGTCGGGAACTGCCAGAAGTCAGGCATCAGCCATGGGTGCGGGTACGAAGACAGGCCGTTGCCGTCCACTTCCTGGCGGAAGTTGTTCATCTGCTCTTCGCTGATGCGGCCTTCCATGAAGGCGCGGGCGTAGACGCCTGGCGAAGCGTGGCCCTGGAAGAAGATCAGGTCGCCGCCGTGTTCTTCGGTCGGGGCCTGGAAGAAGTAGTTGAAGCCGATGTCGTAGAGGGTGGCGCTGGAGGCGAAGCTCGAGATGTGTCCGCCCAGGTCCGAGTCCTTCAGGTTGGTGCGCATGACCATGGCCAAGGCGTTCCAACGCACCATCGAGCGAATGCGGCGTTCCATGAACAGGTCGCCAGGCATGCGTGCTTCGTGGGTGACAGGGATGGTGTTGCGGTATGGCGTGGTGATCGCGTAAGGCAGCTGGGAACCACTGCGGGTGGCCAGCTCGCCCATGCGGGTCATCAGGTAATGAGCGCGGTCTTCGCCTTCTTTGTCGAGGACCGACTCCAGGGCATCCAGCCATTCCTGGGTTTCGATAGGATCGAGGTCTTGCATGGCTTGCTCCAGGGCGGAAAGGCAACCAGAATCGGAAGCCTGAGTTTGCGACTGGCCTTTTGGGCAGACGTCGTGAATTCTTGGATTTGCCGGACAGTCATCCGGCGCCGTGTAGTTTTACTACAAATGCTTCGGCATTTCATGCTTTTGAGCAGTCGGGGGAGTAGTAATACTACAGAAAAACGGCTTGTGGCCGCCTTTCGGGTTGTGGAGAAAAACGTTCCTGTTGGTTGGTATCGCACTGGCACAAGAGGTTTCTTGATGTTTCGTACCAATGATTTGAGTTTTTCAGCTATTTACAACTTTTGTATGACAGTCCAACCGCGGTCCGTCCCTCTTTCGCCTGCACTCACCCCTCTCATTCACGCCGATCAAGGATAGACCATGCGCCTGCCTTTGCCGCTCGATCTGCCTGGCGCCCTGCAACCGCTGGTCGCCCGTAACCGACAATTCCTGCAGGAGGCGCTGGCGGCGCATCCGGATCTTGATCCAGACAGTTGGAACGCGGTGCATCGCCTGCAGTTCGATCAGGTGGCTGCAGCCAGTGATTTCGTCCTCGAGCAGGCGCAGCGCGAACCGGCAACGCTGTTCGAGCTGCTCGCCAGCGGCGAAATGGATCGCCCCTATGGCCCCGGCCAGTTGCGTGCCCATATAAAAGCTGCCGCAGACGCGGCCCAGAGCGAAGACGAGCTGGCGCGCAACTTGCGCCGTGCGCGCAATCGCCAGCAGGTGCGGATCATCTGGCGCGACATCACCCGCCAGGCCGAACTGGGCGAGACCTGCCGCGACCTGTCCGAGCTAGCCGACGCCTCGATCGACGAAGCCTATCAATGGCTGTACCCGCGCCATTGCCAGCAGTTCGGCACGCCGATCGGCAACCGCACTGGCCAGCCGCAGCACATGGTGGTGCTGGGCATGGGCAAGCTGGGCGCGGTGGAGCTCAACCTGTCGTCGGACATCGACCTGATCTTCGCCTTCCCTGAAGGCGGCGAGACCGAAGGGGTCAAGCGCTCGCTGGATAACCAGGAGTTCTTCACCCGCCTCGGGCAACGCCTGATCAAGGCGCTGGACCCGGTGACCGTCGACGGTTTCGTGTTCCGCGTCGACATGCGCCTGCGCCCCTATGGCTCGGCAGGCGCGTTGGTGCTCTCGTTCAATGCCCTGGAGCAGTACTACCAGGATCAGGGGCGCGATTGGGAACGCTACGCCATGATCAAGGCCCGCGTGGTGGCGGGCGACCAGGTGGCCGGTGCGCAGTTGCAGGAGATGCTGCGACCGTTCGTCTATCGGCGCTACCTGGATTTCTCTGCCATCGAGGCGCTGCGCACCATGAAGCAGCTGATCCAGCAGGAAGTGCGGCGCAAGGGCATGGCAGAGAACATCAAGCTCGGTGCCGGCGGCATCCGCGAGGTCGAGTTCATCGCCCAGGCCTTCCAGCTGATCCACGGCGGGCGCGATCTGAGCCTGCAGCAGCGGCCGCTGCTCAAGGTCCTGGCAACGCTCGAGGGGCAGGGTTACCTGCCACCGGCAGTGGTAAGCGAACTGCGTGATGGGTACCAGTTCCTGCGTTACACCGAGCACGCGATCCAAGCCATCGCCGACCGCCAGACCCAGATGCTGCCGGACTCGGAGCTCGACCGCGAACGGGTCGCCTACATCCTTGGCTTTGCCGACTGGCAGGCGTTCCACGACCAACTGATGCAGTGGCGTGGCCGGGTCGACTGGCACTTCCGCCAGGTGATCGCCGATCCAGATGAAGAGGAAGCCGAGGGCGAGCTGGTAGTGGGCGGCGAGTGGTCGCCGCTGTGGGAGCAGGCGCAGGACGAGGAGGCCGCCGGTCGCCAACTGGAAGAGGCCGGGTTCAAGCAGTCGGGCGAGGCCCTGCGTCGTTTGGCCTCCTTGCGTGCCAGCCCGTCGCTGCGTTCGATGCAGCGCATTGGCCGCGAGCGTCTGGACGCCTTCATTCCACGCCTGCTGGCGCAGACCGTGGAGCACCAGAACCCTGACTTGGTGCTGGAGCGAGTGCTCCCCTTGGTGGAAGCGGTGGCTCGGCGTTCGGCTTACCTGGTGCTGCTGACCGAAAACCCAGGCGCCTTGCGCCGTCTGTTGACCCTGTGCGCCGCCAGCCCCTGGATCGCCGAGCAGATCACGCGCTTCCCGCTGCTGCTCGACGAACTGCTCAACGAAGGCCGCCTGTTCAGCCCGCCGCTGGCGCCTGAGCTGGCGTCGGAGCTGCGCGAGAGATTGACGCGCATTCCCGAGGACGACCTGGAGCAGCAGATGGAGGCCCTGCGTCACTTCAAGCTGGCCCACAGCTTGCGGGTGGCGGCATCTGAAATCAGCGGCAACCTGCCCTTGATGAAGGTCAGCGACTACCTGACCTGGCTGGCCGAGGCCATCCTCGACCAGGTGCTGGCCTTGGCCTGGCGTCAGACCGTGTCCCGTCATGGTCAGCCCAAGCGCAGTGATGGCACCCTGTGCGACCCAAGTTTCATCATCGTCGGCTACGGCAAGGTCGGCGGCATCGAACTGGGACATGGCTCGGACCTGGACCTCGTATTCATCCACGACGGCGACCCGAACGCCGAGACCGATGGCGCCAAGCCCATCGACGGCGCGCAGTTCTTCACCCGCCTGGGCCAGCGCATCATCCACCTGCTGACTACCCAGACCAACTCCGGCCAGCTCTATGATGTGGACATGCGCCTGCGCCCCTCCGGTGCGTCGGGGCTGTTGGTCAGCTCGCTCGGGGCCTTCGAGCGCTACCAGCAGAACGAGGCCTGGACCTGGGAACACCAGGCCCTGGTGCGGGCGCGTGTGCTGGTGGGCTGCAAGCAGGTCGGCAGTGCCTTCGAAGCGGTACGTGCCGGCGTGCTGGGCAAGGCCCGCGATCTCGACGCGCTGCGTCAGGAGGTCAGCGAGATGCGCGCCAAGATGCGCGCCAGCCTGGGCAGCAAGAGCACCGTTGCCGGTACCGCCGACAACGCCTTCGAGCCCGGCCAGCCGTTCGATGTCAAGCAGGATGCCGGTGGTATCGTGGATATCGAATTTATGGTGCAATACGCCGCTTTGGCCTGGTCCCACGACCATCCGGCCCTGCTGCGCTGGACCGATAACATTCGCATCCTCGAAGAGTTGGAGCAGGCCGGGTTGATGCCCGCCGAAGACGCGATTTTGTTGCGCGAGGTGTACAAGACCTTCCGCTCCGCCTCCCACCGCCAGGCACTGCAGAAACAGGCCGGGGTGATCGATGCCGGGCAGCTTGTCGATGAGCGCCGCGAGGTGCGGCGGATCTGGGGTGAGCTGGGTTTGAGCTGACTATCGTGCTGGCTTCATTCGCTGGCAAGCCCGATCCCACAGGTACACCACAGCACTCAAGGTCTGTGTGGTACCTGTGGGACCGGGCTTGCCCGCGAATGAGGCATGTCAGTGGTACACTGTCCGCCACATAGCCTGAATATAAAGAGGGGAGGCCAGGTTGTAGAGCAGCCTGCAGCCTCCCCGAATGTTTCTGGATAAAGCATGAGAATACTGATCATTGGACCCAGCTGGGTCGGCGACATGGTGATGGCGCAGACCCTCTTCCAGTGCGTGAAACAGCGTCACCCCGACTGCGTGATCGACGTGCTGGCCCCCGAGTGGAGCCGGCCGATCCTCGAGCGCATGCCCGAGGTGCGCCAGGCCTTGAGCTTCCCGCTCGGCCACGGTGCCCTGGAGCTGGCCACGCGCCGGCGCATCGGCAAGTCACTGGCCGGCCAGTACGACCAGGCGATCCTCTTACCCAACTCGCTCAAGTCGGCACTCGTGCCTTATTTCGCCGGCATCCCCCAGCGCACCGGCTGGCGTGGCGAGATGCGCTACCTGCTGCTCAACGATGTGCGCAAGCTCGACAAGGCGCGCTACCCGTTGATGATCGAACGCTTCATGGCCCTGGCCTATGAGCCGGGCGCCCAGTTGCCACAACCCTATCCCCGCCCGAGCCTGCGCATCGAAGACCAGAGCCGCGAGGTCGCCCTGGCCAAGTTCGGACTGGAGCTGGATCGCCCGGTGCTTGCGTTGTGCCCAGGTGCGGAGTTCGGCGAGGCCAAGCGCTGGCCGACGGAGCATTATGCCGCCGTTGCCGATGCGATGATTCGCCAGGGCTGGCAGGTGTGGCTGTTCGGCTCGAAGAACGATCATCCGGTCGGCGAGCAGATCCGCGACCGCCTGATTCCGGGCTTGCGTGAAGAGTCCGTCAACCTGGCCGGCGAGACCTCGCTTGCCGAAGCCATCGACCTGATGTCCTGCGCCGATGCGGTGGTGTCCAACGATTCCGGCCTGATGCATGTGGCGGCGGCGCTGAACCGCCCGCTGGTGGCGGTCTATGGTTCGACCTCGCCGGGCTTCACTCCGCCACTGGCCGACCAGGTCGAGGTGGTGCGCACCGGTATCGAGTGCAGCCCGTGCTTCGAACGTACCTGCCGCTTCGGTCACTACAATTGCCTGCGCCTGCTCGAGCCCGAAAAAGTCATTGCCGCCCTGCACAGCCTGGGTGGTCCGAACCTGATCGATACCGTGGCCGAGGTCGACTAAGTGCGGGTACTGATCATCAAGACCTCGTCGCTGGGCGATGTGATCCACACCCTGCCGGCGCTCACCGACGCCGCCCACGCCATCCCCGGCATTCGTTTCGACTGGGTGGTGGAGGAGGGCTTTGCCGAGATCCCGAGCTGGCATCCGGCGGTCGACCAGGTGATCCCGGTGGCGATCCGGCGCTGGCGCAAGAATCTCTGGCAAACGCTCAAGAGCGGCGAGTGGAAGGCGTTCAAGCAACGCCTGCGCGAGCGCAAGTACGACCTGGTGATCGATGCCCAAGGGCTGGTCAAATCGGCTTGGCTGACCCGTTACGTCAAGGCGCCGGTGGCCGGGCTCGACCGCTATTCGGCGCGCGAAGGCTGGGCCAGCCGCTTCTATGACCGACGCCTGTCGGTAGCGGTCGGCCAGCATGCGGTGGAACGGGTACGCCAGCTGTTCGCCTTGTCCCTGGCCTACGACCTGCCTGAAGGCATCGGCCAGTACGGCCTGGACCTGAACCGCCTGCAACTGCCCCCGACAGCCCCCTACGTGGTGTTCCTGCATGGCACCACCTGGGCCACCAAGCACTGGCCGGAAGCCTACTGGCGTGAGCTGGCCGAGCGCATGGGGCGGCGCAAGATGAAAGTCGTGCTGCCCTGGGGCAATCCTGCGGAGAAGGCTCGTGCCGATCGCATCGCCCAAGGCTTGGAAAACTGCCAGGTACTCCCCAAATTGAACCTCGCAGGGGTCGCTCGCATACTCGCGGCGGCCAAGGCCTGCGTGGCGGTGGACACCGGCCTCGGCCACCTGGCCGCAGCGCTGGACGTGCCGACCATCTCGCTGTTCGGCCCCACCAATCCTGGTCTGACCGGTGCCTACGGACGCGCCCAGATCCACCAGGCCAGCAACTTCCCCTGTGCGCCTTGCCTGCAGAAGAAGTGCACCTACAAACCGAGCGCCGAGGACCTGCGCCGGTTCGATCTCAAACGCGAGTGGCCGCTGTGCTTCACTCGCCTGAATCCCGAGCATGTGGCGGGCCGCTTGAGCGCGCTGCTGCTGGCTGAGGATGTTCGTTGATGCAACTGGCTTTCGTGCTTTACAAATATTTCCCCTTCGGCGGATTGCAGCGCGATTTCATGCGCATCGCCCTAGAGTGCCAGAAGCGTGGGCATCAGATCCGCGTCTATACACTCATCTGGGAAGGTGACATCCCCCCAGGCTTCGAAGTGCTGGTGGCGCCGGTCAAGGCCCTGTTCAACCACCGCCGCAACGAAAAACTCAGCGCCTGGATGGCTGCCGACCTGGCCAAACGCCCGGTCGACCGTCTGATTGGCTTCAACAAGATGCCGGGGCTGGACGTCTACTATGCCGCCGACGGCTGCTTCGAGGACAAGGCACAGACCCTGCGCGGCGGCCTGTATCGTCGCTGGGGCCGCTACCGGCATTTTGCCGAATACGAGCGTGCCGTGTTCGCCAAGGAGGCTGCCACCGAGATCCTGATGATCTCTGAAGTGCAGCAGCCGCTGTTCATCAAGCACTACGACACCCCTGTGGAGCGTTTCCACCTGTTGCCACCGGGCATCTCCCAGGATCGCCGGGCGCCGACCAATGCGGCCGAGATCCGCGCCGCGTTTCGCCAGGAGTTCGCGCTGGACGATGACGACCTGTTGCTGGTGCAGATTGGCTCGGGGTTCAAGACCAAGGGCGTCGATCGTAGCCTCAAGGCCCTGGCCGCATTGCCTTCGAGCCTGCGCAAGCGCACCCGGCTGATGGTCATCGGCCAGGATGACCCGAAGGTGTTCCAGTTGCAGAGCGCCACGCTCGGCCTGGGTGACCAGGTGCAGTTCCTCAAGGGGCGCAGCGACATCCCGCGCTTCCTGCTCGGCGCCGACCTGCTGATCCACCCGGCCTACAACGAAAATACCGGCACCGTGCTGCTCGAAGCGCTGGTCGCCGGTTTGCCGGTGCTGGTATCCAAGGTCTGTGGCTACGCCCATTACATCGCCGAGGCCGACAGCGGTCTGGTGCTCGACGAGCCGTTCGAGCAAGAGCAGCTCAACGCCTACCTGCAGCACATGCTCGAAGACCCCCAGGCCCGCGCCGATTGGGCGCGCAACGGCCTGGCCTTTGCCGACAGCGCCGATCTCTACAGCATGCCGCAGCACGCCGCCGATGTGATTCTCGGCCAGGAGCACGCATGAAGCTGATGCTGGCCGAACCCTTCAAGCGCCTGTGGGCCGGGCGCGACCCTTTCGATGCCGTCGAAGCCCTGCAGGGCGAGGTATACCGTGAGCTCGAAGGGCGCCGAACCTTGCGCACCGAGGTCGAGGGCGAGGGCTATTTCGTCAAGATCCACCGCGGCATCGGCTGGGGCGAGATTTTCAAGAACCTGTTCAGCGCCAAGCTTCCGGTACTCGGTGCCGGCCAGGAATGGCTGGCGATCCAGCGCTTGCAGGAGGTCGGCGTGCCGACCATGACCGCCGTCGCCTATGGCGAACGTGGCAGCAACCCGGCCACCCAGCATTCATTCATCGTCACCGAAGAGCTGGCCCCCACCGTCAGCCTGGAAGATTTCAGCATCGACTGGCTCAGGCAGCCCCCCGAGCCGCGTCTCAAGCGTGCGCTGATCGATGAGGTGGCGAAGATGGTCGGCGGCATGCACCGTGCAGGCGTCAACCACCGTGATTGCTACATCTGCCATTTCCTGCTGCACACTGACCGGCCCGTGACGCCTGAAGACTTCAAACTGTCGGTGATCGACCTGCACCGCGCACAGACCCGTACGAAAATCACCCGTCGCTGGCGCGACAAGGACCTGGCCGCCTTGTATTTCTCGGCCCTGGACATCGGTCTGACGCGTCGCGACAAGCTGCGCTTCCTCAAGGGCTATTTCCAGCGCCCGCTGCGCCAGGTGCTCGCCGAGGAAGCCGCACTGCTCGCCTGGCTCGAACGCAAGGCGCAGAAACTCTACGATCGCAAGCAACGCTATGGGGATGCGCTCTGATGGCGGGTTGGACACTGGCGCCGGGCTACGAACACCTGGCGGCGGACTTCGGCAGTATCGACGCGGTGTTCGCCCTCGACGGCGAGCGCCTGACCCGTGACCCGCTCAGCGAGGTCATCCGCATCGAGCGCGATGGGGTCAACTACTACGTCAAACGCTACACCGGTGCCGGCAAGCACATGCGTCGCTTCCTCGGACGGCCACGGATCAAGGCTGAATGGCAGAACCTCAAGCAGTTCGCCAAGTGGGGCATTCCTACCGCCGAAGTGGTGGCCTGGGGGCTGGAGCGCAAGGGTCTGTCGTTCGGCCGTGGGGCGATGATCACCCGCGAGCTGCCGCGCACCGAAGACCTTTCGGCGCTGGCCGAGCGCAACGATCCGCGCCTGGCTGATCGCACATGGGTCGAGCATGTCAGTCGTCAACTGGCTCGCCATACCCGGGTCATGCACGATCATCACTTCGCCCACAACGACCTGAAGTGGCGCAACCTGCTGGTGGATGATCAGGCGACGCTGTTCTTCATCGATTGCCCGACGGGCGATTTCTGGCGTGGCTTCATGCTCCGCCACCGGCTTATCAAGGATCTGGCGTGCCTGGACAAGGTCGCCAAATATCACCTCTCGGCCACCCAGCGCCTGCGCTTCTACCTGCAATATCGCGGGCACGCGCGGCTCAATGCCCGTGACAAGCGACGGATTCGCCAGGTGGTGAGCTTCTTCGAGGGAAGGGAATGACCGATTACCTGGCCAGCGCCGACCATGCGCTGCTGCAACGCCATGGCCTGAACGACTTCGAGGCGCTGTGGGCGCTGCAACTGGATGCCGTCGACGAACCCAACACCGGGCGCGGCGGCTGGAGCAGCGTGTTCCGCCTGGAACTCGAGGGCAAGGGCTACTACCTCAAGCGCCAGAGCGACTACCTCACGCGTACCCTGCACCGGCCGTTCGGCGAGCCCACCTTTGCCCGCGAATTCCGCAATATCAGCCGCTACGAAAAGCTCAACATCCCGGCACTGCAGGCGGTGTTCTATGGCGAGCGCAAGCAGGGCGGCCAGCATCGGGCGATCCTGATGACCCGCGCGCTCGACGACTGGAGCGACCTGGAGAGCTTCCTCGGCCAATGGCCGCAACTGCCCGAGCCTCGACGCCAGGGTATTCTCGCGGCCTGTGGCGAGCTCGCGCGTACCCTGCACGGCGCCGGCCAGGTGCATGGTTGTTTCTATCCCAAGCATATTTTCCTGCGCGAACGCCGCGAAGGCTGGCAGGCCCAGCTGATCGACCTGGAAAAGACCCGGCCACTGCTGTTCGGCATGCGTGACCGCCTCAAGGACCTCGAGCCCTTGCTGCGTCGTGCCCGTGCCTGGAGCGAGGCGGATGTACGCAGCCTGCTCGCCGCCTACCTGGCGCAGCCGGCCGACAGCGCGCGGGTCGGCAACTGGCTGCAACGCCTGACGCAACGCCGTCGTGAAAAAGAGGCCCGCTGATGCGCTTGTCTGAACTGAAGGATGCCGGGCGCAGCCCGAGCCTGCCCTTGAGCGTGACGCTCGAAGATGCTGCCGGCAGTGCCGAGCTGCAGTTGCTCAGCCTTCTGCGCGTACTGCCAGGGCAGCGCTATGTCGGTGCCGGTATCTGGCGCGGCACGCCGGTGCTGGCCAAACTGCTGGTCGGCAGCAGCGCCGCCCGCCATTTCCAGCGTGAGCTGGAGGGCGCGCGCTTGATGGCTGCGCAGGGGTTGACCACGCCCCGACTGCTGGCCGATGGCCTGAAGGATGGCGAGGGTGGCTGGCTGCTGTTCGAGTTTCTTGAAAACGCTGAAAACCTGGGTGACGCCTGGGCCAAGGTCGAGCATCTGCCGATGCTGGCGGACGAGCAGCATGGGGTGCTCGGCGAGGCGCTGACCGCAGTGGCGCAGATGCACGCCAAAGGGCTGTGGCAGGAAGACCTGCACCTGGACAACCTGCTGCGCCACGAGGGCCACCTCTACCTGATCGATGGTGCCGGCATCAAGGCTGAAACGCCGGGCCAGCAACTGTCGCGCCAGCGCGTGCTGGAAAACCTCGGGGTATTGTTCGCCCAGTTGCCCAAGCGCCTGGAACCGTTCATCGAAGAGGCGCTGGTGCATTACCTGCTGGCCAATGGCGAGCATGCGCTGCCGCTCGAAGCCCTGCAGAAGCAGGTCGACAAGGTGCGCAGTTGGCGCTTGAAAGACTACCTGGACAAAGCCGGGCGCGACTGCACGCTGTTCAGCGTCGAGCGAAGCCTCTCAGGCCTGCGTGCGATCCGGCGCGAGGAGGTGTCTGCCCTGGTGCCGGTACTGGAGCAGGCCGATACGCTGATCGAGCAGGGCCACCTGTACAAGACCGGCGGTGCCGCCAGCGTGGCACGTATCGAGGCCGGTGGCCGCACGCTGGTGCTCAAGCGCTACAACATCAAGAACACCGCCCACTGGTTCAAGCGTTTCTGGCGCCCGAGTCGTGCCTGGCATTCCTGGATCGAAGGCCATCGCCTCGAGTTTCTCGACATCGCCACGCCGCGCCCGCTAGCGGTGCTCGAGCAACGGGTGATGGGGTTGCGCAGCACCGCCTACCTGGTGACCGAATACGCCGACGGTCCTGATCTCACGGCCTGTTTTGCGCCCTACGTCGAGAATGGCGAAGTGCCTGAAGAACAGGTTCAGGCGTTGGTCAAACTGATGCAGAGGCTGATTGCCGAACGCATCAGCCATGGTGACTTCAAGGGCCACAACCTGTTCTGGCAGAACGGCCAGTGGTCGCTGATCGACCTTGATGCCATGACCCAGCACGCCACTCAGCTCAGCTTCGCTCCTGCCTACGCACGTGACCGTGCGCGCTTGCTGCGCAACTGGCCAAGCAGCAGTGCCTTGCACCAACGTCTCGATCAGTTGCTGCCTCGGCTCACCGAGTAAGCCTGCGGCAGCGTCAGCCAGTCGCTGCTGCGACCGGCCTGGCGCACGCGAAGGTTCCATTGTCTGTCTTGCCAGCGCAAGATGGCCGAGGCGGGGCTTTCGTGGTTTTGCCCGTCAAGTAGCAGCCGGTAGTGGTGCTTGAGCAGATGCGCGCGCAGCTGCAGGGCATGGCCACCGGCAAGCAGGTAAAGCCCTTGGTCGCTTTGGTACAACCCGTCGGCATCTTCGTGTTTTTCCCCCGCAGGCACTTCGGCGAGCCGACAGGTGTCGAACAATGCTTTCAGGTCTGGCAGGCCGTCATACCACAGCACGGGGGAGTCGACGACCCATTCGCCGTCCTCGCGACGCTTGACCGGGACCTTGGTGTAAGCGTCCGGCTTGCGCGGATCGACCACTCGCCAGCGGTAACCGTCGAACGCGACCTGGTAACTCTGGCCGGCGCTGTCCTTGATGAAGTAGAAGGTCAATCCTGGATAGGGTGAGGGCTGTTCATAAATACCCTCCTTGTGGATGCCGTCGACTCGGTAGCGAAGCTTGCTGGTATTGACCGCACTGACCATGGCCGGGGGGAGTGACAGTGGCGGCGTCGGTGGCATGGCTCGAATTGCCCGGCGAACCACCGTTGAACCGGAGACGCTGTTGATGCCGTCGCTGGCATAGCTGAAGGCATCGACCAGCGAGCGCAGCATGCCGATGCGATCACTTTCGACGTACGCCTTGTGGGTGTCGAGCACCGAGATCGCGGCTCTGGCGAACGACAGTACTGCCAAGGCCCGGCTGGGCAGAACCAGGCTGAGCAGGTCGAGGATGACCCACAGCACATGCAGGCTGAAATCGCCCAGCAGCTCCAGTTTCGTATTGGTGGCCGCGTCCACCGCTGAGAGTGCTGCGTGGACCTCGGCCCGATAGCGTGCGTGCTGAAAGTCGCCGGTGATTTCCGGACGGCTTATCCGTGAGCCCAAGCCGCCCTTGGACAGCCAGCGTTCGACATTGGCCGGGTTGGCCAATGGCATGCGGTCTTTGACATAGTCACGCAGAGCTGGTCTCTCGCGTAGCGAGCGCAGCATGTGCCGAGCGTTGCGATACTCACGCCAGGCGCGGCGATCCGGGGCATCCGGGGTATAGACCAGAAAGCGCTGCATGCCGGCGTTCTCGGGGGTGACGAACATGACCCCTTGTACGGTATGGCCGTCTATCAACAGCTGTCGCACGCTCAGGCGCGTAACCTTCAGTGCCTTGCGCTGCTCGCTGTCGGGATGGTCGAGCACGGTGCTGGTCCACAGATAGCCGCGTTCGAAAGGGTCTTCCAGGTAATGGCCGGCGTATCGCGCCTTGGCCGCCTCGGCGCGCATGCGCGCTCTGCTGATGGCGGCATAACTGTCGCGTCGCCACTTGGCCGTCGGTGACTCCAGCAGGTGCGTGCGCAGGTAGCGGCTGTAGCTCTCGCCAACGTCCAGGGCGCGAACCATCTGCTTGATCTGCGCCGGGGTGATCTCGGTCACGGGGCTGCCGTCCGTACGGTGCACTCGTGCTGTCAGCCAGTAGTCGACGTCAAGCCAGCTGACGTTGAGCATGGCCAACTGATCCAGGCGATAGCTCTGCGACACCAACTCCACAGTGTCGCCGACCTGCGGGCGGCTGGCAGCGGGGATGTAGCCGGTAGTGAGGCCGGGATGGAAGACTGGCCCTCTCTGGCGTGCCATCGTCACGCTGACATGCAGATCAAGCGGGTCGGCATCGAATTGATACTGCTGGCGCATGGCTGAACGCAGTTGTTCGCAAATCCATGTACTCAGGCCTTCACGGTCGAGGAACTGATCGTGACTGAGAATGCCTGGCGCGGCAGCCTTGTCGATGGCGATCACCAGCTCCTGCATGGTTTGCATGATATGGATCAGACCTTGTGTCGACGCGTTCTTGAGCCAGGCGGGGCTGTTTCTTTCCAGCAGCAGGGCATAGCGTGTCTGCAGGGCCGCCCTGCTGTCGGCCAGCGGCAGCAGGTCGGCGGCCGTGTCCAGTTGGGCTGTCAGGTTCGGCCAGTCGATTGGCGATGTCTGGGCAGCGTTTTCCCAGACCTGGGTCAGGCGTGCATGTTGGCTATCTATCAGGGCCTGTACCTGCAACTGCAACGGATCATCGTTGAACCATTCGTAGCGCAGGCGTTCGGCATTGCGCGCAAGCTCCCGCTGTTCATCGCCGGCCATCAACTGCAACAGCGGCCTGCTCTGCTGCAGGTCGTCCATGCGCTCGCACAGCTCGGTGTGCAGTTCTGCCAGGTCGTCGAACGCCTCGATGCCATGGGACAGACTGCACAGCAAGGCGTAGTCGCTGGACTCGGCAGGGTCGGGCATGCTGCCCTCGGGGCCGCCTTCGACAATGACGAAGGCGCCGGGCAGGTACTCGCGCCAGTGAGGGGTGCCGATGTCCAGCAGTGGGCGGTAGATTTGTGGGCGCTCGGCAGGAGGCAGGTGCTGGCGTTGCCCGGGCAGCGGCATTTCTATGCTGGTTTTGAGCAGTTCGGCGTGGTTCGAACCGAGGGTGTGATCATCGACGCGCAGGGTGATCTGTGCGAGCAGTTGCGCGCGTAGCAAGCTGACCAGTCGTGCTTTACGACTTTCGCCGGTGACGCCGGTGTCGAGCCAATACTCGGCGAGGTCTGCGAAATACCGCTGGCGTGCCTTGAGCCAGGGCTGCGAGGCCTCAGGCCGGGGCGGCGACGCAAGCAGGTCGCTCAGCTGTTGATCGAAGGCTTGGAAATGTTGCAGGCTCATTGGCTGCGCTCCGTAGTGATGGAGCGGCCAGCTTGGCGTGCCAGGCCTCGGTGGGCGCGTTAGCCGATTACCTCATCGTCTCGACAGGCCGCGCACCCCAAGTAGTACCGGTATGCCCAGCCCCGCCCAGGACAGCACATCCCAGGCGCCATCCCCGAGCAGAGCCGCGAACAGCCCCGCAGCGCTCAGGAGGGCGATGGCGGTTGGCCAGGCGAAGATCCGGCGAGTGCTTTGCGAGCGGTGGCTCATGTCCGCACCTCGCGGGGCTTGCGCTGCTTGCCCCACCACAGATACAGGCCACTGAGCAGGACGACGATGGTCAGCACATCCAGTACCGCCCAGAGGATCTGCATTGGCCGTCCGCCATAGTCGCCGAAGTGCAGCGGCTGTGACAGGCCCATGGCGTCCATGTACCAGGGGCGATCGCCAATGGCGGTGACTTCCAGGGTACGGGCATCGATCAGTACCGGCGTCAGCAAGTGCGAGGTCAGGTGTGTCGCGCCTTTCATGAACACCGCGTAGTGGTGTTCGCTGGAAAAGCGTGTACCGGGAAAGGCGATGAAGTCTGCACGCATGCCGGGTGCGGCCTGTTCGGCGATCTGCAGCAACTGCGTGGCAGGCGCGCGTTCGGTGAGTGGCGGGGCATCGCGATAGGGCGCAACCATCGCCGCCAGGCTGTCATTGCGCCAGGCCGCGATGACCAGGTCGGACAGCGCGCTGATCACCCCGGTGACACCGACCACCAGCGCCCAGGTCAGGGTGACAACGCCGATCAGGTTGTGCATGTCGAGCCAGCGCAGGCGCCGCGATTTATCGGTGCGGACCGTGGCGAACTGCAGGCGGCGCATGAACGGAGCGTAGAGCACCGTGCCCGAGACGATGGCAACGACGAACAGCACGCCCATGGCGGCCAGCAGGAGTTTGCCGGGAAGGCCGGCGAACATGTCCACGTGCAGGCGCAGGATAGTCATCATCAAGCCGCCATTGGCGGCGGGCATGGCCACCGCCTCGCCGGTGCGGGCGTCGAGCATGAAGGTGTGCGAGGCGTTGGGTTCGGTGCCAGCGGTGGCTGCGGTGATCGCCACCACGCCGTTGCGCTCGTCATCCTCGAAACCGAAATACTGCATGACCTCGCCGGGGCGGTGTTGCTCGGCCTTGATTACCAGTTGCTGCAGGTCCAGATGCGGCGTGTCGGCAGGCATTTCGCGCAGTTCCGGGGCATCACCGAGCAGGTGTTCGAGTTCGTGGTGGAAGATCAGCGGCAGGCCAGTCAGGGCGAGCAGCAGCAGGAACAGCGTGCAGATCAGGCTGGTCCAGGTGTGGATCGCCGACCAGCGGCGGATGGTTTGGCTTTTCATCAGGGTTGCAGCCTTTGCAGCTTGTGCTGTCTTTCAGGACGCAATCGCGGGGCAAGCCCGCTCCCACAGGATTGTGGTGTACCTGTAGGAGCGGGCTTGCCCCGCGATGCGTCACTCAGAACTTGTAGTTGGCGCTGACCACAACGCTACGCTGGTCGCCGTAGTAGCAGTAGTACGAATCGCAGGTCGAAATGTAGTCCTTGTTCAGCAGGTTGGTGGCATTGACCGCCACCGAGGCGCCCTTGAGGCTGTTGTCCAGGCGGCCCAGGTCGTAGTGCACCGAAGCGTCGAACACGGTGTAGGCCTTGGCCTTGCCGAGGTAGGTGTTGCCCTGGTCGCCGTAGGTGTTGCCGGTGTAGCGCGCACCGCCGCCGATGCCGAAGCCGTCGAGCACACCGCTGTGCCAGGTATAGTCGGCCCACAGCGAGGCTTGCTGGTTGGGCATCAGTTGCAGGCGGTTGCCTTTGTAGATGCCATCCTGTACCTCCGACTTGGCCAGGGTGTAGGCAGCGATCACCTTCAGGTTCTCGGTGACATCAGAGACGGCCTCAAGCTCCAGACCACGTACCTTCACTTCGCCGGTCTGGCTGGTGATCGATACGCCACCCACGTTGTTGGTGACCGAGACGTTTTTCTGGGTGAGGTCATACACAGCAGCCGTCAGCAGGGTATTCGAGCCCGGCGGCTGGTACTTGACGCCCAGCTCCCATTGCTGGCCTTCGGTAGGTTTGAACGAGTCGGTGGGCGACGCACTGGCATTACTGGAGGGTTGGAACGATTCTGCGTAGGAAAGGTAGGGCACAAAGCCCGAGTCGAAGACGTAGCTGATCGCCGCGTTACCGCTGAATTTCTTGTCGCGCTGGGTGTTGGTGGCATCGTTCTTGTTGAAGAACTTGGTACCGGTGTGCACCCAGTCTTCACGGCCACCCAAGGTCAGGCGCCAGTTGCCAAGCGCCATCTGGTCCTGAACATACAGGCCGGTCTGTCGGGTTTTCTGGTTGTAGTCGTAGAACGCCGTGGAGCGATCCGGGCGAGTGATCGGCAGCCCGTAGACCGGGTTGAGGACGTTGCTGTCTGGCACGTTGAAGCCAAAGATCGACAGGTAGTTGCTGTTCATACGCTGGTGATCCAGGCCGATCAGCAGCGTATGGGTGATGTCCCCCGTGGCGAAGTCGCCCTGGAAGTTGTTGTCCACCGCGAACTGGCTGATGTCTTCATCGGTGTTGGTGGACATGCGGCTGACGGTGCCATCGTCCTTCACCGGGCCTCCGGGTTGATAGTAGCTACCGGGAGTGATGGTCTGGAACGCCAGGTCCGACTTGGTGTAGCGCAGATTCTGGCGGAACTGCCAGACGTCGTTGAAGCGATGCTCGAAGGCATAGCCCAGCGCGTAATAGGTGCGATCGTAGAACTCGTAGTCCGGGTCTCCGAGGTTCTTGTGGTGCGAGATCTTGCCAAACGGCATGTCGATCTTGGTGCCTTGTATCGGCCGGAACTGGCTGGTGGCACCGGTATCGTCACGGGTGAACTGGCTGAGGAAGGTCAGCGAGGTGTCCTCGTCGATGTTCCACGTCAGGCTCGGAGCGATGTTGTAGCGCTTGTCGTCGATATGGTCGATCTGCGTGCCGCCATCGCGGATCACACCGCTGACGCCGTAGAGAAACCGGCCTTCATCGTCGATCTTGCCGGTGCTGGCGAAGTTGATCTGGCGATGGTTGTCGCTGCCGTACTGCACCTTGATCTCATGTGCGGCTTCGGCTTGCGGGCGACGGCTGACGATATCCAGCAAACCACCGGGTGGGGTCTGGCCATAGATTGATGACGCCGGGCCGCGTAGCAGGGCCAGGCGGTCGAGGTTCCAGGTTTCCGGTTTTGGGTTGGCGTAGACGCCGCGTGGCAGTGGCAGGCCGTCAAGGAACTGGGTCGGCTCGAAGCCCCGCACGCGCATCCAGTCGTAGCGAGTATCGCTGCCGAAGCTGGCGGAAACGATACCTGGCATGTACTTCACCGCGTCATCGAGGCTGTGCACGCCGCGGTCGCTCATCTGCTGGCGGGTGGCAACCGAGATCGAGCGCGGGGCCTCGACCAGTGCGGTGTCGGTCTTGGTGCCGGCAGCGGTGCGTTTGGCCAGGTAGCCATCGACCGGTCCCCAGGCGCTTTCGCTGTCGCTGGAGGCGTTCACGCTGGTTTCCGGTAGCGCCAGGCTGCCTTCCGGCACGGCGACCAGGCTGTAGCTGCCTGCGCTGCCCTGCTGCAGTTGCAGGCCGGTGCCGCGCAGGGCTGCCTGCAGGGCGCCGATGCCATTGAAGGTGCCCCGGACCGGCGCTGAGGTACGTCCGCTGGCCAAGCTCGGGTCCAGGGCCAGGGCGATGCCGGCCTCGCTGGCGATCCGGTTCAGGGTGCCGGCCAGCGGCGCGCTGGGCAGGTCGTAGGCCCGCACGCTGGACTGCTCGGCAGCCAGCAGCATGGGGCTGACCAGAGGGGTGGCAAGGCCGATGGCCAGGGCCATCAGGCTGGGACGCAGGTAAGACTCGACAGCACGGGACATGCAGTGGCTCCTAGACGGATAAGTGCTAACTGCTTCCTTGCCGAGCGAGATTTGGAAAGTGACAGGGGGGTGGAGATTTTTTTGTCTGGGGTTATTGCAGGGATGTTCCGGCCCTATCGCGGGGCAAGCCCGCTCCTCCTACAGGTGCACCACCGATGTGAGGAACGATAGGGCCGGTACTGATTCACCGCGGCCCGACGGTCACCCACCAGGGCGTCCGCCGTTCGATCTTCACCGGCAAGGCCGGCACCAGCGAAGCCAGCGCCAGGTCGGTATCCGTTAGCGGGAAGCTGCCGGTCACGCGCAGGTTGGCGACTTCATCCGACACCCCCAAGTGCCCGCTGCGATAACGACCGAGTTCGGCGACCAGGTCCGCCAGGCGCACGTTGTCGACCACCAGCATGCCCCGGGTCCAGGCGTCGGCACCGGCGCTGACCGGGCCGATCAGGCCGAGGCCGTTGCTGTGCATCAAGACTTGCTGGCCCTCGTTCAGCACTTCTTCGTTATCCGTGTTGCTCGGTTGCGCAGCTACCTGAGCCTGCAGCACTTCAAGGCGTGTGCCGGCAGTTTCGCGTTTGACCAGGAAGCGCGTGCCCAGCGGACGCAGCCGTCCATCGTCGGTGCGCACCCACAACGGGCGAGGGTCGTCGTGGCCGGTTTCCACGGAGATCTCCCCTTGGTGCAGCACGATCACCCGTTGTTCGCCCTCGTAGTCGATATCGACTGCGGTGTGGGTGGCCAGGCTCAGCAGTGTGCCGTCCTCCAGGCGCAGGGTACGCAGCTCTCCGGTCCCGGTGCGTTGATCAGCCAGCCAGTAGCTGGGTGCCAGCGAAGGGGCGCCGATCCAGGCCAGCAGGCCACCGAGCAGGAGCATCCCGGCCAGCCCGCCACCGAGCTTGCCAACCCGCTGGCGCAGGCCGGCGCGTGACTGCAGCAGGGCGTGGCGGGCGGGGCCTGCAGCCGCGCCCACACGTTGGTCGAGCATGCCAAGCTGGAACCAGGCGCGCGCATGTTCCTCGCTGGCGGCGTGCCAGCGCGTGAATTCGTTGCGCTCATCGGCGGTGCCGTCGCCGCCCTCCAGGCAAAGTTTCCACGCAATGGCGGCTTCCAGGACCTTGGCCGAGACCGGCGTATTGCTCACGTCGGTTCCCCGTACAACGCCACGTAGCACTGGCGCATGCCTTGGGCAATGTACTGGCGCACTCGCGACACCGACACCCCCAGGCGTTCGGCGATCTCGGCATGGCCCATGCCGTCCAGACGGTTGTACAGGAACGCGGTGCGTGCCTTGCTCGACAGTTTGCCCAGCTGGCGGTCGATGGCCTTGAGGTCCTCGAGGATCAGGTGCTGGGTTTCTGGCGAAGGCTGCTCTGCTTCAGGCAGCAGCGCCAGCTCGGCAAGGTAGGCCTGCTCCAGGGCGGCGCGGCGGAAATGGTCGAACAGCAGCCCCTTGGCCACGGCGACAAGAAACGCGCGGGGTTCGCGAGGCGCGATCAACTGTTCGCGGCCGAGCAGGCGCACGAAGGTGTCCTGGCTGAGGTCTTCGGCGCGCTGGCGGCAAGCCGTGCTGCGCTGCAGCCAGGCCAGCAGCCAGCTGCGGTGGTCGCGGTACAGGCTGCCGACCAGCTCGGCATGTGGGCTGTGCGCAGAGGACAAGGGCGTTCCCCGGGGAAGAATGCGTTATATAACGATAATGATTCGCGATTGTGGCAGAGGAGGGCGGGGGGATGCAATTGACGCTGGTCAGAATGCCTGTGGGCGCGGGTTTATCCGCGAAAAGGCCAGTGCCTGCCTACAGGCCATGGCTGTGCACGGCGCGCCGCCGCCACTGCCTCAGCCGCTGTTCCAGTTGCAGCGGGCTGTCCAGTTGCTGGCGTCGTGCCTGGCTGAACAGGATCAAGGCCAGCTCTGCGGTGACCTGGGCGTCGGCACTGGCATGATGGCGCGCCTGTACCTCAAGGCCGAAGCGTGCCACCCAGTCGTCCAGGCCTGCCTCACGTAGCACGGTGTCGGGGTTGAGCATCGGTGCCAGTTCCGCCACATCGATGAAGACATGTTGCAGGCGATAGCCGAGGGTTTCCTTCAAGGCGCGCCCGAGCATGCCCTGGTCGAACGGCGCGTGAAAGGCCAGTACCGGGCTGTCGCCGATGAACTCCAGCAAGTCCACCAGCGCTTCGGCCGGGTCGCTGCCTGCCGACAGTGCGCTGGGCCCCAGGCCGTGGATCAGCACGCTGGCGTTGGTCTTCTGTTCGGGACGGTGCAGGGTGCGTTCGAACTGGCGGCCCAGGTCGATACCGCCGTCCTCGATGGCCACGGCTCCGATCGACAGCACCTGGTCACGGTTGAGGTTCAGACCGCTGGTTTCGAGGTCCAGTACTACCCAGCGCTGCTCGCGCAGAGGCTGCACGCCGTACGCTGCCGGGCCTGGCAGCGCGGCCAGGCGCTGGCGCAGTTCATCGTCGAGCGCCGGTGCGCTGGAGCGTAGCCAGGCGAACAGCTTCATAGCTGGTACCGCTGCGCCAGGCTGCTTTGCAGGCGCTGGGCCTGGCGCAGCGATTCACGCAGGATGCGGCGGTCCAGATGGTTGAGGCTGTCCGGGTCGACGCGGTTGGAGTAGGCCAGGTTATCGCGACTCTGGCGTTGGTGCTGTTGCATGCGGGTCTGCTGGATGAAGTGATAGGCCTCTTCGAAGGCGGCGCCATCGAGGGCATCGATGACGCCCTTGGCCACCAGCTGGCGCAACCGTTCCAGTGTGTTGTTGGCACCGATGCCGTTGGCCAGGGCGAGCAGGCGGGCGCCATCGACGAAGGGTGTCAGGCCCTGGACCTTGAGGTCGAGGGTGGCGGCCTTGTCGTTGCCCTGACGGGTCAGCACGAACTCGCGCAGGCGCCCGACCGGCGGGCGCTGGCGCAGGGCGTTGTCAGCCATCATGCGCTGGAAGATACGGTTGTCGGCAACCTGGGCGAGGATGCCCTGGCGAAGCACTTCGCAGCCTTGCTCATCGCCCCAGACCACGCGCAGGTCGAAGTAGATGCTCGAACCCAGCAGGTTTTCCGGGCTGGCTTCGCGGATGAAACCGGCAAAGCGCCGCGCCCATTCGGCACGCGACAGGCATAGCTCGGGGTTGCCGGCCATGACATTGCCCTTGCACAGGGTGAAGCCACACTGGGCGAGGTTGTGGTTGATGTATTGCGCCAGTGGCAGCAGACGCGCGCGAATGGCGTCGGCTTCGGCGCTGTCGCGGGCCTCGAAGAGAATGCCATTGTCCTGGTCGGTGTGCAGGGTCTGCTCGCGGCGTCCCTCGCTGCCGAAGCACAGCCAACTGAAGGCCACGCCGGGGTCGCCGCGTTCGGCCAGCGCCAGCTCGATCAC